>RFSE01000201.1 GCA_009924135.1 Pseudomonadota bacterium | reverse complement strand
GTTCCCGGCGTTGAAACGCCGGGCTATTTTCAAGTGTCCCTCCGGGACGAATCGCCACCCAGCACTTGAAGCTCCGTCGCCAGGATGGTGGGGCGGCTAGATACTGAGATGCGCCCCAGGCGGCAGACGGCAGATTGAAATCCCAGCCGGCATGGACAATATTCGGCCCGTGCCTGACTTCCTGCCTGCACTCGAAGCCGCCGCCCTGCTCCCCGGCAAGGGCGAGACCGTCCTGCTCGCCGGGAAACGCATCGCCGTCTTCAACGTGGATGGTCAGTTCTACGCGCTGGATGACGATTGCCCGCATCGGGGCGGGCCGCTCGGTCCGGGCTGGGTGGAGGCGGGGAAGTACACCGTGGCCTGCCCGTTGCACGGCTGGGAGTTCGACCTCAAGACCGGCGCATGCCTCACGGTCCCCGCGCGCCCCGTGCGGGCGTATCCGGTCCGCGTGGTGGAGGGAAAGGTAGAGGTCGGTATTGAGTAGCTAGTTTTCAGTTTTCAGTTTTCAGTGCTGATGCGGTAACGTTGGCCCACTGAAAACTGAAAACTAAGAACTGAAAACTTCCCGATGAAATCCTCTTTTGAACTCGCGATGGAACGGCTGAACAAACAGTCGCCGGCCGTCAAAGTCACCGCTGCGCAGAAGGCCGAACTGGCCGACCTCGAAGCCCTCTACAAGTCCAAGATCGCCGACCGCGAGATCCTGGTGAAGGGCCAGCTCAAGAAGGCGGCCGAAAAGGGCGACGCCGAGGCCTACGTGCAGTTGGAGAAACAACTCGTGAGCGACCGCAAGACGCTCGCGACCGAACTGGAAGCGGAGAAGGAGCGCGTCCGCGAGGGGAAGAAATAGACGGCCTTCACTGGCACTGACCGGCACAAATCCGTGACCCCATCTGCGCGGGCACATCTTGATACTGCTCCCGAGGGGCGAAATCTCCCGGAGCGCGGCTGTGTCCCGCTCGGCGCGGGATCAGCCGCAGCAACGTTAGAATGCCGAGCAGGGTCGGAACCCCGCTACGCCTCCTGGCTGGCGCAGCCGCTGCGGCTGGTCTCCGCGACACAGCCGCGCTCCGGGGACAGTGTCAAGATGCGCCTCATCCGTGCCGGTCCGTGGTTGAATTGCCACCCGTTTCCAATAGCGTTTCGCCATGTCCACGAGTGAATCGCCCAGCCCGATGCCGCCGGCGCTCGCCGCCATCCGGTCAAACAAGGTGCTGCTCTTCCTGCTGGCCGGGGCATTGGGTGGTGCAGCGGGAGCGGTGCTGGCGGAATTTGCGCCTGCCACACGTCGAGGTGACCCGGCATGGAAAATGGTCATCGTAACTGGTATCTGGTCAGCCATCGCGGCTACTGTACTGGCCAGTACATTGTTCGCAGCGGGCGAATGGCACCAACGTCGTAACTTCCGCCCACGCCAGCTCCAGCGGATTCTGTTGTTTGGGACGCTCGCGGGATTCCTCTCCGGAACAGCGGCGCAAGCCGCCTACTCCATTGAGTTCGGCTCGGAACTCTTCCAAGAAACGGTGGTCCGCGTGATCTACTGGGCCTTGATGGGCGCACTGCTCGGTACGTTGCTGTCGCGTCCGGTTCCGAATCTGGGCTTGTTGCGTGGTTTCTGTGCCGGTACGGCGGGAGGCGGTTTAGGCGGCATTGGTTTTCTGTTGGTCAGCGCCGTGTTGCCGGATGCCATTGGCCGGGCCGTGGGCATTGGCACGCTGGGGCTCGCGCTGGGACTGGCGATGATCGTCGTCGAGAAACTCTTCCGCGAAGCGTGCCTGGAAGTCATCTGGGCTCCGAACGAAACGACGAACTTCAACCTCGGGGCGCAGGCCGTGACCATCGGTGGCGGCGAGGACCATGTCTTCGTGCGCGGACTGCCGCATCGCTTTGCGAGCATCGTGTTCACCAACGGCCTGATCGAATACGTCGAGACTGCCAGCGGCGCACGCACGCCGCTCAAGAACGGCAGCCGCCTGGAGATCGGCAAGCTGAACCTGGTCATCCACGCTGCCAAATGAGCGGCCCGTCCCCTGCCCCGCCGACGCCACGTACGGGCCGACGCCTCGCGGTGGCCTTCCTCCTCGCACTCGCCGGTTTCACTTTCCTCTGTTGGCGGGATGCCGGGCGGCCACCGGTTCGGCCGGTGAGTGGCGGCACGTTCGTGGGACAAGATGTGGACGGACGGTTGGTGCAGGTTTGCTTGTTCGACCAAGACGAAGGCTGGCAAGGCTGGCTCTACCGTGAAGGCCGCGTGCAGACAGATTGGTTCAGCACGACGAACCGCAACCCACCGTGGCAGGCAACCGTCACCGGACGGGAATCGGACGTTGCCCCCAAGCCACCGGAATCCGTCATCGCCTCCACTACAAATGTGCTCAAGCTGAATGCAACCCTGCCGCGGCTCGCCTCGTGGGGAGTGGATACGGCGAACTTGAGCCGGCAGTTTGAACATTTGAGCTTCCGCCGCCGGACCGGGCTGAAGCTGGGCAGATACGGGGGAACCAAGGAGTTTCACGCCCAGTTTCCCAAACTACCGGCGGGCACCCCGATCTTCGCGCGGGTAAATGCACTGATGCTTGAACGCTGTGAAATGGAATCGCGGGAGTTCACCGGAGGGATTTTTGCGCATCTGAAGGAAGGTTACGAACTCGACTGGCCGGCGACGATGTCGGAGTGGGCTTTGACAAAGAACTGGCAACTGCGGCTTCTGACTACCCGTCTCGTGAGCTTCTGCGTGTGGAGCTACGATGAAACCGGCGGCAACGGCAACCACTCGCACTGGGCGGGTGAAAACTTTGTGCTCACGGAGGACGGTCTTCTGCACACTGTGAACCTGGCGGACCTCTTTCGACCGGAGACGGACTGGCAGCATGCGCTGCGCGTCGGCTGCGTACCGAAGCTCAAGGCCACCTCTGCACCGCGACCAGAGGCGGTGCTCAACAAGGATGTAGCGCTCGACGTCTTCACCCTCTCGCCCACCGGCCTGCAAATCTACTTCAACCCCTACGCCATCGCCTCCGGCGCGGACGGCGAGTTCGTCGTCCATTTCGACTACGGCGAGTTGAAGGACCTGCTGCGCACGAATGGCCCCGCGCTTTTCCTGCCGTACGCTCCCGCCGAAGCCGCAAAATGAATTTGGCGTTTTCCACGCCGCCCCGCATTCTCTGCTGGTTGCCCCTCGTCCTCGTGAATCGCTCGCGAACGACCGGGGTCAAATGAAACGTATTATGACGCTTACTCGATTTGGTTTTGTCCTCGCACTGGGTCTGGTCGCCGGCACGGGGTGGGATGTGCGGGCCGCCGCGCCCGTCAAGAAGGTGGATTACAACCGCGACATCCGGCCGCTGCTCTCGGACAACTGCTTCTTCTGCCACGGGCCGGACGAGAAACAGCGCAAGGCCAAGCTCCGCCTCGATATCCGCGATGAGGCCATCGCCAAGAAGGCCTTCGTCCCCGGCAAACCCGACCAGAGCGAGCTGGTGAAGCGGCTCTTCACCAAGGCAGCCGATGACCTCATGCCGCCGGCTGAATCGCACAAGAAACTCACCGCCGCGCAAAAGGATCTCTTCAAGCGCTGGGTCGCCGAGGGCGCGGAATACCAGACGCACTGGGCCTACGTACCCCCGGTGAAGGCCAGCATCCCCGCCGGCAAAAACGGCGTGGATCATCTCGTGCAAACCCGGCTTAAGGAGCTGGGCTTAAAACCTTCCCCCGAGACCGACCGCCGCACGCTCGCACGCCGCGTTTACTTCGACCTCCTTGGCCTGCCGCCCAAGCCCGACGAGGTGGATGCCTTTGTTGCCGACAAGGCCCCCGACGCCTACGCCAAGCTGGTCGAGCGCCTGCTCGCCTCGCCGCACTATGGCGAGCGCATGGCCATCGGCTGGCTGGACGTGGTGCGTTACGCGGACACCATCGGTTACCACTCCGACACGCCGCGCAATGTCTTCCCCTATCGCGATTACGTCATCAAGTCCTTCAACGAGAACAAGCCCTTCGACCAGTTCACCCGCGAGCAGCTCGCCGGCGACCTGATGCCCAACGCCACGTTGGAAACACGCGTGGCCTCGGCCTTCAACCGCCTCATCCTCTCCACCGAAGAAGGCGGCGCACAGGCCAAGGACTATGAGCAACGCTACCTGACCGACCGCGTGCGCGCCGTCGGCGGGGTGTGGCTCGCGCAAACGCTCGGCTGCTGCCAATGCCATGATCACAAGTTCGACCCCGCGACCCAGCGGGATTTCTATTCCATGGGCGCGTTCTTCGCCGACATCAAGGAGCCGATCATCGGCAAACGCGAGGAAGGGATGATGGTGCCCAGCGCCCAGGATTCAGCGGAACTCGCGCGGCTCGAAGGCGACGTAACCAAGCTGCAAACCGACTTCGACGGCCCGCAGCGGCAGCTCGCCTCGGCCTACGAAAAATGGCAGGACGCTGCCTTCGCCGCCGTACAACACGATGCCATGTGGAAGCCGCTCAAGCCCGCGAAGGTCGCTTCCGCAGGCAAATCCAAGCTCGCGATCCAGGGCGACGGCTCGGTGCTCGCCAGTGGCAAGGGGCCGGACAAGGACACTTACACCGTGACCATCACGAACGCGCTCGCGGCCATCACCGGCCTGCGCGTCGAGGCGTTGCCGGATGATTCCCTCCCGGCGAAAGGGCCGGGCCGCGCGAGCAACGGAAATTTTGTGCTGTCCGAGGTGATCGCGACCGTGAAGCACGGCAAGGAAAAGGCCCAGCCGGTGAAGTTCGCCGCCGCGCGGGCGACGTTCGAGCAAACCGCCGCTGCCGGTAAAAACCCCTACAAGGCGTGGACGGCGGCCTCGGCGATTGACGGTGACGTGAAGGGCGCAACCTGGGGCTGGGGCGTGTTGCCGGAAGTCGGCAAGGCGCAGAACCTGGTCCTCGAACTCGCCGAGCCGCTCACGCTCGCCGCTGGCGACACGCTGACGGTGGAGTTGCAGCAGAACCATGACGCGAAGGAGCACCTGCTCGGCAAGTTCCGGCTCGGCGCCACCACCGAAGCCGAGGCCGCCCGCACGGTGCATCCCCCGGGGCCGCCGGCAGACATCGCCGCGATCCTCAAGGTCACGACCGACAAACGCACCGCCGCGCAGAAGGACAAGTTATTCGCCCATTTCAAGAGCGTCGCTCCCGAGCTGACCGAGCTGCGCGCGAAACTTGCCGCCGCGAAAAAGTCGAAGACCGATTACGAGGCGAAGGTGCCCAAGTGCCTGGTGTCCATCTCCTCCGAAACCAAGCGCACGGTGCGTGTGCTCCCGCGCGGCAACTGGATGGACGAGAGCGGCCCGCAGATGCAGCCCGCGCTGCCCGCCTACCTGCCGGTGTCGCTACGGCGCAACGCCTCGGCCGACGTGCCCTTGACGCGGCTCGATTTGGCGGAGTGGATTATCGCGAAGGAAAACCCGCTCACGGCAAGGGTCTTCGTCAACCGCCTCTGGAAACAGTTCTTCGGCACCGGCCTCTCGAAGGTGCTGGATGACATGGGCGCACAAGGCGAACCGCCCGTGAACCCCGCGCTGCTCGACTGGCTGGCCTGCGAGTTCCGCGACAACGGCTGGGACATGAAGCAGATGGTCCGCACCATCGTGATGAGCGCCACCTACCGGCAGACTTCGACGGCCTCAAAAGAACTGCAAACCCGCGACCCTTACAACCGTGAACTCGCCCGCCAGAGCCGCTGGCGGCTCGATGCCGAGCTGGTCCGCGACAACGCCTTGACCGTTGCCGGTTTGTTGAACCCGAAAGTCGGCGGCCCGAGCGTGAAGCCGTATCAACCCGACGGCTACTGGGAGAACCTCAACTTCCCCGTGCGCAGCTACGACGCGAGCAAGGGTGATGACCAGTTCCGGCGCGGGCTCTACACTTGGTGGCAGCGCAGCTTCCTGCATCCCTCGATGCTCGCCTTTGACGCGCCCAGCCGTGAGGAGTGCGCCGCCGAGCGCAACCGCTCCAACATCCCGCAGCAGGCGCTCGTCCTGTTGAACGACCCCACCTACGTCGAGTCCGCCCGCGCTTTCGCCGCGCGCATCGTGAAGGAAGGCACCGGCGACGCCTCCGCCCGGCTCACCTGGGCTTGGCGGCAGGCCCTGGCCCGCGTCCCGCGCCCCGATGAACTCGCCACCACACGTGCGCTGTTCGACAAGCACCTCGCCCAATACAAGGCCGATGCGAAAGCCGCCGAGGCCCTGCTGAAAGTCGGCCTCGCCCCGCTGCCTCCCGCCGCCGACCAGGCCGAACTCGCCGCGTGGACGAGCGTCGCGCGCGTGATTCTGAACCTGCACGAAACCATCACAAGATCGTGATCGAGTCCAATGTCCAAGAGTCCAAAGTCCAAAGTCAGGCGTTTGTCACCCAAAGTGACTATCGAAGCTCTTACTTTCAACTCGCGAGCACTCCCGAACCATTCCCACTGGCCCAACACCACCCTAACTAAACGACTTTGGACCTTGGACTCTTGGACCTTGGACTCCTAAGTAATATGGCTCGCATTGAAACATTCGAAGACCTCGCCTGCTGGCAAAAGGGGCGTGAGCTGACGAAGGCGGTTTATCGCACCTCTCGTAGCGGGGAATTTGCCAAGGACTTTGCGCTGCGTGACCAGATGCGGCGCGCCTGCATTTCCATCACCTCGAATATCGCGGAAGGCTTTGAACGCGGCGGCGACAAGGAGTTTCATCAGTTCCTTTCCCAAGCCAAGGGCTCATGCGGCGAAGTCCGTTCCCAGCTTTATGTGGCACGCGATGAAGCCTACCTTTCCGATGCCGACTTCCAAACCACGAAGACCCTGGCCGTTGACACCAGCCGCGCCATCGCCGGCTTGATGGGCTACCTCAATAGATCACAACTTCGTGGCAGCAAGTACCGAACCGCCGACGCACAACCGACCTAAACGACTTTGGACCTTGGACTCTTGGACTTTGGACCCCTTATGAACTCCCCCCTGACCACCGCCGCCCTTAACCGCCGCCTCTTCCTCTGCCGCACCGCGCAAGGTGTCGGCGCATTCGCGCTCGCCTCATTGCTCAACCCGGCCCTGCGCGCTGCGACCAAGAAGCCGGCTGCGAAAGACAAGTGGCCCGGCGTCGTGAACCCGCTGCACTTCCCGGCGAAGGCCAAGCGCATCATCTGGCTCACCATGGCCGGCGGTCCGTCGCACCTCGAGACGTGGGACTACAAGCCCCAGCTCGCGAAGATGCACGGCGAGCCGATGCCCGAGTCGTTCACCAAGGGCAAGCAGATCGCGCAGTTGCAGGGGCAACAGCTCAAATGCTACGGCCCGCAGCTCGGCTTCAAGAAGTTCGGGAAAAACGGCCAGGAGTTTTGCGACCTGTTTGAGCAGATGGGCACCGTGGCGGACGAAATGTGCGTCATCCGCTCCATGACCACCGAGGCCATCAACCATGACCCCGCGCACATGTTCATGAACACCGGCTCGCAGATCGCCGGCCGGCCCAGCGCGGGGGCGTGGGTCACGTACGGGCTCGGCACCGAGGCCGATGACTTGCCGGGCTTCGTCGTGCTCACCTCGCTTGGCAAGGGCGGGCAAAACCAGCCCATCGCCGCACGCCAGTGGTCGTCGGGCTTCCTGCCCAGCCGCTTCCAGGGCGTGCAGCTCCGCAGCAAGGGCGACGCCGTGCTTTATCTCGGCACGCCCGCCGGCGTCACGCGCGACCAGCAGGGCGATGTAGTGCAGGCCGTCAATGCGCTCAACAAGAAGTACGACGCCGTCGTGGACGATCCCGAGATCACCACGCGCATCGCCCAGTATGAAATGGCCTTCCAGATGCAGGCCAGCGTGCCGGAGTTGATGGACACCGCGAAGGAACCCCAGACCGTCCTCGACCTCTATGGCTGCAAACCCGGGGACGGCTCGTTCGCGTCGAACTGTCTCCTCGCCCGCCGCCTCGCCGAACGCGGCACGCGCTTCATCCAGCTCTACCACAAGGACTGGGACCACCACGGCGGCGTGAAAGACGGCGTGACCCTCAAGGCCGCCGAGATCGACCGTGCCTGCATGGCCCTCATCACCGACCTCAAGCAGCGCGGGATGCTCCAGGACACCATCATCGTCTGGGCCGGCGAGTTCGGGCGCACGCCCATGAGCCAAGGCGGCAGCGGACGCGACCACCACAACGCCGGGTTCAGCATCTGGCTCGCGGGCGGCGGCATCAAGGGCGGCCTCAGCTACGGCGCGACCGACGAACTGGGCTACGCCGCCGTCGAGAACATCATCAACGTCCACGACCTCCACGCGACCCTTCTCAAACTGCTGGGCATCGATCACAGCCGCCTCTCGGTGAAGTTCCAGGGCCTCGACGCCAAGCTCTCCGGCGTGGAAGGCGCGAAACCGATCCAGGCCATCCTGGCCTGACTCCGGAGCACCGGTCTCCGACTCGGCGGGCAAGATGTGCGGATGCGCACGTCCGTCGCCGGTCGCCGAGGTTGTACCGCAGGCGTCCTCGCCTGCGAGTTCGAGCGGCGTCTCGCCGCGCGCACGGACTCGGGGCGGGACGCCCCGGTAACTCGCAGGCGGGGACGCCTGCGGTACCTGACCCGGCGCGTTCGTATGGTCGGTCATCGCGCCGGGTCGGAGACCGGCGCTCCGGCGGGCTCGGAATTTTCATCGCATTCCCCTGCCCTGACAGCGTCCAACCGGGCGATGGCTTTGCCGCTGGATGATTCCAAGCTTCACCGCCGCGCCTTCCTCGGAAAATCGGGGCTGGGCTTGGCGGCGTTGTCATCGTTGCTCGGGCGGGCGGCGTTGCCGGCTGAGGTCGGCAAGGCCGCGCGCTGGCCGGGGGTGGTGAATCCGCTGCACTTTACGCCCTGGGCCAAGCGCATCATCTGGCTCTACATGGCGGGCGGGCCGTCGCATCTGGAGACGTTCGATCCCAAGCCGCAGCTCGCCAAGCTGCACGGGCAGCCGATGCCGGAGTCGTTCACGAACGGGCAGCAGCTCGCGCAGTTGCAGGAGCAAACGTTGAAATGCTTTGCGCCGCAGTTTGCGTTCAAGCACTGCGGGCAGAGCGGCACGGAGCTTGCCGAAATCTTTCCGCACCTCGCCACGGTCGCGGATGAACTCACGGTCATCCGCTCACTCCGCACAGATGCGATCAATCACGATCCGGCGCACACGTTGATGAACACCGGCACGATGATCCAGGGCCGGCCCTCGATGGGCGCGTGGGTGCTCTACGGGCTCGGCAGCGAGTGCGAGGACCTGCCGGGGTTCGTGGTGCTGACGTCCACGGAGGGCCGCAGTCCGCAGCCGATTTCCGTGCGGCAGTGGCACAGCGGATTTCTGCCGGGCCAGTTTCAGGGCGTCGCGATGCGCTCGAAGGGCGACCCGGTGCTGTACCTGAACCGCCCGCCCGGCGTCTCCGCCGCGCAGCAGCACGATGTGGTGGGCGCGGTCCAGGCGCTGAACCGCGCGCAGCAGCAGGTCGATGATGACCCGGAACTGACCACGCGCATCGCCCAGTACGAGCTGGCCTTCAAGATGCAGACGGCGGTGCCCGGTCTGGTGGACGTGACGAACGAGCCGCAGCACGTGCTGGATTCCTACGGTTGCAAGCCGGGCGATGGGTCCTTTGCCTCGAACTGCCTGCTCGCCCGGCGGCTGGCGGAGCGCGGGGTACGGTTCATCCAGCTCTATCACCGCGACTGGGACCATCACAACGACCTGGTAAAGTTCATCCAGGGCAACGCGGCCAATGTGGACCGCGCGACCGCCGCGCTCATCACGGACCTCAAGCAGCGCGGTCTGCTCGACGACACGTTGATCGTGTGGGGCGGCGAGTTTGGGCGCACGCCGATGGCGCAGGCGAACAAGGGCGGCCCGGGGCGCGATCATCACATGAAGGGTTTCTCGATGTTCCTCTGCGGCGGCGGCGTGAAACGCGGCACGGTCTATGGCGCGACGGACGAGCTGGGTTACGCCGCCGTGGAGAATGTCGTCCACGTCCACGACCTGCAGGCCACGCTGCTCCACCAGCTCGGCATCGATCACAAACGGCTCACGGTGAAGTTTCAGGGGCTCGATGTCCGGCTCACCGGCGTGGCCGAGGAGGGGCAGGTGGTGAAGGGGGTTTTGGCGTGAGCCATGCCGGAACGCTTCATCCTAGAATCCGCGGTTGAATTTGCCGCGAACGAACGCAAAGACAAGCCCCTCCTGCAATGAAGTTGTCGTTTAACGGTTCACTCAACAGGTGAACAAATTCACGACCAAAATTGGACTGATACCAACTGCGGGAATATTTTTGGTAAAATGGGGCGAGTTGTGGCTGGCGCAGCCGTTCTCCCTCACCCCGGCCCTCTCCCGCTGGGAGAGGGAGCCACT
>RFSE01000021.1 GCA_009924135.1 Pseudomonadota bacterium | reverse complement strand
CCTGTGCAAGCAGATCAACGCGCTGCGTAACACCCAGCCCGCCGTCGTGCAGCCCATCTTCCCGGATGCGGATGCCGTGCCGGCCGCGCAAAACGCGGACGCGGGCCTGCGCCAGCTCTTCCGGCGTCCCGTGACGGTGCCGTGGCTGGCCAGCTCGGAGGCCTACCGCTCCCTCACCGAGTAACGAATCATGGACCCGCGCGCGCTCAAATTCGTCGCCCACGCGACTGCCGGAGAAATTCTCCAAGGCAGCCCGGACACACTGGTCCGGCGCGTTTGCACGGACTCGCGGCATGCGCAGCCGGGCGATCTCTTCATCGCCATCGCGGGCGACAAGTTTGACGGCCACGAGTTCATCGCCGAAGTGGCAGCCAAGGGCGTGGCGGCGATCGTGGTTGACCGTGCCAAATATCAAGGCCTGGGCTACAACGGCCCGTGCGCCATCATCGCCGTGACCAGCACGCGGGAAGCCTATGCGCAACTCGCGGGATGCTATCGGCGGGACTTTGACATCCCCGTCATCGCCGTGGGCGGTTCCAACGGGAAAACGACGACCAAGGAACTGGTCGCTGCCGTGTTGCGCGAGCGCGGCCCGGCCCTGTGGAGCGAAGCCAGTTTCAACAACGACATCGGGGTGCCGCACACGTTGCTGCGGCTGGAACGCCTGCATACCGGCGCGGTGTTGGAGGTCGGGACCAACCATCCCGGTGAACTGGCTCCGCTCGTAAGGCTGATCCAGCCTCGCTTCGGGATCATCACCAGCATCGGGCGTGAACACCTGGAATTTTTTGGAGATGTCCTGGGCGTTGCGCAGGAAGAAGGCTGGCTGGCCGAGTTGCTGCCGGCAAACGGCATTCTCTTCGTGAACGGTGATTGCCCGGAGATGGCCGCCATCGCGGCACGCACCCGGGCGCGGGTGGTGCGGGTGGGCTTCGGACCGGGCAACGACTGGCGCGTGAGTGACGTGCGCTTCGAAGCCTGCGGCATGGCATTTCAGGTTCAGTGTCCCTACGACGCCTTCTCCGGTGGGTACCGCATCGCGCTGCTGGGACGACATCAAGTTTTAAACGCTTTGCTCGCCGGGGCGGTGGGAGCCGAAATCGGCCTGTCCCGGGAGCAAGTTGGGCGCGCTTTGGCGGGATGCACCCCGCCAAAGATGCGCCTGCAACTTTGGGAAGCCGACGGGGTCCGGGTGCTCGACGATGCCTACAACGCAAATGCCGATTCGATGATTGCCGCCCTGCAAACACTGCACGATCTGCCGTGTGCCGGCCGCCGCGTGGCGGTGCTGGGGGACATGGCGGAACTCGGCGACCACAGCGTCGCGGCGCACGTCGAGGTCGGCCGCCGTGCAGCGGAGCTGGGGGTGAACCGGCTCTTCGCCGTGGGCAAGATGGCGGGGCACCTGGCCGGGGCGGCCCGGGCCGCCGGCCTGAGCGCCGTCACGGAAATCGCCGAGGTCGCTGGTGCGGGCGAGACCGTACGGAGCGAACTGCTGCCTGGTGACGTGGTGCTGCTGAAGGCTTCCCGTTCCACCCGCCTGGAGCGGGTCGGCGACGTGCTGCGCAGTCGCAACCATCCGGTTGCGCAAGTGGAAGTCCCGGCAGCCGCCGGTAAACCGCACATGAACTGACGCGCCATGAACCCCAAGATGAATCGCAATAAACCACTGACGGCGAAGCGGCTGGTGTGCGAGTTGCAGGCCAACGCGCGCGTGCCGGGCTTTCTGGTCCGGTTGTGCCGCTGGGAAAAAATGCGCCGGCACAACGGCCTTTTTACGCTGCAACATCGTCACGATTGAGAATGGAAGATGGGATGAAGATTATGAGTAAGAGCAAGATTAAGATTATGAGCAAGGGAAGGAGCCACGCTGTAGGTTCCTCCCTTAATCTTAATCTTTCTCTTAATCTTACTCCTGCCCCCCATCGCAATCGCTCCACCGTGTCCGAATGACCGATGCTTTTTTACTTTTCCCAATGGCTCCAAGAGCAAGCCGCCGGAACGACCTGGGCCGACCCTTTGTCGGCGCTGCGGGTGTTTCGCTACATCACCATACGCAGCGCGGGGGCGGCGATCACGGCGTTGTTGTTGAGCTTGTGGCTCGGGCCGGTGGTCATCGCGTGGCTGAAGGAACTCAAGTTCGGGCAGGAGTACCTCGACAAGGCGCAGGAAGCCGGCACGACGGCCACGCAGGTCTTCACCAAGAAGGGCGTGCCGGGCATGGGCGGCATTCTCATCGTGCTGGTGGTGGACCTGACCGCGCTGATCTGGGCGCAGTGGAACGAGTTCATCGTGCTGACGCTGATCTCGCTGCTGGTGCTGGCGGCGCTGGGGTTCTACGACGATTACAAGAAGCTGACCGAACAGAAGAGCGCCGGAGCGGAGGAAAATGTGAAGCTCGTGGTACAGTTCGCGCTGGCGGGTTTCATTGCCTTCTCCCTGTGGATGCTGCCCGAGACGCACAAGCTGATCACCGAAATCCAGGTGCCGTTCTTCAAACGCGCGGTATTGACGGATGCCGCCTGGGTGGGCGGGCTCATCACGGTTTGCGCCATTGTGGGCAGCAGCAATGCGGTCAACATCACGGACGGTCTGGACGGTCTGGCGATTGGCTGCATCCTGATCGTGACCACGGTGTTTCTCATCTTCACCTACATCGCGGGCAACGCGGTGATCTCGGGCTATCTGCTGGTGCCGCATGTGCCGGGGGCGGGCGAGCTCACCGTGTTTTGCGCGGCGATGATCGGGGCGAGCCTGGGGTTTCTCTGGTTCAATTGTCATCCGGCGCAGGTCTTCATGGGCGACACGGGGTCGCTCGCGCTGGGCGGCGTGCTCGGCATCATGGCTGTGCTCATTCACCAGCCGTTCGTGCTGGTGATTGCCGGCGGGGTGTTTGTGGTGGAGATTGTCTCGGTGATGATCCAGCGCGGCTGGTTCAAATACACGAAACGGGTGTACGGCGAGGGGCGGCGGGTGTTCCGCATGGCTCCGTTGCACCATCATTTTCAGAAACTCGGCTGGTATGAGTCCCAGGTCGTCACGCGGTTTTATATTTTGTGCATCGTCTGCGCCGTGCTCGCGCTGGCGACGTTGAAGTTGCGTTAACATGTTCCGCCTCCAGGACAAAGATGTGTTGGTGATCGGCCTCGCCCTGAGCGGGGCGGCGGCGGCGCGCCTGCTGGTCGCCCGGGGGGCGCGCGTCACGGCGATGGACAACTCTGACACGCCCGCGCTGCGGCGTGAGGCCGAGGCGCTGCGGGAACTCGGGGTGCGCGTGGAACTGGACCTGCGGCTGGCCCCGGCCGGGCAGTTCGATTTTGCCGTGGCCAGTCCGGGCGTACCGCTGGATTCGCTGCTCGTGAAGGATCTTCGCCAGCGGGAAATCCCCGTCATCAGCGAACTGGAACTCGGCTGGCAGCAGGCCGTCTGCCTCAACATCTCCATCACCGGCACGAACGGCAAGACGACGACGACCGAACTGGTCGAGCACATGCTGACGCATTGCCACAAGCGCACGCTGGCCGCCGGCAACATTGGCCGGCCGCTCTGCGCCATCGCCGATGAAACGAAGCAGCTCGATTACCTCACGATCGAGGTCAGCTCCTTCCAGTTGGAGACGATCCGTTATTTCCGTCCGGTCGTGGCAGTGCTGCTGAACATCACGCCGGACCATCTCGACCGGCACCACACGATGGCCGGCTACGCGCGGGCCAAGGCGCGTATCTTTGAGAACCAGCAACCCTTTGACTGGGCCATCGTGCAGACCGAGGCGCTCGCGCAGCTCCGTACGCTGGGGGTGAAGGTGCCTTCGAAGGTGATCACGTTCAGCGCGCAGAACCGCCGCGCGGACATCCACCTCGACCGTTCCCTCATCATCAGCCGCATCGAGGGCTGGATCGGACCGTTGATCGATTTGGAGAAGACCCATCTGCGCGGCCCGCACAACGCGGAGAATGTCATGGCCGCGCTCGCCGTGGGGCGGGTGCTGCGGTTGCCGTTGGAGCAGATGGTCGAGGCCATCGCGAGCTTCCAGCCCGGGGCGCACCGGTGCGAACTCATCGCCGAAATCAACGGCATCAAATTTGTGAACGACTCGAAGGCCACGAACCTTGATGCCGTGGCCAAGGCATTGCAAACCATGCCGGTTGCGCATCCGGGTGAGCCGAACGTTTTGCTCGTCGCCGGGGGCCGCGACAAGGGGCTGGATTACCACGATTTGGGGCCCTTGCTGGCGCAACGGGTGAAGCATGCTTTCCTTCTGGGGGAGACCCGCGAAAAGCTCCGCGCGTCGTGGAGTCTTTTTACCCCTTGCACCCTGGTGGATTCGTTGTTAGAAGCGGTCAACGATGCGGCCCGAACCGCGGCCCCGGGCGACGTCGTTTTGCTCTCTCCGGCTTGTTCGAGCTTCGATTTGTTCCGTGATTACCGTCACCGGGGTGAAGTGTTTCGACAAGCGGTTGAGCAATTGCAACGCACAAGTAATGGCGGTGTTGCAGTGGTTGCCCCCACGAATGGGGGCGTCCGCAAAAGTAATTTAGAGCCGGTCAGTCAGTGAATGTCCGAAAGTTAAGATAATTGACGATTTAACAAAAATTTCGCCGGGGCATGGCCAGCTCTGGCGAGCCGAACAAAGCAGCCAAAATAGCATCATCATCGCACACCATGAGTACTCCAAATCCATTGAACCCGCAGGGCTCGCTCCTTGAGCAGAAATCCAAACGCAAAACGAACCTGCCGATCATCGTTGCCATCTTCGTCGCGGCACACCTGATTGGTGCCGCCGGCATCCTGATGGTCGGTTGCAAACCGGAACCCAGGCCCGAGACGAAAAAAGCGCCCGAGCCGGTGTTGCCGCCCATCACGCCGCCGCCTGATGCGCCGCCGGTGTCGCCCGCCCCTGGTACGTCGGGCGGACCCGGGACGCTCCCGCCCATTGGCGGCACATCCGGGCTGGCTCCGCTGCCCACCACTCCGCCGGCTCCGGTGCCGGTGCCGGTCGCGCCGCCGGTTCCCGCGCCGAGCACGCCGCCACCGATTGCGGTTGCTCCCATTACCCCGCCGCCGCCGGTGACTCCTCCGGCCGAGCCACCTCCCGCCCCGACCGGCGAAGCGAAGGTGCACGTGGTTGCCAAGGGTGATTCCTTTTCCACCATGTCGAAGAAGTATGGCGTGGGCGTGAAAGCCATCGAGGCCGCGAACGCGGGCGTCGATTCCACCAAGCTGAAGATCGGCCAGAAGATCAACATCCCGGCGGCCGCCCCGAAAGCTTCGAAGGCACCCGCCACCACAGGCGGTGCGCCCGCTCCGGCCGACACCGACGGCTCCTACACCGTGAAGTCCGGCGACAACCTCGGCAAGATCGCCAAGAGCCACGGCACGACGGTGGCCAAGCTGCGCGAAGCGAACGGGCTGAAGACTGATCAGATCAAGGTCGGCCAGAAGCTCAAAATGCCTGCGGGCAGCAGCAGCCCCAAGAAGTCTTCCGAACCGTCCGCCAGCGCGGCCCCGGCTCCGAAGACGGACGTGGTGCCAGTCGTTCCGCCGAACCTGCCGCCCTTGGGCGACCCGGCGTCGGCTCCGACTCCGAAGCTGTAAGCGTTCACCACCAACAACCCCACTCACCGATGAACCGGCTGACTGGCGACGAAGGGACGAGGGCGTGGCATGGTGTGCCGCTGCGCCCCGTCCCGTCGGCAGTCGGCGCGGTAGTGGGCGGGGTGTGGAGTATGATCAGGAGTGGGAACGAGGCCTTAACTCATACTCATCCTCCTGCTCCGGCCCAGTCTTCCGCACAGCCTTACCCATCCTGACGCATGAACATCCGCCGTATCGCCACGCTGTTCGCCTTTTGCGTCGCGGCCCTGCTCGCGCTGGGCTTGGTGATGCTCTACAGCGCGAGCATGACGCAGGAAGGGGAGCGGTTTCTCATCAAGCAATCCATCTTCGCCGCCATCGGCCTGGTGGCTTGCTGTGTCATGGCGGCGCTGGACTATCGGTGGCTGCGCAAGTTTGTCTGGCCCGGTCTGGTCATCGCGTGCCTGCTCCTTGCGTTCACGGCCGTCAAGGGGCGCGAAATCAATGGCGCCCGCCGGTGGATTGAACTGCCCGGCTTCACCTTCCAGCCGTCGGAAATCGCCAAGGCCGTGGTCATCGTGATGCTCGCTCATTACGCCAGCCTCTATCGCGAACGCATGAAGGAATTCTGGCGGGGCATCGTGATTCCCGGCGCGCTCGCCGGTTGTGCGCTGGTCCTCGTCCTGGCGGGGAAAGACTTTGGCACGACACTGCTGCTCGGTCTCGTGACGTGGCTGGTGTTGCTCGTGGCGGGGGCGCGGCCGGCGTATCTCGTTCCGATCGGGATCGCGGGCTTTGCCGTCATCTGCGTGTTGCTGATGGGCAACGAAAACCGCCGCACGCGCATCGACGCCTGGATTCATCCGGAGAAGTACGAAAAGACCATTGCTTATCAGCAGTTGCAGGCCAAGTACGCACTGGGTTCCGGCGGAGCGGTGGGGCTGGGCCTGGGCAATGGCCGGCAGAAGACCGGCTTCGTTCCGGAGCATCATACTGACTTCATCTTCTCGATCATCGGCGAGGAATTCGGCCTGGTCGCCACGATGGGCCTGCTCTTCGCCTATGGAGTCCTGTGCTGGTGCGGTCTGAGCATCGCCTGGCGGGCCAGCGATCTCTTCGGGCAGCTGCTCGTTATCGGCCTTACTTTCCTTATTGGCGTGCAGGTTTTCATCAACATCGGGGTGGTCACCATGATCCTGCCGAACAAGGGGCTGCCGCTGCCGTTCATCAGCTACGGCGGCTCGAATCTGGTCGTGTTGCTGGCTTCGGCCGGGCTGATCCTCAGTGTCGCCCGCCGGGCCACGGACAAACCGATGGTCGTAGCTACGCCGATCGACGACAACCCGTTCACCGCTCTCCCGCGCCTGAGTTGATGCAAACCGTCACGGAAAAACCACTCGTCGCCA
The DNA here is from genome assembly GCA_009924135.1 of Pseudomonadota bacterium. Taxonomy (GTDB): domain Bacteria; phylum Verrucomicrobiota; class Verrucomicrobiia; order Limisphaerales; family SXTU01; genus SXTU01. The sequence continues at coordinate 41,605 of RFSE01000021.1, read as the reverse complement.
TCGCCTGCGGTGGCACGGGCGGTCATCTTTTTCCCGGTCTGGCCGTCGCCGGGGAACTACAGCGCCGTGACTGCGATGTCCTGCTGCTCGTTTCGTCGAAGGAAGTGGACCGGCAGGCTGTCCGTGCGGCCCGCGAAATGGCCGTGGCCACCCTTCCAGCCGTTGCACTGCAAGGCAATCCGATCAGCTTCGTCCGTGCTTCCTTCGCGTCGCACCAAAGCGCGAAGAAAACCTTTGCCATCCGTCCGCCGCAGGCCGTGCTCGCGATGGGTGGATTCACCAGCGCGCCGCCGGTGCTCGCGGGGAAAGCGTTTGGCGCAAAAACATTCCTGCACGAATCGAACACCATTCCCGGCCGGGCCAACCGTTGGCTGGCGCATCTGGTGGACGAGGCGTTCGTAGGTTTTCCCCAGGCGGCGCATCGGCTCTGGATTCAACGTTACGCCGTCACCGGTACGCCGGTGCGGGAGCAGTTTGCCCGTGCCGATGCCGCCAGTTGCCGCCTTGCGCTGGGCCTCGACCCGAAGCGGCCCACGCTCGTGATCACCGGCGGCAGCCAGGGTGCCACGGGTTTGAACGACCTCGTCCTCGCGGCGTTGCCCGAATTGGTGGCGCGACATCCCGACCTGCAATTCATCCACCTCACCGGTGCGAACGATGTGGACAAAGTGCGGGCTGCGTTCAAATCCAGCGTCCAGCATCCCGCATCCAGCGTCCGCGCCCACGTCCAGCCCTTCCTCACCGAGATGGAACTCGCCCTCGGAGCCGCGACGCTCGTCATCAGCCGTGCGGGGGCTTCGTCACTGGCGGAACTCGCGGCGATGCGGGTGCCGGCCATCCTGGTTCCGTTGCCGACTTCCGCTGACGGCCATCAGCTTCAAAATGCCCGCGCCTTCGCCGACACCGGCGCGGCGCGCGTATTGAACCAGCGGACCACGTCCCCAGCCAAATTTGCCAGCCTGGTTTCCGAACTGCTCACCAACCCAGCGGCCCGGGTGCAGATGCAAGCTGCCCAGGCCCAATGGCACCAGCCCGACGCTGCGGCCGACATCGCTGAACGCATTTTGCGCGCCTGTGGCCTGCCGGCGCAGGTGACCGAGGACGGCGAAGCGGAGTGGCAGCCGCCCGCGCGTTTCGCGAAAGCCATCAAGGTGCGCAATGCCGAAGCGCCCGCAGGCCCCGCCGCTGCACTTCAACCGGCAACCGGCAAGCAGCAACCGGCAATTTCATGACCGCCCTCGCTCCAGTGCCAGCAAAGACTGCCGCCGACCTCGCGGCCGAACTGGGCGCGCTGCTCTCGCCTGCAAGCGTGCTGCGGCGCAACGAGCTGCTGGCCAAGCGCACCACCATGCGGGTCGGTGGACCGGCGGAGCTTTATGTCGAACCGGCGGATGAAGCCGAACTTGCGAAGGTGCTGGGCTTCTGCCGCGATCACGACGTGCCGTTCTTTTTACTCGGGCGCGGCTCGAACCTGCTCATCCGCGACGGCGGCATTCGCGGCATTGTGATCCACCTGGGTGCGGCGGCGTTTTCGCAGATTGAACTGGCGGGCGAACACCTCCGCTGCGGCGCGGGTGCGAAGTTGAAGGACATTGCGCTCACGGCGAAACGGCATGGCCTGGGCGGACTGGAATTTCTCGAAGGCATCCCCGGCAATCTGGGCGGGGCCCTGCGCATGAACGCCGGGGCGATGAACGCCTGGACCTTCGATGCCGTGGAATTGCTCCGTTTCATGGACCACGCCGGGGTCGCGCACGAGCGCGCCGCGCGGGAAGTGGAGACAACTTACCGGAGCTGCCCGTTGCTCAAGTCTGCCATCGCGCTGGGCGCAGTGCTTATCGGGCGGCCGGTTCCGCGCGAGCAGATCGAGGCTAAGCTCGCCGAGTGCCAGCAAAAGCGGTGGACCTCGCAGCCCAAGGAGCCCAGTGCCGGTTGCATTTTCAAAAACCCGCAGACCATTCCCGCCGGGAAGCTCGTGGACGAACTGGGGCTCAAGGGCACGCGCGTCGGCGGAGCCGTCGTCTCGGGCGTGCATGGCAACTTCATCATCAATGACGGCAGCGCCACGGCCCGCGACGTGCTGGCGCTCATTGAAATTGTCCGCACCACGGCTTGTGCCGGGCGGGGCATCGTGCTCGAAACGGAAGTGGAAATCGTCGGGGAGGACTAAGTCATGACAGGCAAACTGAACATCACGGTCATGCTGGGCGGTCCGAGCGCGGAGCGCGAAGTTTCGTTGCGCACCGGCGCGGCGGCGGCGGCGGCGTTGCGCTCGAACGGACACACCGTCACCGAATTGGACCCCCAAGGGGCGGGCCAGTGGACGTTGCCGGCGGGGACCGACGTCGTCTTTCTGGCGCTGCACGGAACTTACGGCGAAGACGGTACGGTGCAGCGCGAACTGGAAATGATGAAGGTGCCTTATACCGGCTGTGATCCGGAGGCGAGCCGCCTGGCCTTCGACAAAGTGCTCACGAAACAGAAGTGTGTCGCCTGCGGCGTACCTACGGCGAAGTTTCTGACGTTCAAATCGGCGGACGCGCCATGGCCCGCGGGCTGGCAGACGCCGGTGGTGCTCAAACCGGTGCGGCAGGGCAGCAGCGTCGGCTTGCAGTTCGTGGATACGCCCGCCGAGTTTTCCGCAAAGCTCGCCGAGGCGCTCAAGTTCGACACCGAGGTGTTGATGGAAGAGCGCATCATCGGACGCGAGACGACCGTGGGCATCCTCGCGGGCCGCGCGCTGCCGGTCGTCGAGGTGCGGCCCAAGCAGGGCAGCTACGACTACGCCAACAAATACACAGCCGGGGCCACGGAATATTTCTGCCCGGCGGACTTCGACGCCATGACCACGGCCCGCATCCAGGATGCGGCGCATGCGGCGTTCAATGCCATCGGTGGCCGCGACTACGCGCGGGTGGACGTGATGGTGCGGGCGAACGGTGAACCCGTGGTGCTGGAAGTAAACACGCTGCCGGGCATGACCGCGACCAGCCTGTTGCCCAAGGCCGCTGCGGCCGCCGGCCTGAGCTACGCCGAACTTTGTCAGATGATGGTGGACCTCGCGCTGCGGCGCGGGGCGAAGACCAACTAACCAATTTAGTGAACATGTTTCGTAAACTTGCCCGGCTCTTCAAAGCCAACCGCCGCCTCCAGCGCGAGAGTGAAAACGTGCTGCGGGTGAAGCTGCGCACGGATCAACTGCACGCGGCGCGCACGCGCTTCGCGATGCAGGTCATCCTGGTGCTGGCGGGCACGGTGGTGGTCTTCTTCCTCAGCTGGCGCGGGGTGGATTGGGCGGTGCGCGAATTCGTGACCGAGAATCCGGCGTTTGCCACGAAGACCATTGATTTGCAGACTGAGGGCGTACTGACGGTCGAGGCCCTGCGGAAATGGGCCGGCGTGCGCGTGGGCGAAAACCTCATGAACCTTGACTTGCCCCGCATCAAACGTGATCTCGAACTCGTGCCGTTGATCCAGTCGGCCGCCGTTGAGCGCGTGCTGCCGGATACGCTGCGCATCCGGGTGACCGAGCGCGTGCCGGTGGCCCAGGTCGCCGTGCTGCGGCCGGGCGCAGGCGGACGTTACACCACGGTCATCCATCTGCTCGACGCCACGGGCTTTGTGATGCTGCCGCCCGATCGCACCATGGTGGCGGACCCGACGGCTTTGCAGATCGACTGGCTGCCGGAACTCCGCGGTGTCAACGACGCGGACCTCAAGCTGGGCCGGCAGGTTGAATCCGGACAGGTGAAGGCGGCGTTGCGGTTGCTGACGCACTTCGAACGGTCGGCGATGTTCGGCCGCGCCGACATCCGCCGGGTGGATGTCGCGGGCTCGGAAGTGTTGACCGCGACGACTTCACTCGGCAGCGAAATCACTTTTGCCGTCAACCATGACTTCGACACGCAGTTGCGGCGCTGGCGGGCCGTGCAGGACATCGCCACCCAGCAGGGCAAGATCATCAAGTCGTTTGACGTTTCCATTTCGGACTACCTGCCGGCCCGCTGGGTCGAGGCGAGTCCCGTTCCGGCGCCCCCCGCCAAAGTTACCAAACCCGCCCCCTACCGGAGGAAAAATGCTTAACCTCTTCTTCCCCGAAAAAGCCACCGTCATCGTCGGCCTCGAAATCGGCACCGCCAAGGTCGCCGCCGTCGTGGGCGAAGTCACCGAGGCCGGCGGCGTGAACGTCATCGGCATCGGCCAGTGCGCCTCGCGCGGCGTGCGCAAGGGCGAGGTGGTCAATGCCGACCTAACCAGCGAGGACGTTCGCAACGCCATCGTCGAAGCGGAGAAGTCCGCGAACGTGGAGATCGCCAGCGTGTATCTGAGCGTGACCGGCGGGCACCTCACGAGCCTGAACACGCACGGGGTGATGTCGGCCGCCTCGGATGACCACGAAATTTCCCAGCCGGACGTGGCCGAAGTGCTCGCCAACGCGAAGGTGTTCAACCGGCCGTCCGAGAACACCGTGCTGCACGCGATCCGGCAGCATTTCACCCTGAACGGCCAGGCTGGCATCACCGATCCCATCGGGATGCTCGGGGGCAAGCTGGAGCTGGACATGCATGTGGTCCACGGCGTCACCACCCGGTTGCAGAATCCGGTGCGGGTGGTCAAGGGGCTGAACCTCGAAGTCGAGGAACTGGTCTTCAGCGGCCTCGCTTCATCGCTGGCCCTGCTCGACAACGAACAGAAGCAGATGGGCGTGCTGGTCGTGGATTTCGGCGCGGGCACGACGGAATACGTGGTGTATGCCGAAGGGGTGATCAAGCACACGGGCATCCTGGCCGTGGGCGGTGACCATGTGACGAATGACCTCTCCTATGGCTTGCGCAGGGTCTCCCCGGCGCGGGCGGAGCAGCTCAAACGCGAGCATGGCGCGGCGACGATCGAGGGCGCGGCGGGGCAGTCGATCACCCTGACGAATGAAATCGGATGTGATGACCGGCGGGTCAATTTGGAGCACCTGCGCCGCATCATGGTCGCGCGGTTGGAGGAGACCTTCCAGCTCATCGACGAGGACATTGGCGAGCAAGGGTTTCATGAACAACTGCGCGCCGGCGTGTGCCTCTGCGGAGGCGGGGCGCGCATCCGGGGGATCGATAAGCTCGCGGAAGCTGTGTTTAGCCTGCCCACGACCTTGGGCCGGGCCAGCTCCGTGGGTGGTCTGCGGTCCGCGACGGATGATCCCGAGCTGGCGACCGCCGTGGGCCTGGTGAAATACGGAGCCATCCGCCAGAAGGCCCTGCCGCGTGGCGGCCTGGTCGGCAAGCTCAAGAACCTGGCCGGTTCGCTTGGAATTTTCTGATGAACGCGATGCCCGATGTTGGATGCCGGATGCCGGATGGCAGATGCCATCCTGACGCATCCCGCTTATCCAGCCTCCAGCCACCGCCAACGCCCCACGACTATGACCTCGACTGAATCCATCCCCGCCGCCCCTCCGGTCAGGAAGCCGCTCACCATCAAGGTCTTTGGGGTCGGTGGTTGCGGCGGCAACGTGGTGTCGCACATCAGCCGCGCGGGTTTCCCCGGCGTGCAACTGATCGTGTTGAACACCGACTCGCAGGCGCTCGCCCAGTGTCCGCTGCCCCACAAGTTCAACCTCGGCCTGGAGTTGAACGGCGGGCTCGGTGCGGGCGGTGATCCGGAGCGCGGCCGGGCGGCCGCACAGGAGGACGAGGCGCGGCTGCGCGAGTTGTGCACCGGCGTGGACATGGTCTTCATCTGTGCCGGTCTGGGCGGTGGCACGGGCACGGGCGCCGGCCCGGTGCTGGCGCGGGTGGCCAAAGAATGCGGCGCGTTGTCGCTCGCCTTCGTCACGCTGCCGTTTGACTGCGAAGGCCCCAAGCGCATGAAACAGGCGCGGGCCGGGCTGGAGGAGTTCAAGGCCGCCGCCGATGGTGTCATCTGCCTGCCGAACCAAAAGGTCTTCAAATTGATTGACGAAAACACCAGCGTCATCGAGACGTTCGCCACGACCAACGACCTGCTGGCGCAGGGCGTGCGCGGCATCTGGCAGCTCGTCACCCGCCCCGGCTTCATCAACCTCGACTTCGCCGACCTTTGCGCCGTGGTGCGCAACCGGCATTCGGAAAGCTCCTTTGCCAGCGCCGAGGCGGCCGGCCCGCACCGCGCGAAGGAAGTCGTCGAGAAACTGCTCGCCAACCCGCTGCTCGACGGGGGCGCGGCCCTCGGGGAAGCCGATGCGTTGCTCGTAAGCCTCATGGGCGGCCCGGGTCTCACGATGGCCGAGGTCAGCCGCGTGATGGAGCAGATCAACCGCCATGCCGAAAACGCGCACCTGATCATGGGCGCGGCCATCGAGGAATCGCTGGGTGACCGTTTGACGGTGACGCTCGTCGCCTCCCGGCAGCCCGCGAATCCGCCTGCCGCCTCCCGGTTGACCGTGCCCGACACGGCCGAACCCGAGGCTCCGCCGCGTACGGGCGCGGGCGTGGACCTGCTGGGGGCGGCCATCGCTTCCAAGCCCGTCCCGCGGGCTCCGGCGCTCAAGCCCGCAGCCGACCAGACCACGGCGGTCCTGGCCGAGGTTGCCGCGGAAGCTGCGGCACCCGCGCCGGTGGTCGTCTCGCGTTCGTGGCGTTCGCGCAAGAAGGCCAAGATCGTGCATCCGGAACTGGGGTTGGAAACGGTGACGACCGGACCGTTCCAGCAAAGTGAGCCGACGCGCCACAACGGGGTAAACCTCGACGTGCCCACGTTCGTGCGGCGTGGGCTGGTGATGAATTAACGACTCACCGCTACGGCTGGTCTAGTCCAGCCGACGCCAAAGGATTGAGCCTCAGCTCCAATGTCTTCCACTAGCGACTATTTCCAGACCCTGGGCCAGACGATGGCCAGCCGGCTGGGCGACCGGATTGATCCAGACACGGTGTTTGCCCAGATCGCCACGGAGGTTTTGAGCGAGGTGCCGGCGCCATCCATTGATGTGCTGGCCATGGCGGATTGGGCGGCACAGCAACACCCGCTGCCCCAGCAGGTCAATTTCAAATCCGGCTTCGGGCAGCCGCCGCTGGTCGTGTTCGTGGCCCCCGGATTTTACATCGAGGTGCTCTTTTGGTTTCCCAGTCGTACTGGCATCCACGGCCATGGTTTTACGGGAGCGTTCCGCGTCCTGAGCGGCTGCTCGGTCCAGGTGGAATACCGGTTTCTGGAAGAGTCTGCGCCGATGGAGGGGTTGCGGCTCGGCAAGCTGGTGCCGCAGGGGATCGAGATGATCGCTCCGGGGAAGATTTGTTCGATCCTTGGGAGGGATGACTTCATCCACTGCGTCGCCCATCTGGGCAATCCCTCGCTCACGCTGGTGGCCCGTACCTATGGCAGCAAGGATTTGCGGCAGTTCGCCTTCCGCCGGTGTGGCTTCGCCGTGCGGGCGAAATACCAAAAGCAGACCGTGGAACGGCAGGCGGCGGTGCTGGCGGCGGTGTACAAGGCCCGACCGGCAGTCTTTCTGGAGCGCCTGATGGCCTATCTGGGTACCGCCGACTTGGCGACCTTCTATTTGGTCTTGGGCGAATTGGAGTCGCTCCTCACGCTGTCCGTGTTCACCAAACTGGTGCTGCCCGCCGTGCGGGAACGCTTCGGGGCCAGTCATGCGCCCGCTTTGGCCGCGTTGGAGGAGGACGTTCGCTCCAGCGGCATCTGGGGTTTGATCGGCAAGCTTGTGAGTCCCCGGCAGCAGCTTCAGCTGGCGCTCGGTGAACTTTTTCCCGACGAGTCACAACGTGACGCGCTGATCTGTCAGTCCTTGGCGGTCAGCGACGCGAAGCCGGTCTTGGAAGCATGGCTGCAAACTGCGGAACAGGCCGCCGCGCCTGCTGACGCGGCGTAACCCGGTCAAAATATGGGCGGCGGCCAGGCACGAAGAACCGGCCAACGTCGATGAAGCGGGCAAGGGCATCGGATTGTCCGGCCAGGCGTGACAGGGCAAAACCGGCATCATCCTTCGCCTTGTTACAACAGCTTCAATTACATCAGGGAGCCGGCAACCTCGTGAAATTGGTCCGGACGAACTCGAAGATGACGTTTTCGCTCGCCCGCACGGTTTCCACCAGTCCGCAGGGAATGCCCAGTGCGTCCATCTTGTCCTTGAGCACCTTGCCGAAGCGCGGGTGGTGGATGGCGTCGGTGACCGGTGAATCGACAGGCACGCCGTAGATTTGCAGGACCGGCGGGTCGTCCCTGGTCAGATGGTTGATCGGCGAGACCTCCTCGAACAGTTGGTATTTTTCCGCCGGCAGGGTGTCGAGGTTGTCCAGTTTGGTGCCAAAGAATTTCTCGGCCCACTGGGCCTTGTACGCGGGGTTGTCAGGGAAGAGCTGTTTGATGAACCGCGGATCGTACGATGTCTGTCCCACCCGCGTAGCCACGCAGGTCAGCCGCGTCGATTGCCGGAGCACCGGATCGGCGTGCTTCGGATCCGCCAGATCGTCGTGCAGGCCGAGCCAGAGGGAAATGCCCGCCCCGGCCGAGTCGCCGGTCGCCGCGATCCGGGCCGGATCAAGGTTCCACTCCTTGGCCTGATGGCGCAGGAATTGAACGGCCCGGGCGGAATCATGGAAGGCCGCCGGGGCGATGGCGTCGCGCGAAAGCCGGTAGGAGATCGCGACCACTGAAATGCCCGATTTCAGACAAAGGTCCCGCAACCCTGGACCGACCGATTTGGCGCCGTTCTGGAAGGCTCCGCCGTGAATGCTGACGAGCACGGGCGTCGGCTTGCCGGAAGGCGCGATCCACACGTCCATGACATTGCGGGCATGGGGCCCATAGGAGACGGCGGCATACGTCGGTTCGGTGCCCCCGCCGGACCTGGCCGGTGCGGACTGCTTCTCCTGTGCAGCACTGCTTCCAATCAAAAGCGTCACCGCCAGCGCGGTGAAAAACCGCCTTGCGAACGTCATGCCTTCTTGGGGGCATCCCCGGCCGGCTTCGCCGACTTGGCCTTCTGCCAGCGGGCTTGCTGGGCGGCCCGCATCTTGGCCTTGGTAGCGGCGCTGAAAGGTTTCCGGGTCCGCTTGGCAACGGTGATTTCCGTGGTGGACTTGCCGTTGCCCAGCACTTTGGCGATCTCCGAGAGCCGGGCTTCTATGCCGGCTTTTTCGACAACCAGGGCAGCGTGGAGACGGATGTATTTCTTGGTGTCAGTCATGGTGGACACATAGATAAGTCGGCAGGGTATGAAAATACAAGTACGTTGAGATGGATTATTTTGCGCTTTTCCGAACAGATTTAGTCCCGGCCGCTCCAGTTGCGAGTTGGGGTGGCCTATATTCTTCCAGACTATTCAAAGGTCAGCGAGGCGCCTGTCGGCGTCGCCGAACCGTTCGCGCTTCACGCCCATGCGGTCCATGAGGGAGAGATACAGGCTGCACACCTTGCGGTTCTCGTCCCCGCGCTCGCGGTAATCCAGCACCCGGCCGGTCGCGAGCTTGCCGCCGAGGCCGCCGACGGTGAGCACGGGCAGCTTCGAATTGTCGTGCCGGGAGCCGGACCACATGTTGTTCACGAAGAGCAGACAGGAATTATCCAGCACGGTGCCTTCGCCTTCGGGCATCGCGTCCAGCCGGCCTGCCAGGTAGGCGAGCTGGGTTACATAATGGCGCGTCACACGTTCATAGCTGTCAGCCAAATCGTTATGCGAGGCGGGATGGTGGGCGTCGCGGACATCGAGGAACGGATAGAACAATCCCGAGAGGTCGCGGCACATCAGCATCGAGGCGACGCGCGTCTTGTCGGTCTGGAAGGCCAGCGCGACGATGTCGCACATCAACCGCATGTGTTCGCGGATGTCCTCCGGCAGGCCGTTGTCGGGCCGCTTCATCGTGAAGAGCGGACGCCCCTTGTCGCGGGCGATGCCGGCCGCCTTGTCCTTCTCGTCGCGCATCCGCTCGGCGCGTTTCTCCACTTCGCGGACACTGGTGAGGTATTCGTCGAGCTTGGCCTTGTCCGTGGCGCTGACCCGGCGGCTCAGGCTCTCGGCCTGCTCCTTCACGCGGTCCAGCACGCTTTGGGTGCGCCGGCTGCCGCCATTTTCAAAGAGGCTGTCAAAAGCCAAGGAAGGATAAACCTCGGTCGGCACCGGCGAGTCCGCGCTCTGCCATGAAATGTGCGAGCTGTAGGCCATCGAGAAGTTCGACTCGTGATAGCCGGTCAGGGGCTGTTCGCACGCCAGCACCATGCTGGGCTGCACGGTGTCCTGGCCGAGCTGGTTGGCCAGCACCTGGTCCACGCTGATGCCGCCGTGCAGCACCGCGCCCTTTTGCAGGGGCATGCCGGACAGGATGTTGCCGGTCATGCCGGGATGAATGCCCACGCCGGTGGAAGGCTTGTTGAACAGGCCGTTGAGGACGTTCAGCTTCGTCTTGATAGGTGCCAGCGGGGCCAGGCTCTGGCCGAGTTCCATGTTCGCCCCCGCGCCCTTGGCCCACCAGTGGTTGGCGTTGATGCCGTTGCCCATGAACTGCACGCAGAAGCGTTGCGGAAACAGTCCCGGCGCGTCCGCCTTCGGCGTGGCCGCACCCCAGACGGGCAGCGATTCGAGCCAGGGCAACGCCATGGTGACCCCGACGCCGCGCAGGAAGGTGCGGCGGGCGAGGCGCTGGCGGCGGGCGGCGGGGGAGATGCGGTCGCTCATGGGCATTATTGTTGGGCGAGGTCGTCGGGACCGCGCCGGTTGCGAAATTGCGGACTGGTGGCGATGCTTTCGACCAGACCACCAAAACGAAAACTATCCGACGCGAGCCGCGCCCGCAGCTTTTGGACGAGGAGGTCATCGGAAAGCATCAAACTACGACCCAGCGCGTAGGCCAGCAGCTTGCGCGAAAGATTGTCCAAAAAGTCATCCTGCCGCCGTTCGCGGATGTAGGTGCGCAGTCCGGCCAGGCCCGTGCGATCGCCGCCGGGGAAAGCCGCCCGCGTGTCCACCGGCTTGCCGCCGAGGTCTTTCTCACGCCGTTCGCCGATCGGACCGTAGTTCTCGAATACCAGGCCAAAGGAATCGAAGCGGTCGTGGCAGCCGGCACAGCTTTTGTCCTCGCGATGCTTGGCGAGCAAATCGCGCAGGGTGAGGTTGCCGAGCTTCGCTTCATCGTGCGGCAACTCGGGCACCGTCGCGGGCGGGGGCGGGATTTGCTCCCCCAGCACCCGGCGAACGACCCAGTAGCCGCGCTTCACCGGGCTGGTGCGCAGGCCGGGCGCATTCTTGGTTTGGAAGACGGCCATCGGGAGCAGTCCGCCCCGCGCGTAGTGGTCGGCGTCGTCGATCCGCACCCAGGTGTTCGACGCGGTGCTCAACGCGGGCATCCCGTAGTGCCGCGCCAGGACCGGGTTGACGAACGTGTGCTTCGCGTAAAGGAAGTCCAGCACCGGTCGGTTCTCGCGGGCGACCTCCAGGAAGAATCGCACCGGTTCCTCAAACATCGCCTGCCGCAGCTCATCGTTGAAGGTCGGGAACCGTTCGCGGTCCACGGCGTTGTGTTCCTCGAAGCGCCGGAAGTCCAGCCAGTTGCCGCCGAACTCAACCGCGAGGCCGCGCATGCGCGGGTCCTGGAGCATGCGGCGGGTCTGGGCGGTCATAACTTCCGGGCGTTGCAAGTCCCCGGCCGCCGCATGGGCCAGCAATTCCTCGTCGGGCAGGCTGGACCACAGGAAGTAACTCAAGCGGCTCGCCAGTGCGTAGCCAGTCAAGGGGACGGCCTTCGGAACGCCGGTCTCCGACCCGGCGCGTTGCTTGGTGGGAGCGGGTTCGCGCCGGATCGGAGACCGGCGCTCCGAGGCCCCCGTCTCCGCCAGATCAATGCGGTAACAGAAGTGCGGCGACATCAGCACGCTGACGATGGCATCCCGCATCGCATCCTCGTGGCTCAAACCGTCCTTCTCCCGCAACGAGCGATAGAACGCGAGCAGTTCCTCGCGTTCCGTCGAGGCCAAGGGGCGGCGGTAAGCCCGTTCGGCGAATTTCAACAGGGCAGGGAAGTGGGTGGCTTCCGCCGCCGCGCGGGCCTTCTCGATGGCCCGGAGATTCGCCGAGGTAATTTTGAAATGCTCCGCGATCACATCGATGACCATGGGCTGGCCGCCGCCGGTGCTCAGGTTTTCGCGGGCCATCGCCAGGTACACCTCCGCGAGCCGCTGGAGCTTCGCTTCCGAGGTCACGTCCTTGTCCTCAGAACGGGCGAAGTCGAACTCCGGTCCTTTCATGGTTTTGGACTCGGCGCGCTCGTAGAAGATGAACTCCTTGTGCTGCCGCTCAGGGACGAAGGCAACGAAGTCAAACTCCAGCCATAACCGGTCCAGTTCACGCCGTCCTGCGTCGTCGAGCACCAACTCCATCAACGGCGCGTCGTCGCGGAAGTAGCCCATCATGTTGTGGAAACCTGCGCTTAGGAGCCGTCCTTTGTCGTTGGAATCTTCCATGTGCATCCGACCGCGTTCGGAAATGTAAAAGGCATCCGGGAAGACGGAACAGAACCGCTCGAACGACGCCAGATAGGGCGCACGCGCTGTCTCATCCGCCGGGACGAACAGGTCCGCGTCTGGCCCCGGTGCGACGGGTTCAGTGGCCTTGTTGTTCTTCGATTTTTTGGTGGCAGCGCGCGGCCGGGGGACGCCGCTGATTTCCAGCGTGTCCGGATTCAGCAGGCGGCGATGCGTGGCATACTGGCGGTCCTTCCACAGGATGAAGCACTGGCCGCCAGAGGAAACTCCCTTGAGTTGGAGGTTGGAAAATTTCCATTCCAGCTTCTTGCGCAAGCCCACCACGATGTCGCGCATCTCCACGCATCCGCCACGCGCTGCATCGGGCTGCTTCGCATTGGGCTTGGGCAGGGCCTGCCAACGCTCCTGCAGCTTGGCGATGGGACCGACCTTCTGCGGCTCGGTCAGCGTGGCCCAGATGAGTTCGAGGTACTTGCGGCTCAGTCTGGCCTCGGTGGCAATTTCAACGAGGCTGGCATTGCGCCTGCCCAGCGCTGCGCGGTGCTGGTAACGCCAGGCGGCGAGGAAATAGTCCGCGTAGTCCGTCGGTTGCCGACGGTAGAAATCCACGATGCGCAGGATGGCATACTTGTCGCGGTCCGTCTCGGCGAGCACCGGGTGCGGCGCGAAATCAAACCCTTCCGGCTTCAACACCAGATGGTCAGCCACCGACCGCGCGGCCTGAAAGTACTTCTTCAGCAGGGCCGGTGACATCGTGAGGGATTCGCCGGAGTTGTCGAAGCCCGCCTGATTGGCCGGGTCCACGGGGAACTCGCGGGTGGGGCGCAAATCGACACCCGTGAGGTCGCGGATCGTGTAGTCGTATTCGGCGTTGCTGAGACGGCGGGCGAGGACCACGCCGGGATCGCCCGCGTGCTTCTCGGCCTCCTGCCGGCGCATGGTTTGAATCCACGCGATGACATCGCTCCGCTGCTTTGCCGTGGGTTGCTGCTTGGCGTTCTCCGGCGGCATCTCGCGCGCAACGAGCTTTTCCAGAATCAGCGCCCAGGACGCGTGGTCCCGCACCACCGCCGCCGTCGTCGAGTAAGGGCTGATGTCAAACTGGCCCTTGGGCTTTTCCTTGCCGTGGCACGAAACGCACTGCTGGTTGAGGAAAGGCAGCACCACGGCGTTGAACTGACGGTCCAGATCCACCGCCGCGTGGCCGGGGTAACTGACCGTTGCGGCCAGCATGCTGAGCAATATGACGGCGACGGACTTGCTCATGCGGGCCGACGTTGGATGAGGTGGATAAGCAATCAAAGCGCGTGCCAGTTCAATTCAAGTCGATGGGCTCCAATGAGCGATAAACCATTGGGTGTTTCAAGCTTGAACTGCCTCGGGAGGCCTCTTCGGGCGCATCTCGACACTGCCGCCGTGGGACGAAATCTTCCGGAGCGCGGCTATATCGCGGAGACCAGCCGAAGCGGCTGCGCTTGGCGGAGGCGTTGAGGCGTTCCGTCCCCGTTCGGCATTTCAACGTTGCTGCGGCTGATCCCGCGCCGAGCGGGACACAGCCGCGCTCCACGGACAGTGCCAAGTTGCGCCCGGCCTCTTCGGTTCGAAACCAAATTCACCTTCACGCCAGAAGTGCCGGTACCAACCGCGCGTCGGTGACTTCGGCATCCGTGAGGCTCGCCGAGCGGCCTTCGTGGGGGAAGGTGAGCCGGCGATGATCCAGGCCCATGGTGTGCAGCAGCGTGGCGTGGAAGTCCGGCACGTTCACCACTTGTTCCACCGATTTGTAGCCGAACTCATCCGTCGCTCCGTGGACGTGCCCGGCCCGGAAGCCGCCACCCGCCACCCACAAGGAGAACGCGTGACGGTTGTGGTCGCGGCCGTCCTTGCCCTGCGAGACGGGCAGGCGGCCAAACTCGCCGGTCCACAACACCACCGTCGAATCGAGCAGCCCCCGCGCCTTGAGATCGCGCACGAGCGCGGCGCTGGGCTGGTCCGTGCGGGCGCAAAGGCCCTTGAGCCGTTCGGCATTTTTGTCGTGCGTGTCCCACGGCTGACCGTTCAAGAAGAGCTGGACAAAGCGCACGCCGCGTTCGACCAGGCGGCGCGCGAGGAGGCAACGCCGGGCGTATTCCTCGGTCACGGGATTATCGAGGCCGTAAAGCTTCTTCGTCGCCGCAGATTCGCTGGACAGGTCGAGCGCTTCGGGCACGGCCGACTGCATCCGCGCGGCGGTCTCGAAGTTCGCGATGCGCGCGGACAGTTCCGTGTTCTCCGGAAAGCGGGCGGCATGGCGGCGGTTCAACTCGTCCAGCAGGGCGAGCTGGTTCGTGCGTCCGGCCGGCGGCAAGTGCGCCGGCGTTTGCAGGTTCAACACCGGCGCCGCACCACTGCGAAACGGCGTGCCCTGATAAACCGCCGGCAGGAAACCGGACGACCAGTTGCGTTCCCCGTCCACGGGCAGGCCGCCAGGATCAGCCAGTACGACATAAGCGGGCAGATTCCGGTTTTCCGCGCCCAGACCGTAAAGCACCCACGAGCCGAGCGACGGCAGGCCGGCGAGAAACTTCCCCGTGTGAATGATGCGCAACGCGGACTCATGATCCACGGAGCCGGTGCTCATGGAACGCACGAGCGTGATGTCGTCGGCGATCGACCCGGTGTGGGGGAGCAATTCGGACAGCTCCATGCCGCACTGGCCGTGGGGCCGAAATGCGTAAGGCGCGCCCAGCACGTTGCCGGCCTGTTTGTCGAAATGCACTTCCAGGCTGCCACCGGGATAGGGCTTGCCGTTCCATTTGGTGAGCGCGGGCTTGCAGTCGAAGAGGTCCATCTGACTAGGCCCGCCATGTTGGAACAGGCTGATGACCGCCTTCGCGCGTGGCCGGTGGTGGCCCGGCAGCGACGAGTCAGCGGCCGCCGGCTGCCCCAGCAAATCCGCCAGGGCCAGCGCGCCAAGGCTGCCAACGGAGCGGCCCAGAAACGCGCGGCGGGTGAGTGAGGAAAACGCGGAGTTCATTCGACGTAGAGGAACGCGTTCAGGCCGAAGAGCGACTGGCCAAAGTCCGCCCACGCCCGCTGCGTGGCATCGGGCTTGCCGGCGTATATTTCACATTGTTGCGCAAAAAAGCGCAGGGCGGCGGCGGACTCGACTGCGTCCGGTCCGCGTCCGGCGGTCAACAGAAAGCCCCGGCGCACGATGGCTGTGGCATCGGGACCGGCCTCGCGGAGGAGCCGTTGCGCGAGGTCTGCGCCGCGCTTCACAGCAAAGTCGGAGTTAAGGAGCGACAATGATTGCAGGGGCATCGTCGTTTCTACGCGCCGCGTGCAGTTGAAGACAATCGCCGGTGCGTCGAACGTGCCCAGAAAAGTGTTCACCTGCGTGCGCCGTTGCTGGAGGAACACTGAACGCGCGAACGCATCTGGTTTGGCTTCATCCACGATGACTTCGCCAACGGCGGCACGGGGCGTGGGCACGTAGGGGCCGTCGGTCTTGGTGCCCAGCTTGCCACTCGCGGCAAGCATCCCGTCGCGGATGGCCTCGGCGTCCAGCCGGCGCAAGGGGTACCGCCAGAGCCACTGGTTGCCCGGGTCACGCGCCAGCGCACCGGCCCGGGGCGCGCTCGACTGGCGGAACGTTGCCGATTGCAGGACCAGCCGGTGCAAGGCCTTGAGGCTCCAGCCGGAGGTCACAAACTCGGAGGCGAGCCATTCGAGCAGTTCGGGATGAGTCGGGCGGGCTCCGCTCAAGCCGAGATTGTCCGGCGTCTGCGCCAGCCCGGTGCCGAAGCATTGCTGCCAGACCCGGTTGACCGTGACCCGCGCGAGCAGTGCCGCTTGCGGGGAGCCGGGAGTGGTGAGCCAGTTCGCCCACGCCACGCGCCGGCCGCTCGTGGTGGCGGTCGGTGTGAAGTTCGTCGTGCCCGGCTTAAGAAACGCCGGAAACGCGGGTGCCACCAGCTCGCCCCGGTTCTTGTGCTCGCCGCGAACCAACAACCGGACTTCGGGCGGTTCGGGGCTGAGGTCCGACACCCACGCAATGCGTCCGGGCTTGGGCGTGCGCTGCGCGCCCAGTTCCTTCGTGCGTTTGTCGTACGCTTCCCTGCGGTCCTTGAGTGCTTTTTGGAACGCGGCGTTGCGTTCCGCCCAGGCGGCATCTTCGGGCTGTGAGGCCTCGACGCTCACGTTGTCCACGACGAAGCTCCGTCCGCAGCAGTACTCGAAGCCGAACCCGCCCGGCGTCAGGTCTGTGCCGCTCAAGGTCAGCGTGCCTCCGTCTGCTGCACCGTCCACGAGGTGTTCGAGCAGGAACTTGTCCGCGTCCGTTCGTGTCACCCGCACGCCATAGTTGTGGCCGGCTTGATACGGCGTGGTGGTGAGATTGCCGCGCCGTTTCGCGTTCGGTCCAGGGTAGCGCACGTCCAGGGTGGTCGGCCCGCCGGGGTTGCCATCAATCAGCATGTTTCCCCCGGCAACGGGCGTGCTGCCGTTGTAGTCGTGCAGGGCGAGGTAGTACCCAACGCGCTCGGCCGGTTTGCCTTTGCCGTCCAACTGCAAGGCGACGAGGTCGAACGTGACCTGAATCCAGTCGCCGGTTTTGGCCGGTTGCCAGTTGAAGGATTCGCGCGTCGAGAGCCAGCGGTTGTTCGGGCTGCCGCTCTCGATGATGCGCAACGCACCGTCCTGTACGAGGGCGGCGGGCGCTTGCGCGCTGTCGAGCGTCACCGGCGGTTTCCCGGCGGGGGCGTTGTCACCCGGTGCCGTATTCGACCAGCGTGCGGCCAGCGGCTGGTCGAAACGATCGGCGAATAACACGCGTCCGGCGGGACGGTTCTTGGCGAGCCACTGATTGCACTCGGCCTTGAGCGCGGCGAGTTCCGTTTCCACCCGTTTTTCCGTTGCCGTCCAGGCTTCGAGTTCGCCCGGCAGGTGCGCATGCGTCACGCGGTCCTTGGGGGCCATCCATTTCTCGATGTTGAAGGCCGGATAGAGAAACGCCTGGAACGCATAGTAGTCCCGCTGTGTGACCGGTTCGAACTTGTGGTCATGGCATTTCGCGCACTGGACGGTGAGGCCAAGCAGGCTGGAGCCGATGATCTGCATTGTGGATTCCAGCGCGTAATAACGGTCCGTGCGGACCTCGTCGGGATTGCCGTCGCTCTCGCCGGAGCCGTCCTGGCCGTTGCGCAGGAAGTGCGTGGCTTCGAGGAGTTCAATGATTTCCGGCGTCGCGGGCTGGCCGGGCTGCCAGCCGGACAACTCATCACCGGCCAGTTGTTCGCGCACGAACTGGTCGAACGGCTTGTCGCGGTTCAACGAACGAATGACGTAGTCGCGATAGCGGTAGGCCAGGGGACGATCTGTGTCCGCGTTGAAGTAGCCGTTGGAGTCCGCGTAGCCCGCCGCATCGAGCCAATGCTTGCCCCAGCGCTCGCCGTAACGCGGTGAGGCGAGGTAACGTTCGGTCATCCGCTCGTAAGCCCCCGGCTGCGCGTCCGCCGTGAAGACCGCGATTTCCTCGGGTGAAGGTGGCAGCCCGGTGAGCACGAACGCCACGCGGCGAAGCCGCGTCAACCGATCAGCCTCCGGCCCGGGCGTCAATCCGGCCTTCACCAACTGGCGCGCCACGAACCGATCCAACGCCGTCAGGCCCGCGTCTTTCACCGCCGCGTCCGGCACCACCGGCCGGACCAGCGGCTGGAAAGCCCAGTGGGTTTCCGCCCGTGCCGCAATCGATTTTGGTGTGGGCTTTGCCTCGGCCGCGTCCATGCGCCCGCTGGCAAAGAGGCAGACCAGCAGCGCGGCGCGCAGGCAATCACCCACAAGCGTGGACTTGGCGGCATGGCTCGCGTTTACGCTCATTGGTCGCTCAGGATCAGGCAGGCAAAATATCCGGGTTGGATGGGGAATTGCAACCTGGTTGCTGGTTCTCGGTGTTGCCGGGGTGCATCTCGAGGTGCGGGGCTCACGACACTGCCCCCGAAGGACGAAATCTTTCGAGTGCGGATCGGTCGCGGAGGGTACCGCAGCGGCTGCGCCCGGCTGGAGGCGTTGCGGCGTTACAGTCCCGCTCGGAATTTGACGATGCCTGTGGCTGATCCCGCTCCGAGGGCAGTGCCAAGATGCGTCCACGCGGAACTATCACCGGACCACGGTCAACCCCGGAATCGCCGTCTGTAATTTCGCCACGGCTTCGTCGCTGACCTTGTTGCCTTTGATATCGAGGGTGCGGAGGGTTTTGACCTTCGTGAGGGCTTCGAGGCTGGCGTCGGTGACCTGGGCGTTCGCGATGAGCAGGGTTTCGAGGTGCGGGAGGTTGGCGAGGTGGCGGACGCCTTCGTCCTTGATCGCGCCGGAGATGCGCAGCACGCGCAGGCTGGTGATCATCCCCGCCCACTTCGCGCCTTCGGGCGAGGCCTGTTTGTCGCCGAGGTCCAGTTCGCGCAGGTTCTTCAAGGGGACGAGGTTCGCCACGGTCGTGCCGGTGGCGTCCATGCTGCCGATTTGCAGGCGGCGGAGCGAGGTGAGCTTGGACAGGTGCAACGCGCCGGCGTCGGTGAAGTGGGTGTGAACGATCTCAAGGCGCTCCAAGTGCTGGAGCCGGGCGATTTCCTGGAGGCCCGCGTCGTTCACGGGCGTGTAGTGGAAGTTCAGGTTCTCGACGGCCTGCAACGCACCGAGGTGGGCGAAGCCTTCGCCGGTGCACTTGCTCGACGCGAAACCGAAGATGCGCAGCTTGGTGAGGCCGGCGAGGTGTTTCAGGTGCGGGTCGGTGAGCGGGGTGAGGGTGAAGTTGAGGCGCTCCAGATTCTTCAGCGTGCCGATATGCTTCAGGCCGGGGCCGCGCACGTCGCAATTCGCCACGTCGAGGGCGGTGAGCGTGGTGAGACCCGCAACGCGGGCGAGCCATTCGTCGTTGACGGCGGTGTTCACGCCGCCTTTGCCCTTGAGCGGGTTGTTGCCGTTGTAGAGGTTCACCGAGACGAGCGTGCGGAACGGCGCGAGGGCCTCGGCTCCGACGAGGTCCACGAGCCACGCGGGCCCGCCTGCGGACCAGGCGGTCTGACCGCCAACTTCCTTCGCCGCGGCGTCCACGGCCTGGGCCTGCGTGCGGAACGCGAGGGCATCCTTCAAGGCGGGCAGTTCCTTTTGCATGCGCTCGCGGACCTGCGGGTCGGCAATGAGTTTCAACTGCGCGGCGACCTCGGCGGTCTTGCCTTCGGCATGGGCACGCAGGGAGGCCCGCACGGTCGGCACGTCCTGTGAAGGCGTCGGCGCAATGATGTGCGAAGCGAGCAGGCGGCTGTGATGGATGGTGTTGGTCGCGACCTGCGCGTCCTTGGGGAACTCGATGGTCTGCGGGCCGCCGGTCTGCGGGTTCGGTTCGTAGAGCGGCGCGCCGGTGCTGGCGACAGTCACGCGGATGCGGTGACCTTTGTTGAAGATGATGCTCGTCCAGCCCACGTCGAACGCGAGCTTCGCCGGTTCGCCGGGCTTGAGCAGCTTCTCGTGATCGAAGCCCTCGCGGTAACGGGCGCGGCGCGGGTAATCCACCAGCAGCATCGAGCGGCCGTCGGGATACACGTCGCTCACGCGCACGAGGAAGTCGGTGTCGCGGGCCGTGCTGCTGACCCACAGCTCGACCTTCACGAGGCCGGTCCACTCGACCGGCTCGGCGAGCGGCTCGGTGGTGAACGTGCGGACTTCCGCCTGGGTCTCGAATGGCCGCGCGTCTTTCGCACCCGGGAAGGCCCCGCCGGGGATGCTCATGGGGTGAAACGGATCACTCACGTAGCTGGTGGAAGACTTCGCACCGGTCGGTGCGGCGGTGGAGAGGCGGCCGCCTTCATTGAGGTAGAAGTTCTGCGGTGTCGCGTGCGGCGGCCAGTCGAGCGCGGTGCGCCAGACGTTGCCCGGCGCGTTGGTCTCGCCGGTTGCGCCCATGACGTAATATTTCACGGTCGGGTCCTGCATGACGCCGTTGTTGGTGCCTTTGAGGTGGTGGTTGAACCAAGTGGTCATGTGGGCATACACGTCGAAAAAGGCGTTCGTCGGATAGGTCATTTCCGCGATTTTGTTCGACTTCGGGTAGCCGCCGTGGAGCCACGGGCCGATGATGAGCTGCTGCTGGCCGCGTGAGTTGGGCCCCGCCTGATGCTGCCGGCCGATGAAGCTCATCACCGAGCCCTGGCACATGAAGTCGTACCAGCTCCCGATGGTGAAGCAGGGTACGTTCATTTGCGGAAAGTGCAGCGAGCAATCCTCGTCGCGCCAGTAGGCGTCGTAGTTCGGGTGCTGGAACGTCTCGGCGATCCAGGCGTCATTGTCGGCGGGGTCGCGGGCGACCGAGCCCATGCCCTTGAAGCGGTTTGGTCGTGTGACGCCGCCAATCCGGTAGCCCTCCTGGTAAAGGCTCAGGCCGGTGTCGGTCATGTATTGGGCGACCAGGTGCGGTGGCTGCGTGACCGCGAGGAAGTTCTGCGCGTAACCGGCCTGCGAGCCGCCGTAGGTGCCGACCTTGCCGGTGCTCCACGGCTGCGTGGCGAGCCATTCGCAGGTGTCGTAGCCGTCCTTGAGTTCGCCCCACGCGAGCGCGCGGTAGCCCTGCCACTTGCCTTCAGAGAGATGCGTGCCGCGATAGTTGACCAGCGCGATGACGAAGCCGCCTTCAGCGAATTTCGCCGCGCCCTTGCGCGAGCCGGCGGAGTGGATGTCCGCGTAACGCTGCTCGAAGATGGCGGGCCAGGGGCCCTTGCCGGGCGGGAAATAGAGCCACGCAGAGAGGTGCTTCCCATCGCGCATGGGGATCATCACATGTTCCTCGCGCACGGAGCCGAGGTCCAACGGTGCGTCCGCCGCGCGGACGGTATTGAGCAAACAGAGCAGGGCGGCCAGCCGACAGAATCGGGAAAACATACGGGAGAGTCGGACGCTCGCGGGCGGTGGAGAGTTCAATTCGTTAAATTGTTTCGACCTCGTTATTGACACCCGCGCGGCGAGTTGTTTCCGTTCGCGCGCTAACATGAGCAAATTCAAATTCAAAGAAGTGCCCGGGGCGGTGGTCGCGGCGCAGGGCTTCCTCGCCAGCGGCGTCTTTTGCGACATCAAACGCCTCGGCACCGGCAAGGGGTCAAACAAGGGCCAGAAGCGCGACCTCGCGCTCATCGTGTCCGAAGTGCCCGCCAGCGTGGCGGGGATGTTCACGACGAACCAGATTTGTGCCGCGCCGGTGAAGGTCTGCGCCGAGCGCGTGCAGGGCGGCGTGGCACAGGCCATCGTCGTCAACTCCGGCAATGCCAACGCGTGCACGGGCAAGCAGGGCATGAAGGACGCGCGCGAAATGACGGCGCTGCTTTCGAAGCAGTTGCACATCCCGGACGAGAAGATCCTCGTCGGCAGCACCGGGCGCATCGGCGTGAACCTGCCGATGCCCAACGTCCGCGAAGGCATTCTCGCGGCGGCGCAGTTGCTGGGCGATGACGCCGCGCACGCGGACGAGGCGGTCGAGGCCATCATGACCAGTGACACGCGACCGAAGAAGATCGCGATCGAATTCAAGCTTGGCGGCAAGACCGTGCGCATGGGGGGCATGTGCAAGGGCGCCGGGATGATCCAACCCGGCATGAGCGCCACCGGTGCCCGGCCCGCCGCGCTGCCGCAGGGGCTGCACGCGACGATGCTGTGCTTCATCACCACCGACGCGGCCATTGAGGCGAAGACGCTGCATGCGTGCCTGCAGGAGGCGGTGGCGAACAGTTTCAACCGCATCACCGTGGACGGGGACATGAGCACGAATGACACGGTGTTGGTGCTGGCGAATGGACTGGCGGGGAACGAGGAAATCAGGAGCCAGAAGTCAGAAGTCAGAACCTTCCAGGCGGCGTTGCAACATGTGACGCTCGAACTGGCCAAGATGATCGTGCGGGATGGCGAAGGCGTGCAC
Organism: Pseudomonadota bacterium; assembly: GCA_009924135.1. Taxonomy (GTDB): domain Bacteria; phylum Verrucomicrobiota; class Verrucomicrobiia; order Limisphaerales; family SXTU01; genus SXTU01. The sequence continues at coordinate 19,206 of RFSE01000021.1, read as the reverse complement.
CGTGTCGTGACCGTGCGCGTCGAGGGCGCGAAGACCATCCAGGACGCTGATGCCGCCGCGCGTGCCGTGGCGAACAGCGCACTCGTGAAGACGAGCTGGCACGGTGGCGACCCGAACTGGGGCCGCATCATTGACGCGCTCGGCTACAGCCCCGCGACGGTCGTCGAGGACAAGGTGGACATCGGCTACAGCGCCCCGGGGAGCCGCAAGGTTCTCTGGAGCCTCAAGCGCGGCCAGCCGACCAAGGCCACGTTCAAGGAACTGTGCGCCGCCACCGCGCCCAAGGAGTTCGACCTCCACATCCGCCTGAATCTCGGCCAGGCCTGCGCGCTCATGTATGCCGCCGACCTGACGGAGGCCTACGTGGATTACAACAAGGGCGATGTGACAGACCCGACGACGTTGGGGGGCTGATTTTTGCCACAGATAGACACAGATGGAACGCAGATAAGTAGTGATCAGGACGCGGGAAGGACAGAGAGCGGTGTCGCGTTACAGTTAGTTCCTGCTTTCTTGTTTTCCTGATTCGGATCTGTGTTTCATCTGTGTTATCTGTGGCTAACCATTTAACCAGATGAACGACCCCATTACCAAAGCCGCGACGCTGCTTGAAGCGTTGCCCTACATCCAGAAGTTCAGCCATGCGACGTTCGTCGTGAAATACGGCGGCAGTTTCATGGACTCGCCTGATCCCGCCGTGCGCAACGGCGTGGCGCGCGATGTCGTGTTCCTTGAAGCGGTGGAGATCAACCCCGTGGTCGTCCACGGGGGCGGCAAGGCCATCACGCGGGCAATGGATGCCGCCGGGTTGAAGGCGAACTTCATCCAGGGCATGCGCGTCACGGACGAGGCGACTGTGGCGGTCGTGGATCAAGTGCTCTCGCGCGAGATCAACCCAGAGATCGTGCGCACCATTGAGTCGCTCGGTGGCAAGGCGCGGGGCTTTGCCGGCACGAACATTTTTACGTGCCGCAAGCTTTGGCTGGAGGACAAGGCCAACCCCGGCCAGAAGGTGGACATCGGCTACGTGGGCGAGGTGGTGGCGGTGAACACCGCGCCGTTGCTGGAGTGCATCGCGCACGGCATCACGCCGGTCATCAGCCCCACAGCGCGCGGCGAGGACGGCAAGGTTTACAACTGCAACGCCGACGTGGCCGCCGCCCAGGCCGCCATCGCGCTCAAGGCCCGCCGCCTGGTCTTCATGTCCGATGTGCCCGGCCTCATGCGCGATCCGAAAGACCCGGCAACGCTCATCACGCACCTGCAAATCAGCGAAGTTTCCGCGCTCAAGGCCACCGGGGTGGTGGACAAGGGCATGATTCCCAAGGTGGACAGTGCTGTCGCAGCCATCCAGTCCGGCGTGGAGAAGGTGCAGTTCGTGGACGGCCGCCAGCAGCATTCCGTGCTGCTCGAGATTTTCACCGACGAAGGGGTTGGAACCGAAGTGGTCGCCTGATTTCGGATTGGCGATTGCGGATTGCGAATTTTTTGGCCGCCGCCAATCCTACGCCGGATGAATGCGGAAGAATTCAAGCGACGAACGAAGGCCTCTGCCATTCGGGTTGTCCGGCTGGTTGAATTTCTTCCCAAGAATGTTACGGCCAATGTCATGGGGCGGCAGTTGCTGCGAGCGGGAACGTCCGTCGGAGCCAACTACCGTGCCGCTTGTCGGGCCAAGTCGTGCGCTGATTTCATTGTTAAAATGACCATCGTTGAAGAAGAGTGTGACGAATCGCTTTACTGGATTGAGCTGCTCGTTGAGACCAATCTGGTCAGCCCCAGTCTGATTGAAAGTCTGGTGAAAGAAGGCCATGAGCTGTTGGCCATGACAGTCGCTTCCGCCCGCAGCGCCCGTGCACGAATCAATTCGCAATCCGCTATCGCAAATCCGAAATGAAGGAAATCGTTCCGACTCCGCCCGCCATCGTCCACAACGAACAGCAAGCCGTTCTCGGCCTGTTCCAGAAATACGTCGTGCCCAGTTACGGGCGCTTCGAGCTGGTGCTCGCGCGCGGCGAGGGCAGCCATCTGTGGGACGTGAACGGCAAGCGTTACCTCGACCTCGGCGGCGGCATCGCCGTTTGTTCGCTGGGTCACGCCAACGTTGAAATTACGGACGCGCTCATTGATCAGTCGCGGCGGATGGTGCATGTCTCCAACCTTTACTACCACGAGCCGCAGGGCCGGCTGGCGCAGTCGATCGTCCGGCACCTCGCGCCGGGCAAGGTGTTCTTTAGCAACTCCGGCGCGGAGGCGAATGAAGGTTTGTACAAGGTGGCACGCAAGTTCGGCCACGACGAGGGCCGGTTTGAAATCATTACCGCGTTGAACTCGTTTCACGGGCGTACGCTGGCAGGCATCGCGGCGACGGGGCAGGAGAAAGTGAAAAAGGGCTTCGAGCCGGCCGTGCCCGGCTTCAAGCACGTGCCCTACAACGACCTGCAGGCCGTGCGCGACGCGATTACCCCGGCGACGGTTGCCATCCTGATCGAAGGCGTGCAGGGCGAGGGCGGCATTGCGCCGGCGTCTCCGGAGTACTTGCTCGGGCTGCGCCAGCTCTGTGACGAGCGGCGGATGTTGCTGCTGATGGACGGCGTGCAATGCGGGCACTTCCGCACCGGCCGGTTCCAGAGTTTCCAGCGGTTGCTCGAAGGCGTGCCTGGAGCCGATAAATTCCTGCCCGACGGCGTTTCCATGGCGAAGTCGCTGGGCGGCGGTTTTCCCATTGGGGCGTTTTGGGTCCGCGAGGAGCATCATGGGGTCAAGCTGTGCGACTTGCTCGGACCCGGTACGCACGCGACGACTTACGGGGGCACGCCGCTGGGCTGTGCGGTGGCGAACAAGGTCTTCGAAGTCATCGAGCGCGACCGGCTGGCGGACAACGCCCGCGAGACTGGCGCGTGGATGAAAGGGGAACTGGAGAAGCTCGCGGCCCAATATCCCCAGGTCATCAAGAGCGTGCGCGGGCTGGGTTTCATGCTGGGCATCGAGTTGGCGGAGAGCATCCCGGCGTTTACCAACACCGGCAAGGTCGCCTCGCTCAACTTCGTCAACCGGCTGCATGACGCGGGTGTGCTCACGGTACCCAGCGGCACGCAGGTGGTGCGCTTCCTGCCCGCACTGAATCTCCGGCGCGAGGACGTGGCCGAAGGGCTGGCGCTGATCACCGGCGTGGTCCGGGCGGTTGCGTAATCTGACGCCATGCCCCTGCCATGGCTCATCGCGTTGGTGGTCGCCGCTCAAGTTGCCCTGGGCGTTTCACCGCAGGCGGATCGCATGACTTGGGCCTTGGAGAACGTGCCCGTGTGGGTGGGGCTGGGTTTGCTCGCCTGCACCCATCGCCAGTTCCCGCTGTCCTCGCTGTGCCTGCATCTGCTGGCCATTCACTCGGTGATTCTGGCCGTTGGCGGACACTATACCTACGCGAAGGTCCCGCTGGGGGAGTGGGCGCGGGATGCCTTCGGCCTGGCCCGCAATCATTACGACCGTTTTGGCCATTTCGCGCAGGGTTTCATTCCGGCGGTGTTCGTGCGCGAGTTGCTGCTGCGGAAGACGCCGTTGCGGCCCGGTGGTTGGCTGAGCTTCCTCGTGGTCAGCGTCTGCCTGGCCTTTAGCGCCTGTTACGAGTTCTTCGAATGGGGGACCGCAGTGCTGACGGGCGAGGCGGCCAGCGATTTCCTCGGTACCCAGGGTGACCCGTGGGATACGCAGTGGGACATGTTCCTGGCCTTGGTGGGAGCACTCTGCTCGGTGGCCACGATGCGACGCTGGCATGACGCGTCATTGAAGCGGGTTTACACGCCTTCATTGCCGGCGTAGCCTGCCGATACAGACCGGTGAATATGGGCAACCAAGTTCCCAACCATTTAGAAACCCTCGCGCTCCAGCCAGGGGCGTCGGCGGAGGAGATCAAGCGTGCCTATCTCACGCTGGTGAAGCGCTGGCATCCCGACCGGTTTGCCCACGACCCTGCGCAGCAGAAGCAGGCTGAGGAGCGCATGAAGGCCATCAATGTGGCCTATGAGGCTTTGGTGGGTGAGGCCAGACCGGAGGTTCCGTTTCAGCGTACTACTCCGGCTCCGGCGTACGATCCCGAGGCGGCCGACAAATCCGGGCGTGAGGCTTACGCGCATCGTGAGCGCCCGACGGCGTTCGCCTTCTGGCGCGGGCAGACGGGGCTGATGAGCTGGGCAGGTACGATTGTCCTGGGGCTGATTTCTCTAATAACCTTCTGGTTCGTCGCGGATACGGTGGCGAATTACTACGCTCCCCCGTTCGCCGCTGATTCCCTCCGGCATGAGGCGAAATTGGAAGCCGTGGTCGCCCGGACGCGGCGCGCGGCCGAGCAGGGGGAGCCGTGGGCGATGTTCAACGTGGGTTCGTTTTACTACAATGGACGCGGGGTGCCGGCAAATCTCGCCGAAGCGGCCAAGTGGTTTGCCCGGGCGGCCCAGGCCGGGGAACCCAATGCCCAGTCGCAGCTCGGTCTGCTCTACGCGAAAGGCACAGGCGTGGGGCAGGATTATGCGGCGGCAGCGAGCTGGTTCCGCGCGGCGGCGGAGCAAGGCCAGCGGGACGCGCAGCATAACCTGGCGTTGCTCCACCGCAGTGGCCTGGGGGTGCCGGTGGACTTTGCCGAAGCGTTTCAATGGTGGTCGCTCGCCACGGCGGCCGGACATCCGGCAGCGGGCAGTTTGCGGGACGCACTGGTGAAGGAAATGACCCCGCAGCAGCTCGCCGAAGGCCAGCGCCGCCTGCAAGCAGCCGAACTCCGGATGCCGAAGCGGAAGTAAACCGCGCGCGGGCTTGACGTGCCGCCGCTGATGGCGTCGGATTTCGCCATGAATCTATCGTTGCGGAAATGGGCCGCCCATGGCGTCGCCTTGGTGGCGCTGGTTGTTCTCAGCGGTTGTTCAACCTTCAACCGGGACTGGCAGGCAGCGGCGGCCCGGCCCAACCCGACCGATTCGATCGAGGGCCGCTGGGAAGGCCGGTGGCTGAGCGCTCACAACGGTCACAGTGGCAGCCTGCAAGCGATTGTTCGCAAGCTCGACAACGGTCAGTTTGAAACCCGCTATCACGCCATGTATGCGAGCGTGTTGAGCTTCGGGATGCAGATGAACCTCACCTTGATGCCGACCAATGGCGGGTGGGTGTTCAGCGGCGAAGAGAACCTGGGCCGACTGTACGGAACCTACCGCTACGAGGGCCGGGCCACGGTCACCAATTTTTTCTCCACCTACAAGGCGTCCGTGGATCACGGAACCTTCCAGATGACGCGGCCCAAGTGAGGCTGGTGCGGCGGACTACTCGCCGGATTTCAGCACTTCAAACTTGCTGAAGCCGTCACTGACGATGCCCAGACGGACGCCTTTCTTGAGGTCAGCCCCTTTCATGGCATTCCGGAAGTCCTGCAGGTCAGCGACTGGTTTGCGGTTCACTTCGGTGATGACGGTGCCGGGCTTGATCCCGCGTTTGGCCGCCGGGCCGTCTTCGTCCACCTCCGTCACGATCAGGCCGTCCGTGTGCTTGAGGCTGTATTCCTTGGCCAGTTCTTTGGTGAGTGGTTTCACCACGATGCCCAAGTCATCGGCCTCGATTTCGTTGCTCTTCTTGGTCGCGGACGCGACTTCTGCCGGATCATCCGGCCACTCTTCCGGCGTGATCTTGACCTTGAGGGATTTGCCATCGCGCACGACGCTGAGGGTCACGGGCTTGCCGGCCTTATTGCGCACCGAGCTGCGCAGTTGCTGGGCGTTGCCCACCGGCGTGCTCTCGACGTGCGTGATGATGTCTTCAAGTTTGAGTTCGGATTTGGATGCCGGGCTGTTCTGCTGGATGCCGGCGACCAGCACGCCGTCGGTGGCCCCCTTGAACGTCTGGGTGCGCAACTCAGGGTCATCCTTGAGACCGCGCGCCATCAGGCCCAACCGGGCGCGGACGACCTTGCCGTCCTTGATGAGGGTGTCCGCGAGTTCATGCGCGAGGTTCGATGGGATGGCGAATCCGATGCCGGTGTGGAGGCCACGGATGAGGGTGTTGATGCCGATGATTTCGCCGTTGATGTTCACGAGCGGACCGCCGCTGTTGCCCGGGTTGATGCTGGCATCGGTCTGGATGAAGTCCTGGTCCATCGGCGTGCCGGGGGCGACGCCCGGCAGCAAATCCGTGCGGCCCTTGGCGCTGACGTGACCGAAGGTGACGCTGTAATCCAGATTGAACGGTGCGCCGATGGCGATCGCAAACTCGCCCACGCGGGTCTTGTCTGAATCAGCAAACTTCGCAGCCGGCAGCGCCTTCGCGTCGATTTTGATCACCGCCACATCCGAGCGCGGGTCCACACCGCGGATGGTCGCGGGGAAGGTGCGGCCGTCCTTGAAACGGACCTCGATGCGCTCCGCGTCCTCGACCACGTGGCGGTTGGTAAGAATGTACCCGTCCTCCCGGATGACGACGCCGCTGCCCTGGCCGTTGAACTGGGGCGTGCGTTCGGCCCGGGGTTCGGTGCGTTGCTTGCGGCGCTTTTCCATTTGCTCTTCGAGTTGCTTCCGGAATTCGCGCGGCAGCATATCGAGAAATGGATTGCCCTCGCCATCACTGCCGAACCGGCTGTGGTCCTGCTTCTGCGCCACGCGGATCACAACCACCGAAGGCGATACCTGGTCGGCGACCTCGATGAAGGCCTGGTTCAACTGGCGCGCCAGCGCGATGGCGCTGGACTCTTTCGGCGCGGCGGCGGCAGGTGACCATCGGGGCAAGGCCACCGTAGCGGCGAGGGCAGCCAGACAGAGGGTGGAGGAAAGGCGGTGCGTAATCATACTGTCAGCTTTGGAACGGATGGCGCGGAGGATGTTCAAATAAATTGAGGGCACGTGTTTCAGCGATTGGGAGGGGCCACGCTGGTTAAACCGCGCGTGGCAAAGAACCCAAAAACGAACGCGTGTGAAAATAACCGGTCGCCGTGGAGGTGGGGCGCACGAACGGGGTGCGTGGTTCCTTCAAACGCGCCCGCAAGCCAGTCACTATCCTTTGTGATCTTTGTGTCTTTGTGGTTCAAATCCAAAGCGCGTTTCCAGCATGGTCCCGGGTGGTTGACGGTTTTCAGCGGCTTGCGCGGCCCTGGAAGGATCGGACAGTTTCTCACCGCATGCATTGACTTGGCTTGACGTGCCCGATAGTTTTTTCCCACGAAAGACCGCCACGCATGATTGAAGCCATCGAAAAGCTCCTCGTTCTCCAGGACCGTGACCGCAATCTCCACCGCACGCAGGCCGATCTGGCGTCCATCGAACCGCAGCGGGAGCGGGCCAAGTCCCGTGCCAATTCCTCACAGCAGGCGCTTGACGCGGCCAAGCTGAAGTCCAAACAGATCGAGTCCGACAAGAAAAAGCTCGAACTGGATGTCGAGGCGCAGAAGGAGCGCATCGCCAAGTACTCGCTCCAGCAATTCCAAACCAAGAAGAACGAGGAGTATCGCGCCTTGGCCCATGAGATCGATGGCTGCAAGGCGAACATTTCCAAGCTCGAGGACCAGATTCTGGAACTGATGGAGCAAGCCGACGCTGCGGCGAAGGAAGTAGCCGCCGCCACCAAGGTGGCCACCGAAGCCAAGAAGGACGTGGATGTCGAGGTCGCCGAATTGGGCAAGCGCGAGGCCAACTTCAAGGCGAAGCTGGCCGAGCTGCAATCCAATCGGAAGGATCTGGCGGCAGCGGTCGAGGAAGGTGCCCTGGCGCGCTACGAGCGCTTGCTCAAGAGCAAGGGCGAGAATGTCATCGTGGGCATCCAGCACAGCTCGTGTGGCGGCTGTCACATGCGCCTGCCCACGCAGATCATGGTCGCCTGCCAGTCGCAGTCCGAGATCAACTCCTGTCCGCACTGTGGCCGCATCCTGTACTTCACGCGCGACATGGAGCTCGCGGCGGCGGATTGAGGTGCGGTTTACTTCCCGGCTTTTAACTTCGCTTCAGTGGCCGCCCGGCGCTGCCCAGCGAGGGTTTTCTCCGGCGACTCCGGGAGGAGTTCCTCCAGTTGTTTCCAGTCCGCAAGGGCGGGCTTGTCGCGGTCCAGTTTGGTGAGCTGTTCCGCGCGGGCAAACAGCAGGCGCAGGCGCTGCCTGGGGGTGGGTTGGCTGGCCAGGGCCTTGTCCCAGGCTTCGATGGCGAGGTCCGGTTTTTGCAAGGCCAGTTGCAGTTCACCCAGTTTTTCCAAGAGCACGGCGCTGGTCTTGGATTCCGCCTGTTCGTTGAGGTAGCCGATCATCTCGGCGGGGGTGCGGCCCTTCACGAGGTTCAGATTCACGACGCGCAGGTGCGACCATGCCAGCAGCGGGCTGTGGCGCTTGAGCAGGCTGGCGTGCAGTTCGGCCGGGTGCCGGCCAAACGGATGGTAGAGCGGGTCACCCACCACCGTGGTCTGCCACGAGAGTGAACCTTGCGCGGCATACGCGGCCTCGCCGAAGGTCCAGCCGGCTGCGGTAAGCCGGTGGAAGAACACGCTCAAATCCGGGGTGCCGGCCAGGTAAGGTTCTTCCACGCAACCCAGTGTCGCGGTGGCCCCTTTGGCGAGCAATGGACCGCACCATTGCTTGTCCGCTGAACGCAAGGTGTGCGCGCTAAACGAGTGCAGGTGATAGGCAATGGCCCCGGGCATGAATTCGACCTGCTCCCGGGTAAACGGACCGGAGACGCCGCCGTCATACCAGCCGGCATACAAGGCGACCTGGCTCAATGGAAAGCCAGGGGAGAAGGTCGCGGGCTGGTCGTCGAGGGTGGTTTCGAGGCCGTAGCGACGCGTGGTCTCCGCCGCCCGGCGGAGCCACTCATCCCCCATCAGGAGCGGGCCTTCGTGCAGACCGCGTGCGTCGAAATAGGCCCGGCCCCACAGCCCGTCCCGTTCGGCCTCCATCGCCTTGTCCACCAGGCTGCGGGCGATGGCGACGGTCGGTCCGTCGAGCCGGGCGACCAGGAGGATGCCGTTGGTGGGGTGAAGGGTGGCGGTGTTGGTGGCGGCGTAATTAAGGTTTCGCAGGACGCCCGTAAGGAAGTGTCGCCCAGCGGCCAGCGGGAGCAGGGCCAGTTCGCTGTCCACGGCGGCATCGTTGCGGCGTAGTTCTGCGGGCAACTGCTGAGTGATCGGCTCGGCCACCGAGCTGTCCGCCGCGATCTTGAGCGGCACGCCCAGGCAGAGGACGGCGTAGCGGATTTTCGATTCCGTGACGGCGGGCGGGTTCGTCGGGGAGAACTCCTTGTCAGCCGGGCGCAGCTTCCACAATCCGCGTTCGGTCAGGGCCTTCAACAACGGCTCCTGCAACAGCTCCCGGAACTCCTTGCGCGTCATCGTTTCGCTGGTCGGCAGCGGCAGGCCGATGACTTGGTCCGCCGGGACGGCGCGCGCGGTGAAGTAATGGCTCGCCACGGCCTTCGAGTCATCAAGCGTGCTGTTGTAAACAACAATGGCCGTGTCGCCCGGCCCGGCGGCGGCAGCGAGCAGCGGCAGGCAGGCGAGGAGCAAGAGCAGGAGTTTAATCATGGATTCCGCAGTTGAGAAAGCTGAACCACGGATAAACACCGATGAACACGGATAGAAACGTCTGGCTGAGTCTTCACCCCTGGGGTGAATGAGATCCTGGCTCATTCGTTCTGTCCATCCGTGTTCATCCGTGTTCATCGGTGGTTGAACTACAGTTTCTAAGTTTAACCAGCCAGTTCCACCTGCAGGCCATCCCACGCGAGGGATACGCTGGGCGGCAATTCCGCCTGGTCGAGGTCGTGATCGTAGCTATCCGCCAGATGGGTGAGAAATGTCTGTCCGGCTCCGATCCGGCGGGCCGCCGTGAGCGCCTCGTCGAGGCTCATGTGGGTCCAGTGCGACGTCTTGCGCAGGGCATCCAGCACGACGATTTCCACCCCGCGAATCCGGGCGATGACCTCTTCCGGCACTTCCTTGCAGTCGCTGCAATAGGCCAGCAGCTTGCGCCCCTGCCGCTCGAAGAGGAAGCCATGGCACGGTGTCCGGCCATGGGGTAGGGGCAGGGGAGTGATGTGCAGGTCGCCCACTTCGAACGGACCCTCAAACGGACGGGGCGCGGGGACAAAATACCCCTCTGGATGCGGCCCAGCGTGGAAGGCGTAGAGGAAGATCCGCCGCAAATGTTCCATGGTGGCCGGGCTGGCGTGGATGGGCAGCGCCTTGCCCGTCATCGCGCAGAACCGGCGGCAGTCATCCATGCCCATGATGTGGTCCGCGTGCGCGTGGGTGATGAGCACGCCATCCAGGTGCGTCACCCGTTCGCGGAGGCATTGCAGGCGGAACTCCGGCGGGGTGTCCACCACCAGCCGGGCGGCCGGGGTCTGCACGTAAATGGCCGGGCGCGTGCGATGGTTCTTCGGATTGGCCAGAAACGCGGCCGGGTAATCCTTGCCGATCACCGGCACCCCGTTGGACGTACCGGAGCCCAGAAAGACGAGTTTGAACGACATGCGGTGCTCATCGTGTCCCGGCCGCATGGGTAAGTCAAAGCCGGGGCCTGAGGGGCTTGGATGTTGAGTCAACAGTTTTCCAATCTACTCCCTTGACTCCATGGGTGCGGGAAACCATATTCGGTGGCTCTTTTCCGGCGCGTCAAGCCGGACCGCACCCGACTGAAAATATGGCAAAGACAAAGGCTTCCAAGCCCGCCGCCAAGAGCGGCAAGACCAAGCTCGCTAAACCTGTTCCTTCGCGTAAAGCGACGAAGCCCGCTGCGGAGGTTTCCCCGGCCAAGGCCCTGGCCACTGCCCTCGTGCAGGCCAATGGCAGTGCGGACGCGAAGGTGCCGGTGGCCCTGATCGCGGAGGTCGTGGCGGCGCCTGCCGCCGGGCAGATCACGGAGGCGATCAAGACGCAGGCCGGGGTGGATTTGACCGAGAAGGTGAAGGAATTGGTGCGGCTGGCCCAGGAACAGGGCTACCTCACGTACGGCGACATCAACGACACCCTCCCGGACAGCATCGTCACACCGGAGGATCTGGACGAGATTTACAGCAAGCTGCGCAATCTCGAAATCGAGATCGTGGACCAGGCCGAGGTGGACCGCGTGAAGCAGCCGGAGCCGGAAGAGGAGCAGGAAGACAAGAGCCGGCTCGACATTCTGGACGATCCCGTCCGCATGTACCTGAAGCAGATGGGCCAGGTGCAGCTCCTCACGCGCGAACAGGAGGTGGAGATTTCCAAGCGCATCGAGGACGCCGAAAATGCCGTCAAGGCGATCATCTACAGCTTCGGTTTCTCGGGCAAGGAGCACATCGCCCTCGCTGAGAAGCTGATTTCCGAGCCGCCGAAGGAACGTTTTGACCGCGTCATCATCGACAAGAAGATCGAGAGCCGGGACAACCATCTCAAGGCGTTGCGCAAGCTGGTGAAGGAAGTCCGGGGCATCGACCAGACGGTGGATGAGCATTACGCCGCCTGGCAGAACTCACCGAACAAGGCCAAGAAGGACAAGGAAGGCGTCAGCTTCAAGAAGGCGGATGAGAAGTTGCAACGGTCCTTTCCCAAGTTCTTCTACAAGCAGAAGGTCATCGAGGAAATGGCCCTCGTCGCCGAAAACATCCACGACAAGGTCCAGGCCAGCCTGCGCGCCATTGCCGAGGTCGAGGCGCACCGGAAATCGCCCCAGACCCAGGTGATCGCCGACGGCGAGCACAAGAAGATCAAGGCGCTGGAGGAGTTCGTCCGGATGCCGTACGAGGATTACCTCAACGCCTACAAGCAACTGCTGCACTTCTCGGCGAATGCCCTGAAGGCCAAGACTGAAATGGTCGAGGCCAACCTGCGGCTCGTGATCTCCATCGCGAAGAAATACACCAACCGCGGCCTGTCCTTCCTCGACCTCATCCAGGAAGGCAATATGGGCCTGATGAAGGCCGTCGAGAAGTTCGAGTACCGCCGGGGTTACAAGTTCTCGACCTACGCGACCTGGTGGATCCGCCAGGCCATCACCCGCTCCATCGCCGATCAGGCGCGCACCATCCGCATCCCGGTGCACATGATCGAGACGATCAACAAGCTCATGCGCGTGCAGAAGCAGCTCGTGCAGGACTTCGGCCGCGAGGCCACGCCGGAGGAAATCGCCGACGAGATGCAGATGCCGGTCGAGCGCGTGCGGGCCATCATGAAGATGGCCCAGCAGCCGATCAGCCTCCAATCCCCGGTCGGCGACAGCGAAGACACGAACTTCGGCGACTTCATCGAGGACAAGAGTGCCGAGAACCCGTCCGAGATGACCAGTTACAGCTTGTTGAAGGACAAGCTGGCGGACGTGCTCGACTCGCTCACCGAGCGCGAGCGCAAGGTGCTCGAACTCCGCTTCGGTCTGGCCGACGGCTACAGCCGCACGCTCGAAGAAGTGGGCAAGCAGTTCAAGGTCACGCGCGAACGCATCCGGCAGATTGAGGCCAAGGCGCTGCGCAAGATGCGCCATCCGACGCGCCTGCGCCAGTTGCAGGGCTTCATCGACACCGAGGAACTCGGCCTGCGTCCGCCGCCCGCCGGGGCTCCCGTGGTCACGGCCTGAGCTGGACCATCAATAATTCTGAAAGCGCCGGCCCTTGGGCCGGCGCTTTTTTCGTTTGGAACGCCGAGCAGTCGCGGTTCGCGAATTCAACCTCCGAGGCGGAACCGCAGCCCGATGGCCCGTAGCGGCTGCCGTGGCAGCAGGCATCCTGCCTGCCGTAGAGGGCGGCATCTTGCCGCCCGGAATGTGGGTGCAGAGTCCTGCGGTATGAGGTAGTCAGTGCGTGATCGTTGCTTGCACGCTTTGTTCCGCCGGGCTGGAAGCCACGGCTCTACGGCAGGCGGGACGCCTGCCGCTACTGCGCCGGTAAATCGAAGCCAACTGCTTCGATTCGCAACGACCCAGGCCCGGCCCCTTCGCCCGCCACCAGCGCCCGCATGTCCGGACGCAGCCGCATCACGTTTTTCAAACCGTCCGGGCCGAGGGTCAGCAGCATGGTGGAGAGGGCATCGCTTTCCGTGGCGGACGGGAGGACGACGGCGGCGAGCAGCGCTCCTTGCGTTGGTTCGCCCGTGCGCGGGTCGATCACGTGCCCGTAGCTGCGGTCGGCCGCCGTGAAGGACTTGCCCCAGATGGCGGAGACGGAGAGCGATTCGTCCCGTAAGGAAACGGTGGCCAGAGGGGCGGAGGAATTGCGAATTGCGAATTGCAAATTGCGAATCCCCTCGCTCTGGCTCGCGGGGTGTTCGAGGGCGATTTTCCAGCCGGGTGCGTCGGGCGGGGTGCCGATGGCCAGCACGGTGCTGGTGCCGCCGTGGAGCAGGGCGCTGGTGACGCCGGCCTCGCGGAGGAATTCGCCCGCGCGCTCGATCGCGAAGCCCTTGCCGATTGAGCCCAGATCCAACTGCACGCCCGCGCGGGTGAAACGCACGGTCATGGCCGCTTCGTCCAGTTCCACCAAGTGCATCCCGACGCAGGCACGGGCCTCGGCCAGTGCGGCTGCATCTGGTACGCGACGTTCGCGCGTGTAGAAGCCCCAGCAGCGCATCAGGGGCGCGACGGTAATGTCGAAGGTGCCACCGGTCTCCTGCGTGAGCCGTTGGGCCTGCTGGAGCAGCCGGAACAGCCACGGGGCGACCCGCACGGGGTGTTGGGCGGCCTCCTGATTCAACCGGAAGATCTGGCTCGTGGCGCGGAAGTAACTGAGTTCGTTTTCCAGCCGCTCGATCTCATCCAGCGCCTCCTCGCCGGCCGCCCGCAAGCCCGGCTCGTGCCCGCCATGCAGGACGAGTTCGAAGCGTGTGGCCATCGCGTGCCGGGCGAGGGTGACGGTGAACATGACGGCTTGAATTTAGCCACAGATGGGCACAGATGAAACACAGATCAAGGAACTGAGGATTTTTTCATAAGGAAAGCAGGAAGGCAGGAAGTAATTCCGTGTTGTCGAGGGCGCAGCTTGGCACTGCCCCTGGAGCGCGGCTGTGTCCCGCTCGGCGCGGGATCAGCCGCAGCAACGTTGGAATACCGAGGGGGTGGAACGCCTCAACGCCTCCTGCCAGCCGTAGCCGCTGCGGCTGGTCTCCGCGACACAGCCGCGCTCCGGAAGAATTCGTTCCTCGGGGGCAGTGTCGGGATGTGCGCGGTTGCCCGGTGAGCGAGCATTTTCATCTTCCTGCCTTCCTGCTTTCCTTATTAAAAGTAAAAACCGGCCCCACGCGATCGCAGGGCCGGTTTTGCAAATTCCTGTCCTCCTCACTCAGGAGAGGGGGAGGCTGCCGTAGGTGAGCGGCGTGACTTCCTTGCCCGCACCGTCGGTTACCTTGCGGGTCTTCGGGTCGAAGCTGCACATGATGTTCAGGCGGTCAGACATTTCCGCGAGGGAGATGACGGTCTGCACCTTGACCGCGAGGTCGATGCCCGCGTTGGGCTGCTTGTTCGCGCGGATGCTGTCGAACCAGTTCTTGTGGTGGGCCGGCAGGGTCTCGCCAGGGAAGGCGGGGCTGGTGTAGGGATCGATTTCCTCGGTGAACGGACGGCCCGGGGTCAGCTCGACCTTGTTGCCTGCCATCGTGAGCGTGGCCTTGTGGCCGCGGATCATTTCCTGCGTGCCGACTTCGTTCACCGTGCTGCTGGTGATGTGCATCACGTAGCCGCTCGGGAACTCGGCGATGAGCTGCATGATCTCGGGCACGTCGCGCTCGGGCGTGCCGGGCGTGTTCTTGTCCGTGTGGAATGATTTGTTGCCCAGCGCCGCGACCCGTGTCGGGAACTCGGGGTTGCCCGTGGCGAGCATGTAGGGATGCAGCTTGTGCGGGAAGAGATCGCCCAGCAGACCGGCGCAGTACGGATAGTATTTCCGCCAGCGGAAGTAGTGGTCGGGGTTGAAGGGGATCTTCTTGCTGACCGGGTTGATCCACATGTCCCAGTTGGTGTCCTCGGCGCTGCACCAGGGCTGGATCAGGTAGTTCCATTCGCCCTTGGGACTGTTGCGCATGTAGGAGCCCTGCGACATGACGATGGGGCCGATCTTGCCGGACTGGATGAGCCGCGCGGCCTCGTGCCACTTCATGTCCGAGCAACCCTGCGAGCCGACTTGGAGGATCTTACCGGTGGCCTTCACGGTGTCGTAAATCTCGAAGGCCTCACCGAGGTAGCGGGTCATCGGCTTCTCGACATACACGTGCTTGCCGGACTGCAAGGCAGCGACGGAAACCTTCGTGTGCCAGTGGTCCACCGTGGCGCAGACGATGGCGTCGATGTCCTTGCGTTCCAACAGCTTCCGGAAGTCGCCGTAGGTGTCCACCTTCGCCCCAGCGTTGCCGTCGAGAATCTTGTTCTTCGCGAAGTCCTGCCGGTATTTCGACACGTCGCAGACGGCGATGGACGCGGTGTTGTTGTCGCCGTGCTTGGGCTTCATCTGGCTGACGTGCGCCATGCCCTGGCCGCCCACGCCGATGTGGCCGATGTTGATGCGGTTGTTGGCGCCGACCACGTTGGCGGACGGGGCCTGGTTCTGGCCGTAGATCGGCGTGATGCCGACGGCGGCGACCGCAGCGGTGGCGGCGGAGGTGGACTTGAGGAACTCGCGGCGGGAAGCGCCGGAGCCAATGGAGGTGTTTTCAGTACTCATAAATCGGTGATGGCTGTCAGGCAGAAACTAGCGAACGGGGCAGGGGGGTCAAGCGGCGTTTTGTGCGTTGCGACTCATTGGAAGCATCCGGTTCTTTCGGGCAGAACGGAGGATGGCACGGGTTTCGTCCTGACTCCGGCGAATGGCTTGGTCGGCCTGGCGAATGCGTTCGTCCGTCGCTATCATCTGCTTCCGGATGAGTGCCATTTTGGCAAAATACTTTTCAATGGCAGCCACCCATCCGGCCTCCTGCTTGGTCAGTCCATTGGCAGTGGGCTTAGTCGTCATGGCCAGAGAATGGTGACGCGAGGGCTTCTGGCAATTAGCATCTCGTTGAGGCACCTCAAACCAATTCCTTCATCACCTCGTGCTGGTAATCCACGAGGGGATACGGGCGGCCTGTGAGGTCCGTGAAGGTCGTGTCGTGCGGGTCCAGGCCGAGGTGGCGGTAGAGCGTCGCGAAGACTTCACCGAAATGAACGCCGCGCTCGGCGATCTCCCCGCCCAGGCGGTCCGTCGCGCCGATGATCTGGCCCGTGCGGAAGCCCCCGCCGGCCAGCAACCCGCAGCCCACCCGCGGCCAGTGGTCGCGGCCCGCGTCCTTGTTGATCGTCGGCGTGCGGCCGAACTCGCCCCACGCGACGACCGCCACGTCCTTGTCCATGCCCCGGTCGTGCAGGTCCTGCACCAACGCGGCCATGCCCCGGTCGAAGTAGGGCAGGTGGGTGTTCTTTGCCTCGTTGAAGTTGTCCGAGTGGAAATCCCAACGGCCGAAATTCAAGGTCACGACGCGCGCCCCGGCTTCGACGAGCCGGCGGGCCATGAGGAAGTGCTCCAAGTTGCGCGGCGCACCGTCGCCGTAGTTCGCGGTGAAACCCTTGCCGTAGCGTTCGCGGGTCTTCGGGTCTTCGCTGGAAAGATCGAGGGCTTCCGCGAGTTTGCTGGAGGTCAGCATCCCGAGCGCGCGTTGGTGGAAAGCGTCCAACCCTTCGATCACTCCGCTGTTATCCACGTCGCGGCGGAAGTGGTCGAACGACGCGAGGAGCGACTTGCGGTCATTGAGCCTAGCGGGCGAAATCTCATTGAGCAGCAGGTCGCTCATGCCTTCGCCAGCCGGACGAAACGCCGCCGTCGGCGCCCCGAGGCAGCCGGGCAGACCGGGCGAGCCGTAGGGCGGATGACCGGCCTTGGGCGCGAGCCCCACGAACGGCGGGACGGACTTGTCCACCGGCCCCTGAAACTTCGACACCACCGACCCCATGGACGGCCAGCCACCGGGCGGCTGGAGGCGCTTGTGCCGGCCGGTGTAGCAGATGAAAGAGTCGTGATCGCCGTCGGGCGAGCCATAGACGGAGCGGATGGGCACCAGCTTGTCCATGATGCGGGCCAACTGGGGCAGGTGCTCGCAAATCTCGATGCCCGGGACGTTGGTCTTTATGGGCCGGAACTCGCCGCGAATCTCGCGCGGCGCGTCCATCTTCAGGTCGTACATGTCCTGATGCGGCGGCGCGCCGACCAGGTAAATCATGATGACGGCCTTGTGCGACTTGCCGATGCCCGCGAGCGCCTCGGCCTCGAGCAACTGCGGCAACGCCAGCCCGCCCATGCCCAGCGCCCCGACGCGCAGGAAATCGCGCCGCGAAACGCCATCGCACAGCTTGCCGCTGGAGGAACCGAAGATGTTCAACATAGGGCTGTAGTCTTGACGCGGCCTGACGAAGCGGTGTTCAGCCGCCCTGAAATTTTATCCCACCAATTCCCGCATCGGCTCGCAGCCTTGTTCGACGATGTACTGCGGGCGGCCGGTCAGGTCCGTGACGGTCGTTTCCGTGGGGATGCCGAGGTTGTGGTAGAGGGTGGCAAAGACGTCGCCGAAGCGCACGGGGCGTTCGGTGCATTCGCCGCCGAGGCGGTCGGTTGCGCCGATGATCTGGCCGGTCTTCATGCCGCCGCCGGCGAGCAGGCCGCAGGAGACGCGCGGCCAGTGGTCGCGGCCCGCGTCCTTGTTGAGGTTGGGCGTACGGCCGAACTCGCCCCACACCACCACGCTCACGTCCTTGTCGAGGCCCCGGTCGTGCAGGTCCTGCACCAGCGCGGTCACGGCCTGGTCGAGCATCGGGAAGTCTTCCTTCGCGATCTTGTGGTTCTGCCCGTGGTAATCCCAGAAGCCGAATGACACCGTCACCGCGCGGGCTCCGGCCTCGACGAGCCGGCGGGCGATGAGGAAGTGCTCGTTCATGCGCGGCGAGGCGTCCCCGCGCAGGGCCGGGTCGCCCTTGCCGTAACGCGCGATCGTGCGCGGGTCTTCCTTCGTGTAATCGAGGGCCGCCGCGAGCTTGCTTGACGTGAGCACGCCGAAGGCCTGTTGCTGGAAGACATCCAAGCCGTCCATCAACCCGCTGCTGTCCACGTCCCGGCGGAAGTGGTCGAAGCCTGCGAGCAAATTCTTCCGGTCCGCAAGGCGGTCCAGCGAGATGTCCTGCAACACGAGGTCGTCCTTGCCTTCGCCTTCCGGCTTGAACGAGCGGTGAGGCACACCGAGGAAGCCGGGCGTGGCCAGGTTGTAAGGCCGGTGCTTGGTCTTGTTCTCCAGGCCCACGAAGGGCGGCAGGCCCGCATCAGCCACGCCTTGGAGCTTCGAGATGACCGAGCCGAACATGGGCCAGCCACCGGGCGGCTGGTTGCGCGTACCGCGTCCGGTGAAGCACTGGAAGTTGTCATGCCCGCCCTCCGCACCGACGATGGAGCGGATGGGCACGAGCTTGTCCATCATCGCGGCCATGCGCGGGAGATGCTCGCAGATGCGGATGCCGGGGACGTTCGTGGGGATCTCGCGGAACGGCCCGCGCACCTCGCGGGGCGCGTCGTTCTTGAGGTCGTACATGTCCTGGTGCGGCGGTCCGCCGGGCAGGTAGATCATGATGACCGCCTTGTGCGAATGGCGGATGCCGGCGTGCGACTCCGCCTCCAGCAACTGCGGCAACGCCAGCCCGCCGAGGCCCAGCCCGCCAATCTTCAGGAAGCCCCGGCGGGAAACGCCGTCGCAAAAACGTGAGGCCGAGTTGGAACGAATCGTCAGCATGACAAAATCAACCCATGTGCGACGCCGGGCGGGGGGCTGGTCATCAAAGGATTTAGCTCCCGGTCTCAGTCTGTTGCAGCAGGGAGCGAAGCGGCCGCTGAATCAAAGGCACCATGCCTATTCAAGAAGCGGCTGAAGCGGATGTGGCGGCAGGCATCCTGCCTGCCGTAGAGGGCGGGCATCTTGCCGCCCGGATGGGCGTGCGAAGGGGTTGCGACGCGGTGTTTTTCGTGAGTGACCGGGTGGCCGGGAGCCTGGTTCCGCCGGGCTGGAAGCCGCGGCTCTACGGCAGGCAGGATGCCTGCCGCCACGGGGCTGATCATGATGCTCGGGTTGAAGCCTCTCATTAGCACCCGGCTTCAGCCGGGTGGCTGGCACGGTGGCGAACGGCCAGCCGTTCCAACGGCTTTCTGCGAGATCAAGAAGCGGCTGAAGCGGATGTGGTGGCAGGCATCCTGCCTGCCGTAGAGGGCGGGCATCTTGCCGCCCGGATGGGCG
>RFSE01000003.1 GCA_009924135.1 Pseudomonadota bacterium | reverse complement strand
CGTGGGCGAGGGTGGCCCAACCCCTCATCCGGCCTCCGGCCACCTTCTCCCCTTGCTCCGCAAAGGGAGAAGGCTCCCCAAGTCGCATCACGGTGTGCAGGCAACTGAGATGCGCCCCGGAGCGCAATGTGGCCGGTTTGCACTTGCGGTTGGTGACAGCCTTGCCTAGACACGGCCCATGCACTTCCGCAGACACTTGCTGGGCTGGGCTGCGGCTTTACTGCTGGTCGGTAAGGCCCACGCCCAGGTGGACCCTGAGAAACGCCAGCTTGTACAACTGGGCTACAATCAAGCGTTTCAGGGTTCTGCGCCCGTTGCGGCCTACGCGTATTATTACGCCAACCTCCCGGACTGGCCGCGCGAGGGGCAGACGTTGCGCGTGGCGGTCGCGCCGGTGTACCTCGACAGCGAACTGGCGTTCCGCGAGGCACTCGGGGCGAACACCCATCTGGCCGTGGGAGTTGCGGGCGGAGGCTTCGCGGACAGTTACTCCGAAGTGCGCGGCGGCAAATACCTCAAGGAGGAATCCTTTTACGGCAACGGCGGGGAGCTTTCAGCCAGTGTTTATCATCTCTTCAATCCCGGAGCGTTGATCCCGCTCAATGGCGTCGTGCGGGCGGCCTTCCATTACACGGACTACGAGGAATCGAACCGCACGTCGCCGGGCTTCACCACGCCGCCGGACACCAGCTCATTGAAGGTGCGTACCGGGCTGCGCTGGGGCGGGCGCGAGCCGCTGCTGACGCCCCAGGCCGCGATGGAGTTGTCCGCGTGGTATGAGGGCGATTTCACGGCGAACTCCGGGACCTATGGTTACGCGGGGGACCGGCTTGCCCGGCCGCAGACGCACTTGTTCTGGTCGCGCGCCCTGCTGGCTTACACGCTGCCGGAGAGCGAACACTATTTCGCCGTCAGCCTCACGGCGGGCACGAGCATCAATTCGGACCGGCTGACCGGCTACAAGCTGGGCGCGGTGCTGCCCTTGGGCGCGGAGTTTCCGTTGAGCTTGCCGGGCTACTATTTCCAGGAGATCCACGCGCGGCAGTTTGTCCTGCTGGGCGGGTTGTACACCATCCCATTAGATGCGGCGAAACACTGGCACTTGAGCACCTACGCAGCCACGGCCGGGGTGGACTACACGCAGGGCATGGCGCAGCCGGGCGACTGGCACTCGGGCGTTGGCGGCGGCATTGGCTACACCTCGGACAATAAAATCTGGGAGGTTAACCTGGGCTACGCCTACGGCGTGGATGCCATCCGCAGCGACGGACGCGGGGCGCACACCATCGGTCTGACAATGCAATGGGATCTCGAAGCCCGCCGCACCCACCGCAAATCGCCCGACCCGGAAGTCAGCCCGGACAACTCCCGCGGCCTGCAACGGCTCTTCCGGGGTTTCTTCGGCAATTGACCGATACTGCCTGGCGGGGCGGTCGGGTCACACCGGTTTCTGGAACTTCGTGCGCTGCATCGCGCCCCAGCCTTGCTTGCGGGTGAGGAACTGCCAGATGCCTTCCATGCGCCAGAAACTGTTGAGCTGCCGGTAGCCGAAGTTTTCCAGCACCGCGCTCATCATCAGCAGGGCCAGGTCCTTGGGCCGCGTGGTACGCGTGACCATCATTTCCAACAGCAGCGAACTGGCACTGAGAAACACGCCGTACGTAAACGTAAGCGCCAGCCACGCGAGGAAGAAATGCGGCGTCACCACTCCCAGGTAACACGACACCGGCACCAGCAGCAGCCCGGCCAGCTCCACCACGGGCCCGATGATGTCGAACAGGAAGAAGTAACTCATGCCGATCGTGCCGACCGGGCCGTACTTCGGGTTGAAGATCATGGTGCGATGCTTGGCCAGCGACTGCATCATGCCACGCTGCCAGCGGGACCGCTGCCGCCGCAGGATGCCCAGGGTCTCGGGGGCCTGCGTCCAGCAGACGGAGTTGGCCACGAACCGCATCTGATACTTCTGGTCGCGCTCGCGGAAATGCCGGTGCAGTTTGACGACGATTTCCATGTCCTCGCCCACGGTGTCGTGGCTGTAACCGCCCACCTGCACGGCGGCGGTGCGTTTGAAGAGGCCGAACGCGCCGGAGATGATGAGCATGGCGCCGAGCCGGCTCCACGCGAGCCGGGCGATGAGGAAGGCGCGGATGTATTCGATGCTCTGAAGGAGCGCAAGCGGCCGGGTGGGCAGGGCGATTTCAACCACTTGGCCCGACTTCACCGTGCAGCCGTTCACGATGCAGATGCGCCCGCCCACGGCGACCATCTCCTCCGGTTCCTCGATGAAGGGCCGCATCACCTGCAACAGCGAGTCGTGGTCCAGCAAAGAGTCGGCGTCCACCGCGCAGAAGAGCGGGAAGCGGGAAAGGTTGATGCCCGCGTTGAGGGCGTCGGACTTGCCGCCGTTGACCTTGTCCACCAGCAGCAGGCGCGGATAACGCGGGCTGCCGTAGAGGCCGAGGATTTCCTTGTGTTGCACGTCCGCATGCCAGACCCGCTCGATCTTTTGGAGGCCCAGTGCTTCGATGAGCACGGCCAGGGTGCGGTCTTTTGAACCGTCATTGATGACGATGACTTCGAAGTCCGGATAATGCAGCGCGAGCATCGAGCGGACGTTCTCGACGATGGTCTCCTCCTCGTTGTGGGCCGGCACGAGGATGGAGATGGGCAACGCCACGCCGCTGGTGAGCATCCACCACGGATCGGAGCGCGAAAGGGAACGGCGATGGTGCCGCAGCTCGAGAAACGCTATCACCAGCTGCGCGAGGTAGATCAAGCTCTGCATCATCAGCAGCGCCAGCACGCAGCCGTTGAAGAACCGTACGATGTACCAGAGCCAGCTCACTGCGGTGAAATGAAAAGTGAAAAGTGAAAAGTGAAAAAAGGCGCGCTAAACGCTCCGGGCGCGGGCGGTAACACGGGCGGCATTTTTAATTTTTCACTTTTAATTTTGCCTTGTCTCACACAGCCATCCCTTTCTCCCGCAGCAGGCCGGTTGCGATTTCCGCAGCGCGGGCGGAGGCGCTGCGGGCGGCCCGCTGCAAGGCGGACTGCCCCGTCTCGCCGAGCCGGAAGAGCGCTTCCGCCGCGTGGAAACGCACCCACCAATGTTCATCATCCAGCAACATGGCCAGCCGGGGAATGGCGTGATCCGAACCAAGCTGGCTGGCGCAATGAGCCGCCTGCGCACGTACCTCCCACACCGGATCCTCCAGCGCCGCCAGGATGGCGTTCAAGGCCCGCGGGTCCACCAGCACGCTCAACGCCTGCATGACTGCGAGCCGCAATGCGATCGAGGCATTCACCGCCTCATGCGACAGGCCACCGCCCCGGGCATGCGCGTGAAACAATTTCAAGAGCGCCGGCACCGCGCGGGCATCGCCAATGTGTCCGAGCGCATCCGCCGCGAGCATTTTCACATGCCCGGAAACATCGCTATCCAGCACGTTGATCAACTCCGGCACCGCGCCCGGGCCCAGTGAGCGAAAAATCTCCTTCACGCCCAGGGAATGGGACGCATCCACCACCGCCAGCCGGGCGACCAGCCCCGCGACGGATTGCACCGCCCCGAGGCGGGTCAGGGCCCGGGCTGCTTCCAGCCGCACATCCACCTGCGGATCGTCCATCGCCCGTTCGAGCGCGGTGACAACCTGGGGTTCGTTGAACCAACCGAGCACGGCGGCGGAATCGGCCCGTTTCCACCACTTGGGCGAGATCAACTGCCGGAGGCAGCGGTCCCGCAGGCCCATTTCGCGCATGAGATGGACGACCTTTTCGGCGTAATCCCCCCGCACCTTGGGCAGCAGGCCGGCGAACAACTCGACCAGCAACCGCTGGTCCTGCGGCCGGAGCTGGGCCTTGAAGGCAGGGAGAAACTCCGGTTCCTCGATGTATTCCAACGCGAGGGCCATGAGGGATTCACGGCGGGTCGCGTCTCCTTGGGCCCGGCGTTGGCGGAACCACTGGCGCACCACCACCCCGAGCAGGATGGCGAGCGTCGCCCCGGCCAGCCCGAGCGATACCCAGTGGATCAGCACATAAAAGCCCATCGGTCTGGCCACTATAGCGGGGCCACGACGGGCCGGAAAGCGGGGATTGCGACGACCGGGGCAATTTAGGGTACGGTGCCCAATCCCTGTAGCGGCGGTCTGTGACCGCCGAGTTGCGCACCGGGCCAGCCCTTTGCCGATCAAAGAGCGGCCAAATTCCCCGAACGCGCGGGCAGGGCTGCCCGCGCTACGGGCGTTGCGGTCGTCCCCCGGTTTCAGCTCCGTCCGGCGGCGGCTGCGAAGGGTTTCAGGTCCTGCATGAGCTTCGCGAAGCCCTCGAGCGTAAGTTGTTGCGCGCCGTCGCTCCATGCCTCGGCGGGATTCGGATGCACCTCCACCAGCAACGCGTCCGCGCCCATCGCGGCGGCCCCTTTGCACATGGCCACCACCAAGTCGGCGCGGCCGGCGCCCTGGCTGGGATCAATGACGATGGGACAGTGCGACTCCTTCTTGATGATGGGAATGGTCGAAAGGTCCAGCGTGTTGCGCGTGTAGGTTTCGAACGTGCGGATGCCGCGCTCGCAGAACATCAAGCCGGGATTGTCGTTCGAAAGGATGTATTCCCCGGCGAGCAGCCATTCCTCGATCTTCATCGCGAGGCCGCGCTTGAGCAGCACGGGCTTGCCGGTCTTGGCGGCGGCGATGAGGAGCTGGAAGTTCTGGGCGTTGCGCGTGCCGATCTGCAGCACGTCGGCGTATTCCGCGACCATTTCGGCGTGATCCTCGGACAACAGCTCGGTGATGACCGCCAGGCCGGTTTCCTTGCGCGCCTTGGCCAGCAGCTTCAAGCCCTTCTCGCCGAGGCCCTGGAATTCATAGGGCGAGGTGCGGGGCTTGAACGCACCGCCGCGCAGCACCTTCGCCCCGGCCTTGGCCACGGCCACGGCGGTCGTCATCAACTGCTGCTCGCTCTCGACGGAGCAGGGTCCGGCCATGACAACGAGTTCCTTCCCGCCGATGATGCAGCCATTGGGGAGCGTGATGGTGGAGTTGGTCGGATGCGCCTCGCGGCTGACGAGCTTGAAGCGCTTCTGGATGGGCATGACGCTCTCGACCTGCGGCAGGGCGGTGAGCGTCTCGAGCGTGTGATTCTTGCGTTCGTCGCCGATGGCCCCGATGACGGTGCGGGCGACGCCGCGCATCACGTGCGGGCGGTAGCCGAGCCGGCGAATCTCGGCGAGCACGGCAGCTTCTTCCTTCTTCGAGGTTTTGGGGCGGAGGACGATGATCATGGTTTTTGGGGTAAGACAGGCCGGGCCGGGTTGAAATGCAAAAACCGCAGGCGCCGGCCTGCGGTTTGTCGGTTGAGTGTTAGGAATCAGCGCAACCCGGCAAGCCAGCAGGCAGGGCGGCTAAAGTAATAGCCGCTCCGCACGCCGTAAAATCGCCAGTTGCGATCAGTCATTTCACCCGCAACCTAGCACGAGTCCT
This sequence comes from Pseudomonadota bacterium, assembly GCA_009924135.1. Lineage (GTDB taxonomy): Bacteria > Verrucomicrobiota > Verrucomicrobiia > Limisphaerales > SXTU01 > SXTU01. Next base: position 81,214 of record RFSE01000003.1, on the reverse strand, counting down.
CAAAGCGTCAACGACCGTTTGAAAGGCGTGGTGCTCGACGCCGACTGAAATTCATAGCCGACCTCGCAGACGCTCAGGTCTCAACCACGGCAACATGAACCAACCCCTGCCTCCTACAGAAGCCCCGGCTCAATCAAAATCAGGAGGATTTTCTCCGAACTTGCCCTCCGGGGGAACATCTGGGAGTAATCTTGCCATGAGCAAAGCCCAATTGTTGGGACACATCACGATTGAGCCGGGCAAGTGCGGCGGCAGACCGTGCATTCGCGGCCAGCGGATGCGCGTGAAAGACGTGCTGGAACTCCGGAGTGCAGGAGCCAGCTACGAAGGGATTCTAACTGACTACGCATTTCTGCAACGTGACGACATTCTTGCCTCCGTTGTCTTTTCATCTGGAAAGGTTTAAGGGTTTTCCCATGCAGCTCAAGATCACCGCTCAAGTTCATCGGGAAGGCAAATGGTTCGTGGCCTTCTGCCCCGAATTTCCCGAAGCCAACGGGCAAGGCGAAACGGTGGATGAGTGTATCCAAAGCCTGCGGGACGCGATCGACCTGTTACTGGAAGATCGTCGCGAGGACGCCAACCGTACGATGTCCAAGGACGCTCAAGTACTCGAACTGGCGTGATAGCCAAAGTTTCCTTATTGACGCCACCAGGTGTTTCCCTACTAAACGTCCGTGAAACGACGAGAATTAGTCCGCCACTTGGAAAAGCACGGTCGGCCATTCAAGCGCGAGGGCGGTTCGCACACAATTTACTGGAACCCCCAGACCGGGCGACGTGAGCCGGTGCCGCGTCATTCGGAAATTCCTGACCTGCTGGTCCGCAAAATTTGCCGCGTCCTCGAAATACCGGAACCTTGACTCCAATCTCCCTTGAACCTCCTCGAAGTCAAAAACCTCAAAGTCCACTTCCCGGTCAAACACGGGGTCTTCAGCCGCGTCAACGCCTGGGTGAAGGCCGTGGATGACGTGAGCCTCGTCGTCGCCCCGGGCGAGACGGTCGGGCTCGTGGGCGAGAGCGGCTGTGGCAAGACCACGCTCGGCCGCGCCATCATCCGCCTGCTGGAACCAACCGCCGGCAGCGTCACCTTCGAGGGCGAGGACATCACCACGCTGGAAGGCGCGGCGTTGCGCGAGCGGCGGCGGCGGTTCCAGATGATCTTCCAGGACCCCATTGGCTCGTTGAATCCGCGCATGACCGTCGGCCAGATCATTGGCGAGGCGCTGGACATCCATCATCTCGTGGCGGACGAGACCGCCCGCGAGGCCCGCATCGGCAAGCTGTTGCAGGACGTGGGTTTGAACCCGCAGCACGCGCAGCGTTACCCGCACGAATTCAGCGGCGGCCAGCGGCAGCGCATCGGCATCGCCCGTGCGCTGGCGGTGGAACCGAAATTGATCGTTTGCGACGAGCCGGTCAGCGCCCTCGATGTCTCGGTGCAGGCGCAGATCATCAACCTCCTGCAGGATCTCCAACGCGAGCACGGGCTGGCCTATCTCTTCATCGCACATGATCTCGCAGTGGTGGAGCACATCAGCCACCGGGTGGTCGTGATGTACCTCGGCAAGGTCGTTGAGACCGCCGTGTCGAAGGCGATCATCAACGCGCCGAAGCATCCGTACACGCAGGCGCTGCTCTCCGCCGTGCCCGTGGTGGACCCGGACTCGAAACGCCAGCGCATCGTCCTGCCCGGTGACGTGCCTTCGCCCATCAACCCGCCCAGCGGCTGTCCCTTCCACCCGCGCTGCCCCGTGGCCGAGTCGCGGTGCAAGACCGAGGTGCCGGCGCTGCGCGAGATTTCGCCGGGACATTTCGCGGCTTGTCATCTGGCCAAGTGATACCAAGTACTGGAATACTCTGGCGGAATCCCCGATTTGAACCATCGAACGATTTCTCCCTCCCCATGAACCGAGGTTTTGGCAGGAAAATTGGGAGAAAAAATCTTCCTGCCCTTAATTTTCCTGCTCTCAATCCAGCTCGTCCGCCGTGGTTCAGGGTGCGCTAGTAACTTTCGCCACCGCTCGTTGTCAGGCTGTTTAGCAGCTGGATTTGTCAGAAAAAAAACTCAGATCCTTCCCCATCTTTCTGACCCTCTTCGGTTCATGGGGAGGGAGAACGGGTGCGCTAGCGACAGCTCGCTGCATCTTACCAAACTATTCCCGCAGTTGGTAGGAGGTGATCCAGTCTTGCGCCGGGGGCGCTGATGCTTCAGTGTGGTGGGAGCATGAAATTGTTTTCCCTGCTCTTGGTTCTCGGCCTCCTGCTCGTCCCGGTCGCTCCGGTCCGGGCGAACTCGCTGGCCCGTGCCACCCCCGAAGAACGCGTGCAAAGCGCCACCGCAATCTGCCAGGCCAGGGTGCTGGGAGCGGCCAGCTTTTTGGATCCAAAAGACGGGGGCGTTCATACGCGCACCTGGCTCCAGGTGACGGCGGCACTGAAGGGCCGGTTCCCGGCCACGATTTCCGTGGTACATCGCGGCGGCGTGGTGGGCGAACTGGGCCAGGTATCCAGTGCCGCACCAAATCTGCGCCGTGGCGATGAGCGAATCTTCCTCCTCGGCCAACGTACGGACGGTACGCTCTTCGTCGACAACGGCTCCAGCGGTGCACTGCTGCTGGACCGCGCGGGGGTGACGAATCCATACACCTTGGCGGTGCGCGCCGCCGCCCGCCGCTTGTACCCGGACGCCGCCGGCCCGGACCTGACGGCCAGTGCGGCGATCTATCGTGAGACGGCGGCCACGAGCGGCTTGTTGTTGGACGGTCGTCCGGTCTCCCGCCGGTTCACGGCGGGCGATCGCGGCGAACCCATCGGTTATCTCGTCGATGCCGATGCGTTGCCGGCCGGGCTGACCCAGGCCCAGGCGCTCGGAGCCGTGAGCAACGCCTTCCGCGCCTGGGCGACGGTCACCGGGCTGAAATTTGCCTTCCAAGGCGTTACGAGTTTCGGGGCGGCGGCGAACACTTTCTTGAGCAACGACGGGCTCATCCGGGTCCAGTTGCACGATCTTTATGGTTCCATCACCGACTCCTCGGTCTTGGGCGTGGGTGGCAACGACTTCACCGTTTCCGGTACTTTTCCCAACGGCGGGATGGGCGGCAATGTAAACGGCAACGAGTTTTATCCCGTCCTGCGCGGCCACCTGATCATGAAGCACACCCAGTCGGCCTTGCAGACCCTGAGCACCTTTGAGGAAGTGGCCTGCCACGAAATCGGCCACATCCTGAGCATGGCGCATTCCAGTGAAACGCTCAACGAGCCGGATCCGGTGCTGGCAGAAGCCACCATGTATTTCACCGCCCACGAGGATGGCCGGGGCGCGCGGCTCGGCGCGTACGATCCGCCCGTGATCCAGCAGGTTTATCCCGCCACCAACACGCCCCCGTGGAGCTACGGCCGCATCATGGACATCGTCACCGCCTCGCCCTTGCCAAACATCGCCGGCATCAACGAAGTGGAAATCCGCGGCTACGACCTGCAAAAGGACGCACTGACTGTCAGCCTCGCCAGTTCCACGGCCAACTACGGCACTTTCAGCCTCACAGGTAACATCCTGCGTTATACCCCCGGCGGTTTGTATGGCGATTCCCCGCGGGTGGATCCGGCCACCAGTTCCTCCTACGACCGTGCCTTATTGCGCATCAGTGATGGCACGAACGGCTCGCCTTACGTGGAAGTCCGCGTGCTCTCCTTTAAGAGTGACCTGTTCTCCGACGGCGTGCCTGACAGTTGGATGACCAAGTACTTTGGCGATGCGGATCCCAGCGTCGGTTTGCGCCACCAGGCCACGGATGACGCGGATGGCGACGGGGTCAGCAACTTCAACGAGTATCGCAGCGGGACCGATCCCACGAGCGCGGCCTCGGTCCTGCGTTTCACCTCCATCACCCCGACCGCGTTGAACTGGCTGGCCAATCCTTACGATCTCTACGAAGTGCAGGCCACGTCCGACTTCAAAACCTGGGTGCGCGCTGCCAACCCCGTCACCCCCACCACCACGAACGGCAGCCTCACCAACCTCCCCGCCGTAACCAACCGGCTCTTCTTCCGGATCCAGCGCGTGCCGTGAGCGAAACCGAGCCAGCCTGGGTGAGCGTCCTGCCGGACGAGGATTATCACCACAGTTTTGGCCTGAAAGGCGGTAGTGCCCGCGCCTTCTTTACCCCGACGACAGCCAGTGCCGAACTGCTTGCCCAGCGGCGGCACTGGCTGCGGAGTGACCCCGCCCGCTGTGCTGCCTTGCTCCCCGGAGCCGGGCCGTTGCTGGAAGAAACCATCGCGCTGGCCCGGTCTTTTGGAGCGCCGGTCTCCGACCCGACGGGCTGCGAGACCAAGCAGGAACGCGCCGGGTCGGAGACCGGCGCTCCAGCCCACGTCGCGGACGACTTCGGCCGCTGTCTGGCCCTGGGTGAGGCGTGGGAGCCGGATTATGTGCTGCTGAAACCGGACGCCAACGACGGCCGCTTCCATCTGGTCGGCGGGTGCGTATGTTTTCCGTCGTCGTGGCGGTTTGAGGAGAAGGTGGGCCAGCCGCTCGAAGTCATCCACACGCCCGTGCCCCATCTCAATGAGCAACTGGCCTCGCCCATCCACAACTTCCTCAGCCGCCTCAAGCCCGGCTCCGCGTGGTGCCGGGCGAACTGGGGGCTGAGCCGGTCGCCGGAGTTGAACCAGCACCCGGCCCGTGGCCTGCCGAAGCTCCGCCCGCCGCTGCGGGAGGACGAGGTGTGGTTGCGCATCGAGGATCAGGCGCTGGTGGCATTGCCGCAGAGTCGTGGCGTGCTCTTCGGCATCCGCATGACCGTGGTGCCCCTGCCCGAAGTGAAACGCCATCCCGCCGCCCAACGCGGCCTCGTCCGAGCGCTGCGCACGATGCCGGACGCCATGCTCGAATACAAAGGTCTGCTGGCGGCGAAGGATGAACTGCTGCGCTTGCTCACTGACGGGTGAAGGTGCGGCTTTTCCCCGGTAGGGTGAGTTCGATTGGCCGTGGGCTGGCTTACTCCGAAACCTCTTCCGTCGTCGGGGTTGCGGGCTTGGCCTTGCGGCCCAGGGGGACTTCCGTGCCAAGCATCACCACGCTGACACCGATCAACGCCGTGCAAATCCACGCCATGTTGGTCATGCCCAGCGTGCCGACAAGATGGAATGCAACCAGCGGTGCCGCCACGCCCCGCACCCCGGTGAAAAACGTGTGGACGCTCATGTAATCGGCCACGCGCTCCGGCGGGGCGAACTTCGTCACCCACAAGCTCCAGGCCACGTCGCCGCCGGCGTTGGACACGCCGAAGATGACCGCGCCCACCGCCAGCCCGGTCATGTCCCGGCTCACGAAGAACGACAGGATGCCGAGGGCAAAGCCAACGTTCAGCACCGCGCGCAGGGTGAAGAAATTCATCCGGTCAAAGAGCCAGCCCCAGATGGGACTCATGATCAGCCGCGCCAGGTTGGGGATCACCCCCACGAGCAGGGCAACGGTCGTCACGTCCAGCTTGAGGCCGTAGCGCTCGTTGGCGAGATACTCGACGCGCATGGGATACATCATGAGGTTGCCCATCCCCATGAACATCCACGAAATGAGCGTGAGCCGGAACAGGCGGTCCTCGCGGGCGTAATGCAGCGCCCGCAAGGGATGGGTACCCGCACTGGCGGTGAGCGGTTCCGACGGAATCCGCGACTGGCACCAGGCCCCAAACGCAAACGCAAACGCGAAGAACAACAGAAGCGCGCGGAAGTATTCGAGATGCACGGCCAGCAGGCGCCCGCCCAGTTCGTTCGCCAGTGCCGCCATGCCGATGCGCACCACCATCGCCTTGGAAAACAGCCGGCCGCGCTCCAAGGGCGGGTAGTTCATCTGATAGACCTGGGTCATCAGCGGGATGGCCGCCGAGGCGCAGGTCGTGGCCAGGACGCTGCCGAGCACATACAGCGGCAGGCCGGGGGCGAACACCGCGAGCAGCAGCGCCGTCGCGCCCAGGTAACCGATGCGCGAAGCCGCCTGTGCCACGGGCCAGCCGAGCTGCGTCGCGCGGTTCACCACGAATGGGCTGATGAGATGCCCCACGCTGCCGCCGGCCGCAATGAGGGCCTTCGCCGTTGGTCCGGCGTTGAAGTGCCGCACGGCGATGAGCAGGAGGAACGTCGTGCCAGCCGCCTCCATGATGCCCGTCGTTACGGCGCGCAGGCGCTCGTAGTGAAAAGTGACTTGGGTGTGTGGCAGCGACACGCGAAGAGACTGCGGGAAAGGCGCGGCGGTGAGAAGCGTCCAATCTGCTTTCGGGAATTGGCAGCGGGGCGGCGGGGCGTTAGGCTGCCCCCATGTCCGCCGTTCCTTTCCGCCACCGCTACCGGGTGACCTACGCCGAATGCACCGTGGGAAACCACGTTTACTACGCGCGGTACCTGGACATTCTGGAGCGCGCCCGGGGTGAGTTCTTCCGGGTGGCCGGCGTGCCCCTGGCCACGTTGCAGGCACAGGACGTGATATTCCCGGTAGTCGAGGTCCACGTGCATTATGAGGCGGCGGCCCGTTATGACGATGAGTTAACGGTCGAGGTGGTGGTAACGGAGATGGACCGGCTGAAAATCACCTTCGTTTACGGGATTTCGAACGCGCGCAACCAGATCATCCTGACCGGCCGCACGCGGCACGTCTGCACCGGGCTGGACGAGAAGCCCAAGCGCATGCCGCCGGACGTGTTCAACCATTTGAACACGGCGTTCACCGGGGCACCGGCACCCCGGCCGGGAGTCACCCAGCGGGTGCCCAAAATGCCGGTTTGAACCGCACCGCCTTGGAGCTTGCTTTGAGCAGCGGCTTTGCCGGATAGTCTGCCGGTCCGCCCTCCGGAACTGACTGGTGGTTTCGTGCGCGGACGGAAAATGATGAGCCGGTGCCGGTTGCAGATCTATTATTCGGGGCGCGTGCAGGGCGTCGGCTTTCGCTACACTGCGAAGCAGGTGGCGGCGGGTTATGAGATTGCGGGCACGGTGCGGAACCTGCCCGATGGCCGGGTGGAGTTGGTGGCCGAGGGTGTGCGTGATGAGCTGGAAGCGTTCCAGCAGGGCATCCGTGACGCCGGGCTGGATGGGTTCATCCGGCAGGAAGAGGCCCGCTGGGGCGAGGCCCGCAGCGAGTTCCGCGGTTTTGAAATAGTTCGATAGAACGCCGTTCAATGAAATACGCGATCATCGCCGACATCCATGCGAACTGGGAGGGTCTTCAGACCGTCTTGGCAGATGCTCAGGCCAACAAGGTGACCCACTACGCCTGCCTCGGCGACGTCATCGGGTACAACGCCAACCCGAAGGAATGCCTTGATGTCATCCGGACGATGGGCATGCCGGTGGTCAAGGGCAACCACGACGAATACTGTTCCGTGGACTCCGCGCTCGAAGGCTTCAACCCGCATGCCGCCGAAGCCGTCAACTGGACGCGCTCACAGCTCTCCGAAGACGACATCCTCTGGCTGCGCGAGATGCGTTACATCCGCCTGGTGGCCAATTTCACCATCGTCCATGCGACGCTCGATGGTCCCAAACGCTGGGGCTACGTATTCGACAAGCTGGCGGCCGCAGCGAGCTTCACCTACCAGAACACCGGTGTCTGCTTCTTCGGCCACACCCACGTGCCCGTGGCCTTCGTCCGCGATGCCACCGTGCGCGGTGGTACGTACTCCAAGTTCAAGGTCGAAGCCGGCAAGAAATACTTCGTCAACGTCGGCAGCGTCGGCCAGCCCCGCGATGGCAACCCCAAGTGCGCCTATGTCATCTACGACATGGACGAGCAGACCATCGAACTGCGCCGCCTGGACTACGACATTGCGACCGCGCAGGCGAAGATTCGCGCAGCCGGGCTGCCCGAACGGCTGGCCGAACGCCTGGCGTTGGGCAAGTGAGACCGCGCAGCAGTCTCCAATAATCTCCGGACCGCGCCCGCTTGAGTCGGGCGCGTTTCTTTTTCGGCCTTCCCGGTTCGTTTCATATTTTTGTGCCGCTGGTGCCTCCTTGTGGCTAACCTCCCAGCCTCTTTGCGGTGAAAGTTCTCATCCTCAAACCCAGCTCCCTCGGGGACGTGGTGCAGGCGCTGCCGCTGTTGCGGCTGCTGAAACTGCACCGTCCTGACGCGGAAATTCACTGGTGGCTCGCGGCCGAACTGCTGCCGTTGCTGGACGGCGATCCCGATCTCGCAGCCGTCATCCCGTTCGAGCGCCGGCGCTGGCGTTCGCCCGGCTACTGGCCGGACGGGATCGCGCAGATTCGGGCGATGCGCGACACGCATTACGATTGGGCGATCGACCTGCAAGGGCTGGCCCGCAGCGCCACCTTTGCCTGGCTGGCGCGTGGCGAGTTCACCGTCGGTCTCGAACTGGAACGCGAGGGCGCGCATCTCGCCTACGACGTGGCCGTGCCCCGCCCCAAGGACCAGCCGCACGCCGTGGACTGGTATCTCGCCGTGGCCCGCACGCTGGGCATTCCAGTGCATGACCGCTTCGAGTGGCTGCCGCCGCGCGCGAGTATTGCCCACGCCGTTGAAACCAAATGGCCGCGCGATGGCTTTCGCTGGCTGGGCATCAATCCCGGTGCGCGGTGGGACAACAAACGCTGGCCGGTGGAACACTTTGCCGAACTCGTCCGGCAACTGGCGGCGCGCGAACCGGCCTTTCGTTTCGCGTTGCTGGGCGGGCCGGGCGACTGGGCGCTCACCAACGCCATCCAAAACGCGGCCCCGGACCGCTGCGTAAATTTCGCCGGTCGTACCACCCTGCCGGAACTCATCGAGCTGCTCCGCCGCTGCGAACTGCTCGTCACCAACGACACCGGTCCCATGCACCTCGCCGCCGCGTTGCGCCGGCCGGTGATCTCGCTCTTCGGCCCGACGCGTCCGGACCAGACCGGCCCCTACGGCCAGACGCACCTTGCGCTAAGCCATCCGCTCCCCTGTGCCCCGTGCATGAAAAGCCGTTGTCACTGGGCCGAACCCCTGGCCTGCCTGCGCCACATCACGCCGACGCGCGTCGCCGAAACGGTGCTGGCCCGGCTGGCCCGGTGAACGAGAGGCAACTCAGAGGCAGACAACGACCAGGCCAGGCGGAAAGTTGGTGTCGGAGTGGTACTGGAATTGAACCACAGAGGCACCGAGAACACAGAGGGAGATCAGGAAAGCAGGAAGGCAGGAATGGAATCGCCCATTTCCTGCCTTCCTGCCTTCCTGATTCGAAATTGTCTTCCTCGCTGTCCTCTGTGCCTCTGTGGTTCAACAAACCCCGCCGTTACTTCCGCTTTCCGCTCAGGTCCGGCAGCTCCGTCCTGGCGAACGTCTCCCATTGCTTCTGCAACGCTTCCTTCGCCGGCACGCCCGCATGGACATAGACGGCGTAGCGCAGTTGCAGCGGTTTGCCAGGCTCGACGATGCGGGGAGCATCGTGAGTGAAGCTCGTGCCCATCCAGCCGTCGCTGCGCACGTGGAAGAAGGTCGGATGGTTGGGATTCCCCGGATGATCGAACAAAGTCGCGCCCTCGGTTTTGCCGGGGAGAATGAGTCCGGAATAATCACACCAGCGGGCGCGCTTCCAAAAGCAGCCGTTGTCCCCCTGCTCGTCCACGTTACCCTCGGAGTTGCGGATCGTCCCACCGCCGTCGGCGATGCCGATGGACTTGGCCATGCGCACACCGACGAGGCCGAAGGGCGTCTTGCCGAACGTCACCGGCGCGCCCTTGGCTTCGAAGCGCAGGTCCAGCACCAGCATGGTTTCGTGGTTGGGAAGCAATTCGAGGCTCACGCGACGGCGTTCCTCGATCATGACCTTGCCGTTCTTGTCCACCCAGTGGTTGTAGATCGTTGCCGCCGCACCGGTGTCCGCGTCGTCGAGCCGTTCCAGGCGCTGGCCGATGATGCGGCCCTGATTGGTGCCGCGATCCGCCCAGAAACTCCAGCCGTTCACATCGTTATGCGAAACCCAGATCGAATTGTGATGGCTGTGGCTGAAGGGGTCGTGCGGATGTCCCATGCGCGTGACCGTCTGGCCCGAGGGACCGATGAGCGGGAACACGAACGGACGGTTCAGCCCCGGCCCGAAATGCAGCCGCGCCAGTTCGACGCCCTCGCGTTGGAAGGAGACCTGGTCGTACGGTTGCGGCAGCGCCTGCACGAGCGGGATGGGCTTGGCGTTGGGCAGGGGAACTTGCGCGGTGAGCGGCAGGACGACTGCGGCCAGGAACAAGACGGACAAACGCAGGCTGAACATGACCGCAGCAAACACAATCCGGGGGCCAACAACAAGCCCGGACCAGTGGCTGAATACTACGCATACTTACAATGTCCATTAGGAAACATCCGGTTGTCCGTGGGGCGACCTGTCCCGCCATGAAAACTTCTCTTGCACGTGCGCTCTTCACCCTCGTGGTGGCGGCCACTACTGGCTTGCTCGCCGGCTGCCTGGAGCAACCGCGTCCGACCGTACGGACCGCCCCGCCGGAACCGCCTGCCGCCGCGCCCGTGAGCGATGCGCAAGTGGTGGTTCGTCCCAACCCGGCGGGTGCCAACCTCTCGGCTCCCATCGTGGAAATCGCGCGTCTCCACCAGGCCGGACTGGATGAATCCGTGGTAAAGGCGTTTGTCGAGAAATCCACAAACCACCTCACCCCCACGGCAGACGAACTCATTTACTTGAAGGACATCGGGGTCTCGCCGCGCATCGTCACCGCGCTCATCCAGCAAACGGCCCGCATGCGGGAACAAGCCGCCGCCGCTCCGCCGGCACCGGCACCGGTGGCAGCAGTCAATGCCGTACCCGCCCGGCCCAATGTGAACGTCGCCGTGGTCAACCCGCCGCCGGCACCTGTGCCGGCACCGGTACCAGCGGCCGTGGCCCCGGCCGCTCAACGGCCCGTCGTTGAGCCGGCTCCCCAGGTGGTTGTCCTCCCTCAACCAGTCCAGGCAGAGGCCGCCGCTCCCGTCGCCCTGCCGCAAGCTGTCAGTGTGTTCTACGAACAACTCCGGCCCTACGGCACTTGGGTGCAGGTGGCCGAATACGGATGGTGCTGGCAGCCGAGCGTGGCGGTCGCCACGGCTGGGTGGCGACCCTACTTCGACCGGGGCCGCTGGCTTTACACGGACAATGGCTGGTACTGGCAGTCCGATTACGCCTGGGGCTGGGCACCCTTCCACTATGGCCGGTGGACACTGCACCCGCGCAATGGCTGGCTCTGGGTGCCTGACACGACTTGGGGACCAGCCTGGGTGGTGTGGCGCAGTTCGGCGGCTTACTGTGGCTGGGCTCCGTTGCCTCCCGGGGCAGTGTTCGTGGCCGGCCGTGGCTTGGTTTATGGCGGCGAGAACGTCGCGGCCGGTTTCGACTTCGGCCTGACCGACACCCATTACTCGTTCGTGCCCTTCGGCCGGTTTTGCGATCGCAACCCTGGGTATTTCGGAGTTGCACCTGCGCTCGTGCTTTCGGTCTATACGGGAACCACCGTCATCAACAACATCCAGATCAACAATAACGTCATCATCAACCACGGCGTCCCGGCGGAACGTGTCGCCCTGCTGACGCGTTCGGAAGTACGCAAAATCTCCGTACGCGAGGCTTCGCCCAACGAGCCTGGCGGCGTCCTGCGCCTCGACAAGCTCGAGAAGTCCGGCAATGAAGTCGTCATCTACCGTCCGCCGCTGAATCCCGGCGCACCGGTGAAGGCTGTGGCGCTCACGAACAGCAAGGGCGAAACGCGCACCGAACTCGTCCCGGCGGGCGCGACGGTCCCCCAGACGATCGCTGGTCGCCCGGTTTACGATAAGACCAGCACCGGGGTACCAGTGCTCACCGGCTACACCACCGAGCCGTCCGCCGGACCCGGGCGTCCGACGCATCGTCCCGGTGCCAGTGCCGAGCACCCCGTCGCGAAACCGAACGAAACCAATGGGCAACCCGTCGGCGTGACGGGTCCCAACACGGTGGACAACTCGCTGTTCCGGCCCTTGACCCCGCCGCAACCCGTCACCAGCACCGCGCCGGCCCTGACCGCCCCGACGGCCGTCGCTCCCAGCCATCCTTTCTTCCGCCCCGAAGCGCCCAAACCGGTAGGGCTGCCGTCCCGCTCCCAGCCGATTCCGGCTGCCGTGCAGCCGGTGGCACCGCCCCGTCCCACGGTAACTTTGCCGACACCAACACCGACTTATCAGCCCCAACCACAACCGTTTGCGCCAGCGGCTCCGCGTACCACGACCGTAATCACTCCCACCTCGCAGCCTGCTCCCACCCCGGCCAGTTCGCCCACTCCCGTGAAGACGGAACCGGACAAGAAGAAGTAGCCTTGCCTCGTCGGTTGCCCGCTTCGATTGGCAACTTTGTTGCAAATGAGCAGAATTTGTCATTTGCCCCGTACCACCTTGGCTCCATAGAGTCACGACGCATGAAGGCTGACCTGCAAAAAGCCATCGGGTTCGGTGGCAACAACTCCCCGCTCACCGATCCCAAGCTCGTCACCTACATCAATCTCAAGCTCGCGGCACTCGGTTGTCCGACGCTGTCCACGGCCGACGCCTTGGAATTCCGCGACCTCACGGAGTCGCTCCTGGCCCGGCACCGCGAGACGGAACGGCTGCTGTCCGATTACCAGGCCCCGGTGGACTGGCGCATCCAGCAGTTCCTCGACGAGTACCTGCACGAGACCGGCGTGCCCGTACGGCTGCCAGGGCAGACGTTTGTTCTCGACCGGCACGGCATCGCGCGCGCCCTGTCCATCCCGCCGGACCGTGATGAGTTCATCTCGGACATCGTCAGCTCGTATCGTGTGCGGCAGGGCGTGCTGCACAATCCGGCCAAGGACCGCCGCACCACGGCCGGCGTGTTTCATGTGGCCGAAAACGGTCTGCCCATTCCGGACGATAAGAAGGCCGTGCCCGTCCGCACCTTCGCGCGGATGCTGGACTTCGCGCTGAAACCGCCGCAAGCGCTGCTCCGCCTGCCGTTCACCGCTTCGCAGGCCGAGTCGGCGGAATGCTTTGTCTCGCTGCTCCTGCGTCCGCTCGTCTGTCCCGCTGTGCCGGGCTTCTGCGCGGAACGAACGATGGAAATCCGCTTCTTCGCGCCGGGCAATCTGGTCAGCAATCTGGACTTCGTGGAGAGCATCTTTGGCAACGCGGGCGATCCCTACCTGCCGGAGAACGACGCGGCGCTGGATGCCGAGCATTGGACCGGCCACACCGGCTGCGTCATCCTCGCTCCGCACCTCATCACCATCACCAAGAAGGACGCCGGCCTGCCGTCCTGGGACCGGGCCACCGAGCGGCAACGCCGCGATGGCATGTGCTGGCGCGATGAACGGGAACTCTACAACGAAGGCTCGGCCTTCAAGCTCACCGCGCGCGACGAGTCCGGCATCATCGTTACGATCATCGCGGACAACTACTTCGGTTACTGCAAGAAAGAGGTGAAGACCCAGATCAGCTTCGCCGCGAACCTCTTTGGCCGGTGCGAGGAAGAGCACGCGGGCGGCGCGCTGGTGTTCGCCAGTTACGATCTGGGCGAGGAGTTCGCCGGCGGCGTGCACGTGCAGCAGCGCGGGCATTCGTTCGCTGATGCCGCTGCGTTGTTTGCGGATAAGATGGAGCTCAAGGCCGAGGGTTACGCCGTGGACCGGGCGTTTTCTGACATCATTTACGTTCCCGAAGACGCGAGTTTCGACCTCCGCACGCAGGCGGTCACCTGGACCGACGAACGTGGACCGCAGAAAATCAAACTGCTGGCCACGCACACCTACGTCCGGCCCAGCGGCTACCGCATCCAGATGGAGAAGCCGGCGGGCCGCATCTGGCGGCTCGTGGGCACGCGCGGGGAAGGCACCTTCTGCCACAAGCCCAGCACGGTCTCCGGCGGCGGCAAGTCCGAGATTTCCAAGTCCCTCTCCGACGCGATTCTACAGGGGCCGGTCTTCATCGCCGACTTCAAGAAGGACTTCGACAAGGTCGCCAAGCTCATCACGCGTGATTACTCGCCGCGCTTCCGCGACTCCGCGCGCAACGGCAAGGACCTGCGCCCGTTGCTCTCGCGCGAACGCTCCCTCGGCTCGGTCATCAAGCTCCTCACGCCCTCGCCCAAGGACTACTCCGACGAATACAACGAGTGGCTCGAAAGCATTCCGCAGTACGTGAAGGAGCTCGTCTTTGTGGTGAAGCGCTTCTACAAGCCCGAGTGGGGCAAGAACTGGCGCGAGCATTTCAGCGTGGACGTGGTCAACGGCGTCCCCGGCAACGAACTCAAGTGCGACAACCGCAAGCTCTCCACCACCTACCTGCGCGTGGGCTTCGATACCGAGGGGGCCTGGCGCGTCTTCAGCCTGCGCAAGGACTTCCACCCCGCCACCAAGCTCCAGCAGGAGGACGACATCAGCGCGAGCGTCGTGGTGCCGGCCCCGGCCGTGAGTCTCGCCGCCGTCGAACCACCGCCCGTCACCAGCCCGGAAGCCACGGCGGGTGCCACGGCCTTCCTCTCCCGGACATCCGTCAACGCCGCTGCGGACCCTGGCGTGTCTTTCAAATTCGTCCAGAACTGCGAATACCGCCTGTTCCAACGGCCTGACGACGCCATCCATCGCGGCTATGATAAGCAGGCCGAAGGCGACTTCGCCCAGCCTGGTAACTTCTTCTCGAACTACCAGCCCCTCACCAAGGCCGACGCCCAGCGCGAACTCGAAGACAGCGTCAACTTCGTGAAGTTCACGCCGCCAATGGCCGACCTGATCAAGCTCGCCGCGCGGGACGAAGGCCGGCCCCGGTTCTTTGTCAGCTCCGCCCAGCCGCGCCTGGTGGATGGCAAGATGACGAAGAACCCGCGCTACTTGCAAACCCGCCAGGACCTCGTCCACCCGCGCGAGGTCCACCTCGCCGAGATGGCCACGCGCCTGTTCCGCCGCCTGCCCACGAGCCAGCCGCTGCACCGGCCGGTGAACGCCGTGCTGCCGGGCCGCCGCAACAACCCGCCCGAGCCCGGCGTCCGCGCACTCTCCGTCTTCAATCCCGTCCACCACTTGGAGCTGCCGGAGCTGTTCATCGAGTTCATCTCCAGCATGACCGGCAAGTCGCCCTCCACCACCGGAGCCGGCTCCGAAGGCGCGCTGACCAAGGGACCGTTCAACGCCCTGCATCCCATCATCGACCTCAACGCCGCGCTCGTGAGCTACATCCTCACCGGCAGCGGCGTGCTGCTCACCTGTGCCGGCCACGTCGGCCCGAAGGTGCGGGTGGACCACGACATCAGCCTGCTCGTGCCCGAGTTGCTCTGCCGCATGGGCCCGGAGGAGCGCGACCCCGAGTTCCTCAAGCGCGAGGGCTATCTGGAACGCTGCGAAGACTTCGACTACAACGGCCAGCGCGTGCTCGCCAGCCGTCTGGGCTGGCGCATCACGGGCCGTTTCGTGCGGCACTACTTCGGCCGCGTGTTCAACTATCCCCACAGCGTCTTCACCGAGGAGATGCTGCGGCCCGAATTGCAGGACCCGGCCATCTTCGCCGACGGCGTGGACAACATCGTCTCCACGGCGCGCGGGGTGGCGGGCAATTACTTTGCCGATGGCGGCGTGGAACTCGCCTGCCCGCCCTTGCGCGCCCTGCTGCACATCATGCGCGACGGCCAGTACGAAGGCCGCGAGCTGGGCCACCCCGAAATCCGCGCCCTCTTCACGCGCGAATCCCTGCTGGCCAGCGACTGGTATGCCGAACGGCTCAAGGCCCAGCAGGCCGCCGACGTGAAGCTCTGGCAACGCCGGGTAAAAAACCTCGACGCCTTCTACGCCCGCGCCAACACGCGGGTCGTCGCCGCCCAGCTCAACATCCGCGACCGGCTGGATCTCGCCTGGGCGGAACTGCGCCGGGCCAACGCCCCCGAATACCTCGCCACCCTCCGCGGCACCCTGGGAGTCCAGCCCCGGCTGCGATAGCAGTAGGACAGCGGATCGCCTTACGCTCCTATGGAGTGCGGTGATGGAATCACCCCTTTATTCGAGCGCGGAGCGCGGCCGGCAGCTTTCATCACAGCGCAGCGTATGTTCAAATTCCGCAGCGGCGGCTCCGCCGCCAAGGGAAAGCGGCGATTCCATCGCCGCACTCCATAGGCCGAACCGCCGGGTCAGCGTTTCAGGCGAGGGGTTCAAATCATGGCCTCACACCACGACTTTCAACCCCTCGGCCTCGGCGAGCCGCTTCTGGTTGGCGTCGAAGGTGAGGAAGTCTATCTTGCCCAGGTGCAGCGCTGTCGCCACATGGATGATGTCCGCGAGCTGGTGTCCCCGCTGCTCGGTGTGGCGCACGCTCAGTTCCTCGGCGCGCTGATGGACCACCGACCAGTCCACCGGCACGACTTCCAGCACCTTCGTCCGCAGGTCGGATTCGAGGTCCCGCAGCATCTGCGTCGCCTCGGCTTTGCCGAAGCCTTTAGTTTTGTCCGCCCCGTGCAACCGCACTTGGAGCCGCACGGATTGCCGGAATTCCAGCAGCAGGAAGGTGGACACAGGCAGCGTGCCGGTGCGTGCCGCCATGAAGGCGTCCGCTTTCGGAGAGTGAACCTGCGTGCGATAGACCGAGCAGAGAAACGACGTGTCCGGAAAACAGTTCATCCCTCCTCGCCTTCCAGTTCGGCCGCACGCATCGACTGCACTTCAGCGTCGCTGAACACCCGGTCCCCCCAGATGGCCTTGCGGCGGGCCGCGAAGTCTGGATTCGTTACGCGCACCGGCCGCTTGCGCCGCAAAGCAGTGAGCATGGCGACGGGCTCGCCGCGTTTCTCGATGCACACGTCCTCGCCGTCCCGCAGCCACGCTTCGAGCATGGGAAAGTTGTTCCGCAAATCGCGCACTGTGGCTGTTTTCATCGTGGGGACATTTTATGTCCACAACGTCGAAAGTCAATTTTCTCCATGACCACCAGACTCCTCCTGCTCCTCGCGTGCTTCCTGTCGTTCACCGCCCTAGTGTTGGATCACCCTTACGCTCCTATGGCGTGCGGTGATGGAATCACCGCTTTATGCGAACGCGGAGTGCGGGCGACGGCTTGAATCACGTCGGAAGTTCAAATTCCGCAGCGGCGGCGCCGCCGCCAAGGGAAAGCAGTGATTCCATCGCCGCACGCCATAAGGCGCACCACCATCCCGGTGGGCGCGGAAACTTGATTGGTAACATTTCGCCCCCGGTTTACATCATCCGCAGAAGATGATGAATGACCGACCCAGTTCAGCGGGCGATGGCCCCGCCGACAACGACAGCACCCTGCGGGTGCAGCAGTTGTTCGTGAGGCATCAGGGCATCGTCAAGGCGTTCATCCTCTCGCTGCAGCCGGGCTTCGCGGATGCAGACGATGTGTTGCAGGAAACCTTCCTGGTCATCACGCGACGCGCGGCGGACTTTCGTGAAGGTACCAACTTCGTCGCGTGGGCGTGTTCCATCGCGCGGCTGAAACTCTTCGAGGCGAGGCGCAAGGCGGCGTCCCCCGGCTTGAGCGAGGCGGCGTTGGCGGCCTTGTGCGAGGACGCTCCCGATGACACCTACTTCCAAGCCCGGCTCGGGGCGTTGCGCGCGTGTCTGGGCAAGCTCGCCCCGCGTGCGAAGGAGCTGGTCTGGCTGCGTTACCACGGCGAGTTGGCGTCGCAGGAGATCGCCATCCGTCTGGCCTGGAAGGAGCCCGCCGTGCGCGTCGCGCTGGCCAAGGCCCGGGTGGTCCTGCGCGAGTGTGTGCAGGCACAACTGGCGAAAGGCGGAGCATGAACCCGAGGGAACTCGCCCGCCTCATTGACGCCCATCTCGAAGGCCGCCTCTCCGCCACCGAAGCCGACGCGTTGAGCGCGGCACTGGCCAGCGATGCTGCGGCGCGCCAGCAATTTTGGGAACAAACGGCCGTGCACGGGCTGCTGCCGGAGGCCGCCCATTTGGAATGGCTGGGCCAGGCCGCGCCAGCACCGGAGCCCAAGGTTGTCCCGGTCACGTGGTGGCGCTGGGCGGTACCGCTGGCGGCGGCGGCCGCGTTCGTGCTGCTGGCTGTGGTCTGGCGGGGTAATCAGTCTGGCGAACCAGGCCACGGCGGCATCGCCGTCCTGTCGCGCACCGTGGGTGCGCAATGGGCGAACGCCACGGACGAGCGGACGGTAGGAGCCGCGCTCCCACCGGGGACGCTGCGGTTGAAAGCCGGAGCCGCCCTCGTGGAGTTCTACCACGGTGCGCGCGTGGTGGTGGAAGGCCCGGCGGAGTTGCGGCTCGTTTCGGCGAAGGAGGCCTTTCTCGTTGCCGGTAAAATCAGCGCGCATGTGCCCCCGCAGGCACATGGTTTCACCGTGGGTTCAACCGCCTTGCAGGTGGTGGATTTGGGGACGGATTTCGGGCTGAAGGTTGCGGGCGCAGCCACCGAAGTCCACGTCTTCAACGGCAAGGTGGAGGTGCGGGGATCAGGTCCGACGGCGCGCGTATTGACCATTGGTGAGGCATGGCAACTGGCCGGTGGCGTGGGGCGGGCCTTGCCAGCGGACCGCCAGGCGTTTCTCGGTGAACCCGAGCTGACCCAACGAAGCGTGAACGAAGCCGAGGCACGCCTAGCCGCGTGGCGCGAAGCCAGCCGGCGTTGGTCGGGCGAAACGCTCGTGGGCGACCGGGCAGTCATCCCGGACCGTTCGGTGCTGGCGCACTATCGGTTTGAAACCCGGTCCCCGGCGGAACGGACGCTCACCAATTACGTGGTCGGTGTGTCCACCGAATCGCACGGCAGCATCGTCGGTGCGACGTGGGGCACCGGCCGCTGGCCGGGCAAAAGCGCGCTGGATTATCGCGGCGAAGGTGACCGGGTGCGGCTCACGCTGGCCGTGCCGCTGTCCGAGGTGACGTTGCTCGCCTGGGTGCGGGTGGAGTCGTTACACCATGGCCTCAACGCGTTGCTGGCGGCCGACGTGGAACAAATCGGCGCGGTGCAATGGCTGGTGACTTCCTCCGGGCAGTTGCGCCTGGAAATTGCGCGTGACCTGGGGCGCACCCGCCTGGACTGGGAAGCGGTGAACAGCGATCCGTTCGTCGTGCCGGAGCGCTTTCACCAGTGGCTCCTGCTCGCGACGACCTTCGACGGTTCGACCATCCGACACTACGGCAACGGCCGGCTCATCGGCAGCGGGGCGTCGTTCCGCCCGCCCGCTTTGCACATCGATTCAGCGGACCTGGGCAACGGGCGTGGCCCGACGCTGCGCAACCTGGCGGCCAGCATGGATGAATTCGCCGTGCTGGGACGCGCGATGAGCCCGGAAGAAATCCGCGAGTTCTACGAGCAGGGCAAACCGTGATCCAGCTCACCACCTCCATGCACGCCGTTTCACGCCACGACTTTCAATCCCTCGGCCTCGGCGAGCTTCGATGCACACATCCTCGCCGTCCCGCAGCCACGCTTCGAGCATGGGAAACTTGTTCCGCAAATCGTGCACTGTGGCTGTTTTCATCGTGGGGACATTTCATGTCCACAACGCCGAAAGTCAATTTTCTCCATGACCACCAGACTCCTCCTGCTCCTCGCGTGCTCCCTGTCGTTTACCGCCGTGGCCGGGCCACCGCCCGCCAAAGGCACGCGACCGGAAATCGTCCCGCTCTTCGACGCCACCACGAAGCTAGAGCCTGCCACCACCGAGGACACGCCAGATGCGCTCATCACGCGCTTCGCCGACCGGGCGCGGGACCGCCACGCGCGCGAGGCGAAGTTTCACTCCTATGATCACTACCTGAGCTTCTACTGGGAGGAGCGCACGATCACCGTCGAAGTTCTGGACCATGTGGCGAAGGGCGGGAAGGACGTGACGGTGAACTTCGCCACGCAGACGGCGCTGGGCGCACCGGAGTTCCGGGCGTTCTTCCGGGGCATCAACACCGTCGCCGAATATCACTTCAACCACTCCGCGCCGCTCATCGGTTCGAATCTCTATTCCGCCCGGATCACGGCCAACGCCGCCGAGCGCCGGCCCTTGAAGCCGGGAGACCGCATCGAGATGGAGATCAGCCAGTTCCTCAAAGCGCCGAAGAACGGGCGCAAGAACTACTACGGCACCACGGTGCTCTACGTCGTCGGGCGCGGCCTCGTGCCGTGGGAAGGCCGGGGCGAGTTGCTGGATTCCTTCCCGCTGCCGGAGACCGCGTGGCTCGGCGGCGGGACAACCCTGCCGTATCAATATTCCAACGAGCCGAAGGAGCGCTTCAAGCAGTTGGCCGGAAACATCGCGCCCCTCAGCGTGCAGCCCTTCATGCTGGGCCGCCGGCTACATCACACAGACTTTGGCGACGGAAAACATTCCGAGGGCGGCAACCCGGCCTTTGCCGAACACGCCGGCAAGCTCGGGCCGGGCTTCGTCGCACGCAGTTGCATCGCGTGCCACGCCCACAACGGACGCGCCCTGCCGCCGGAGGTGGGCGCTCCGATGTACCAGACCGTCGTGAAACTCGGTGCGGACGGGAACGGCACGCCACATCCGCAGCTCGGCGGCGCGCTGCAACCGCAGTCCACCCGCGGCGAACCCGAGGCCCGCGTCGCGCTCGCGAACTGGACCTCCGTCGAGGGGAAGTATGCCGACGGTACGCCCTATACGCTGCGCAAGCCCGCCTACGTATTCAAGGGTGCAACGCCTGAATTCTTCTCCGTCCGCCTTACGCCCCAGCTCGTCGGCCTGGGATTGCTGGAAGCTGTCAGCGAGGAAACCATCCTTGCCCTCGCCGATCCTGACGACGCGAACAAGGACGGCATCCGGGGCCGCACGCAAATCATCCGCGATCCCGAGACCGGCCAGCCGCGCCTCGGCCGCTTCGGTTACAAGGCCGGGCAGGCCACCGTGCGGCATCAGATTGCCGGCGCGTTCAACAGCGACATGGGCGTGACCTCGGACGTGTTCCCCAAGCCCGATGGGGCGGCCCAACCTGAAAAGCCCGAGCTGTCACCCACCGATTTGGCGAACCTCACGCGCTACATCAGCACCCTGGGCGTCAGCGCCCGCCGCGATTTGACCAACGCGGAAGCACTGCGCGGTGAACAGCTCTTCGCGCAGGCGAACTGCACCGCCTGCCACACCGCCACGCTCACCACCAGCGCCTACCATCCCTTCGCCGAGCTGCGCAACCAGACCATCCACCCCTACACCGATCTGCTCCTGCACGATCTGGGGCCCGCGCTGGCGGACAACCTGGGCGAGCACCGTGCCTCGGGGGCCGAGTGGCGCACACCACCGCTGTGGAGCATCGGCCTCACGGCGGGCGTCAGCGGTGGTGAGGCCTATCTGCACGACGGTCGCGCCCGCACCTTGGAAGAAGCCATCCTCTGGCACGGTGGCGAAGGTGAGAGATCCAAGGAGGCCTTCCGCGCGCTGTCCGCCGCCGACCGCGCGGCCCTCGTGAAGTTCCTGAAATCCCTTTGAGCAGGGGATCGCGGTTGCATTCCGCATAGTATGGGATCGGGTGCAGTGCGCGCCTCCGTAGCCGCAACCTTCAGGTTGCCGCGGTCTGGCATGGCTGATGCGCAGGCTGAAGCCTGCGACTACGGGACGTGGGGGCATCACCTGTGGGAGAAGGATGTTGTCTGAAAAATCAATTCGACTTCGGAACTCCCTTGCCGAAAGTAGCCGGGACATCACATGACGCACTTCATCAAGACCTGGCTGCTGCTCACGCTGCTCGCGATCACCACCCCCGCCGACGGGCTAACGCAGGAACCACCCAAGGCCAGCTTCTACCTGATTGGCAACTCGCTGACGTGGGACACCGTGCCGTCCCGGTTGTCGGGTGACGTGCAGTGGCATGTGGATTGTGGCACGCATCTGCGCCACGTTTACGAACACCCGGGCAAGCCCTGCGTCACGAACTCCACGCTCTGGCCCACCGCCCTGCGCGACAAACAATACGACGTCATCTCCGTGCAGCCCCATTACGGCTCCACGCTGGCGCAGGATGTCGAGACCATCGGTGCCTGGATGAAACTGCAGCCCCGGGCGGTGTTCGTCATTCACTCCGGCTGGGCCAAGGAGGTACTACGCGCGGACGAATTCGCCAGCTACACCGCCCCGAACGCGATGGAGCACAGTCCCGCCTACTTCCGCGCCCTGCTCGCCGAACTGCGCCGCCAGCATCCCGGACGCGAGCTGCGGCAGACGCTCGCACAGAACCTCCTCGCCCAAATCGCCGAGGACATCGCCGCCGGTAAGGCCCCGGTCCAGAAAGTCGTGGACCTGTATCGCGACGAGATCCACCTCAAGCCCGAGAGCGGAAAATACCTGATGCACAACGCGATGCGGCTCGCGCTCGGCCAGCCGCCGTCCGCCGTAGGCTTCGAGAAAATCGAGCCCGCGATGAAACAGTATCTCGATGGCGTACTGGCCCAGTTGAAAACCGCTCCGGCGGACAAGGCCTTGCTGAAGCAAATCCTTTCACCCGGCGAAGCCGTGAACCGCTCCGCGCTGATCGCCAAGGTGTCAGACCCGAACTTGCAACGCCGGCTCACGGCCTTCCTGCCCGAAATCGAGCGGGCCGCCCAAGCCCGGCCGCAGACGCTCGCACTGGAAGCGGAAATCAAGGAACTCGGCGGCCAGCTCGTCTGCACGCCCAGCGCGCCGCAGTGGCTCTACCTCGCTACTGGCGACACCGGCATGGAAATTTTTGAGGTGCCCACCGCGATCGACCTCTACAACGGCAACAATCCACTGAAAGGCAAAGGCGGCCGCAACGAGCGCGTGACGGACGACTGGTTGAAACGCCTCGCCGGCGTCACCACCCTGCGCAAGATTGACCTCGCGAACTGCGCCATCCAAGGCGACGGCTTGCAGCACCTCGCGAAGCTGACCGGCCTGCGGGAACTCAATCTCACGCTCACCCCCGTCAAGGACGACGCCCTGAAACACCTCGCCGGCCTGACCGAACTGCGGTTTCTGGGGCTGGCCTCCACCCAGTGCACCGGCACCGGCTTTGCGCATCTCAAGGCCCTGCACAAGCTGGAGAACGTGAACTTCCACTTCACCCCGTTGAACGACGCCGGGCTGCAGGCGATTGCGGAGGTGCCCATTTCCGACCGCCTCTGGTTTGCCCACAGCCGGTTCACCGACGCCGGGGCCGCCAGCCTTGCGAAACAAACCCGGCTCAAGCGTTGCGGCATGGGCAGTGCGGACAAGGCCAGTTCCGGCGAGGCCGTCGCCGCGTTGACGAAACTCCCGCTCGAAGACCTCACCCTGCTCGACAACCAGGCCACGTCCGCCGGCCTCGCCCACGCCGCGAAGATCGCCACGCTCCGCAAGCTGGACGTCTCCTACGCCCCCACCGTGGGCAACGACGCGCTGAAGCTGGTCGCGCAATTGCCACTGCTCGAGGAGTTCAAGCTCGGCAGTGCCCAGGTGGACGACGAAGGCCTGCAAGCCCTCGCCGCCGCCAAGTCCCTCAAGCGGCTCCACCTCAGCGCCCTGAAAAAAGTCACTCCGGCGGGCGTCGAGAGGTTAAAGCAAGCGCGGCCTGACTTGGTGGTAGAGGTGAAGTGAAACGGCGGTCCGGCAAGGGCTTGAACTGCTTGCCAGTGGGCACGTCTTGAGCCCGAACGCCGTGACCGTCCGCACCAACAACGATGGCGCAGATCAGAGAATCCGGTCGTGCGCCCACGGATAACGCGCCGTACAGCCGAACTCACGCGTTGACTGTCCAGTGGGAGGCGTGTGGAAGTTCGCCGGGTCGAAGGACGCACCCGCCGCCCGCAGGACGGCCTCCAGCAAAGGATGGCCAAAGGTCACTCCGGGGAACACCACCTCGTTCCGGTTCACATCCAGCACGCGCGTGCGGTCGGCAGCGACCAGGACCCGGCGGAACGGCTTGAGGCGCTGGCGCTGGTCGGCGAGAAACGCGGTCACCTCGTCCGGACTGCTGCCGGTGAAGGTCGCCGGCGTGCTCATTCGACGAGGTCCTTGGCCTCCTTGAAGCGCTGTTCCATTTGTTTCACAAGCGGGGTGGCGCGCAGGATGGCGTTCTTGTCTGTCTGGCCCTTGAAGGCCTTCAACTCCACCCGCACGGCGGCCACCGGCTCGCCGTTGCGGTCGTGCAGCGGCATCGTCACCAGCATCACTCCGGTGGACGGGTCCTGGCCGGAGTAGATGACGTCCTTGGCGATGACGTCCTTTTCCACCTGGCCGCCTGCCTGGCCGACGAACTTGTCGCCGTGACAAGCCACCACCCGGACCTCGGAACTGGTGCGGTCCTTCATGAAAATGACCACCTCAACGATGCTGGAACGCTGCTCAAAGATTTCCCGGACCATCGCCTTGGCCAGCGTCTCGCGGGGAATGTAGATGATCTTGGCATCGGTGAATTGACTGACCGAGTCCGACTTGGTCCAAAACCCGATCTTGCCGAAGGCAAACGAGTTGTCGGTCAGGGTCGGGACCACTTCCTTGCCATTGAAGAGGAAGTGGATCTGGTTGCCCTTGCACTCGACGGTCAGTTCGTGCCAGACCCCGGCCGGCACGGGCAATTCCGTGCCAATCGGATCGCCGCGCAGGCCGTTGACGACCTTGAAGAAACGCACGTTGTTTCCCAAGGCGCTGGCGCGGACGTAGTAGTAGTTCTTGGGATCCTGATAGCGGAAGACCACGCCCGCCATCTGTTCGGCTTTGCCGGCCACACATTTGATCTTCGTGGTGAAGGTGAAATTGTCGTACACATCCCCGTCGAAGATCAGCGTGGGAAAACGTTCGTCCGTGGCGTCGGTCGAGAGCTGGGCGAGCACGTTGACCTTGCTGGTGGCGGGAGCACCAGGTACCAGCGGTTTGAAGGCCGTCGGCGCGTCCCCCGGCACCACCTTCCAGTCGCCCGGCTTGGCAATGCCCGTCAGCACGTTAAAGAAACCTTCCGGCGGCTTGCCTTCGGGCATCTGCGCAAAATCAAAGACCCGCTCCGCTCCGTGCGCGACGACAACGGACACGACCACGACCGACAAGATGAGAAACCGGCGTAACATTGGCGTGACGGTAGCAGAGAGGGCGGGCGGGACAAGTGTTAGTCCGGCTCCGCAGTGTCAAGGAGCGCGGACTCCCACGTCCGCATCCGGCTGCTGTGGTGGTATCGCAGGCGTGCTTGCCTGCGGTACCCCGCTCTGCGCCTCACGGGGTCAGCTTGCGGATTGCAGCGTCCATGAGACCGCGGTTGCCGGGTTCCTTCTCCAGTTCGCGCGCGGCCTTGAGGGCGGCCAGCGCGGGCCGGGCCGTCTCGCCGAGATTCACGAGCGCACGGGCGCTGTAGTGACGGACCTTCTCGTCCGGGTCAGTCAGCAGGGTGCCGAGCTTCGCGACGCCTGGCGCGGCCACTTCGCCGAGGGGTTCTAGGCAGTGGGCGGACTTGTAGCGCACCAGCGGCGAGGCGTCGTCGAGGCCCTTGAGGATCGCCGGCAGGTGTTCCTTCACCGGCGCGCCGACCCGGATCATCGCAGCGTGGGCCACCACGCGCACCACGGGGTCGAGGTCTTGCGTGCTGTGGGCCATCTCGGGAAAAGCGACCATGGCATCCCGACCCACGCGGCCCAACGCCCGCACGGCGCATTGCCGCACTTCCTTGTCGGGGTCGCGCAGCAGTCGTGTGAGGTCGGGGATGGCGGGCTTGGCTTTTTCGTGGAAGTTGCCCATCGCCGTGCAAACCACGGCCCGGATGTCCGCCTCGGAATCGCGCATGGCGTCACGCAAGGCATTGAAGGCCGGCAAAGCCTGCTCCTGGCCGCCCTCGAAATGCACGAGCCGCCCGACGGCCTTGAGCCGCACCTCGCGGTCGGGCGATTTCATCTCCTGGAGAATGACGGCGAGCCGTTCGGGCGCACCGGGTTTGGGCGTGGGCGTCGCGCCGGCCAGCGGCAGGGAGGCAAGCGCCAGGATTCCCAGCGCGGCAAAAATTGTCTTCATCGGTGAAGTCCCTGACGCAGCAGCCGGGTGGAATAGTCGGGGAATGAGGTGGCCCGCGAACAAAGCGAACCGGCGTAGCGCGGGCAGAGCTGCCCGCGCTACGATGCCTTCCCCCGGATTACGCATTTGCAAGCCGCCCGCCCCCGCATACATTCGCCGGACGATGAAAGCGGAGTTTGATACCATCGAGGCCGCGCTGGCCGATTTGCGGCGCGGACGCATGGTCATTGTCGTGGACGACGCGGACCGCGAAAACGAGGGCGACCTCGTGATGGCGGCCGAACACGCCACCCCGGCGGCCGTGAACTTCATGGCGCGCTTCGGGCGCGGCCTCATCTGCGTGCCCACGACCGGCGAACGGCTCAAGCAGCTCGGCATCGAACGCATGGTCACGCAGAACCGCGAGACCTTCAAAACCGACTTCCAGGTCAGTGTCGATGCCGCCAGCGGCATCACCACCGGCATCAGCGCCGCCGACCGTGCCCGGACCATCCAGCTCATGGCCGCCCCCACGGCCATGCCCGATGACCTCGTGCAACCCGGCCACGTCTTCCCGCTCCGCGCCAAGCCCGGCGGCGTGCTCCAGCGCGCCGGCCACACGGAGGCGGCCGTGGACCTCGTGCGGCTCGCCGGCACCCGGCCCATCGGCGTGATCTGCGAAATCATGTCCGACGACGGCACCATGGCGCGGCTGCCGGCGCTGCGTAAGTTTGCGCGCAAGCACAAGCTGAAGATCTGCTCGATTGCCGACCTCATCTGCTACCGGCGTTCCCGCGAAAAACTCGTCGAGCGCATTGAAGTCGTGAAGATGCCGACCGACTACGGCGACTTCGACCTGCACCTTTACCGCTCGCACACGGACGGCCAGCACCACGTCGCGCTCGTGAAGGGCGATGTGGCCGGCCACAAGAACGTCCTCGTGCGCGTCCATAGCGAATGCCTCACCGGCGATGTCTTCGGCTCGCGCCGGTGCGATTGCGGGCCGCAGCTCCAGCAGGCCATGAAACAGGTCAGCGA
Source organism: Pseudomonadota bacterium (assembly GCA_009924135.1). Lineage (GTDB taxonomy): Bacteria > Verrucomicrobiota > Verrucomicrobiia > Limisphaerales > SXTU01 > SXTU01. Next base: position 54,281 of record RFSE01000003.1, on the reverse strand, counting down.
TGCCGGACGCGGCGTGATCCTCTACATGCGGCAGGAAGGCCGGGGCATCGGGCTGGGGCCGAAGATTCAGGCCTACAAGCTCCAGGAGAAGGGCCTGGATACCGTCGAGGCGAACCAGAAGCTTGGCTTCGGCATGGACCTCCGCGAATACGGCCTGGGCGCGCAAATCCTCTGCGACCTCGGCCTCAAGACCATCCGCCTGCTCACGAACAACCCGAAGAAGATCGTCGGCCTCGAAGGCTACGGCCTGCAAGTTGTCGAGCAATTGCCCATCCGCGTGAAGCCCAACCCGCACAACGAGCGCTACCTGAAAACGAAGCGCGAAAAGCTCGGCCACCTCCTGTGAGCGCGGACGTCCCCACGGTTGCGTCCGGGCCCGCGCGGGTGCTCCCGCCGCTCACACCCGGCACGCTGTATCTCGTTGCCACGCCGATCGGCAATCTGGAGGACATCACGCTCCGCGCGTTGCGCACGCTGCGCGAGTGCGACGTGATCGCCGCCGAAGATACGCGGCGCACGGGGCAGTTGCTCAAACACTTCGAGATTTCCAAACCGATGTTGAGCTACTTCCAGTTCAACGAGGCGAAGCGGTCCGAGGAAATCCTCGAACGGCTCAAGCGCGGCGAGAAGGTCGCGCTCGTCACGGATGCCGGCACGCCGGGCGTCAGCGACCCCGGCGAACGCGTCGTGCGGGCGGCGGTGGCGGCCGGCCGGCGCGTGGAGTCCGTGCCCGGCGCGTGCGCGCTCGTCGCGGCGTTGACGGCCAGCGGCCTGCCGACGGACGAGTTTCATTTCATCGGCTTCCTGCCGCACAAGTCCGGCCAGCGGCGCAAGGCGCTCGAAGCCTTGAAGACCTTCGCCGGCACGCTCGCCCTGTACGAGTCGCCCTATCGCATCGAGAAACTGCTGGGCGAGCTGAACGAAGTCTTCCCCGGTCGCACCCTCGTGCTGGCCCGCGAACTGACGAAGAAGTTCGAGGAATTCCTGCGCGGCACCCCGGCGGAGCTGATCACGCTCGTGGCCAAACGCTCGCTGAAAGGGGAGTTTGTGGTGCTGGTGAGTGGCTCGGAGAGCAGGACAGAAGATGGGGTGGAAATGAAAGAAACCGAATAGCTGAAGTGTTCAGTATTCAGTATTCAGTGTTCAGTTTGTCGCTGACCGGCCCTGATCAACCCGACCACCCATCACTGAACACTGAATACTGAACACTGATTACTAATCCGCCGCCCTCCAGGCCATGAACCACCCGACTTCCCCCCTTCGTCTCGCCCTGCTCGCCGGCGTGTTTGCCCTCCGGGCGCACGCGGCCGATGCCGCGGCCGGCCACGACTTCTTCGAGAACAAGATCCGCCCGCTGCTCATCGAGCAGTGCCTCAAGTGCCACGACGGCAGTGCGCCGGACAAACCCAAGGGCGGCCTTGCACTCAACACCCGCGACGGCTGGAGCAAGGGCGGCGAGCACGGCCCCGCCATCGTCCCCGGCGACCCCGACAAGTCCCTGCTCATCCGGTCCATCCGTTATACGGAGAAGGACCTGGAGATGCCGCCCAAGGGGAAGAAACTCTCCGCCGCCCAGATCGCCCTCTTCGAAGAATGGGTCCGCATGGGCGCGCCCGACCCCCGCACCGGCAAGCCCTCCGGCCCGCCGCTCTCCGATCCGACCGTGGTGAAGAACCACTGGGCGTTTCAGCCGGTGAAGGAGCCCAAAGTTCCAAGTATTCAGTATTCAGTGTTCAGCAATCAGTCCTCAGCCAAGAGCGCTCCCGGCAAGGCGAAGCCACTGAATACTGACGCACTGAAAACTGAATACTCTCCCATCGACGCGTTCGTTTTAGCCAAGCTCGCCCCCAAAGGCTGGACCCTCTCCCCGCCCGCTGATCCACGTACGCTCATCCGCCGCATGACACTCGACCTCCACGGCCTCCCGCCGTCGATGGCCGAGGTCGAGGCGTTCGAGCGGGCGTGCCAGACCGGCAATCGCCAAACGGCCACCGCCAGTCTCGTTGACCGCCTGCTCGCCTCGCCGCGTTACGGTGAACGCTGGGGCCGGCACTGGCTCGATGTCGCGCGTTACGCCGACACGAAGGGCTACCTCGCCGGCGACGAGCAACGGCGCTTCGCCTTCAGCTACACCTACCGCGACTACGTCATCAACAGCTTCAACCACGACACGCCGTACGACCGGTTCCTTATCGAACAAATTGCAGCGGACCGGGTTTTGGAAGAGTCCAAAGTTCAAAGTTCAAAGTTCAAAGTTGGTGCCGGTGGTTCGAGTGCAACCGGCCAGGCCAGCTTGAAACCTGAAACCTCCACCCTTGAACCTCATCAGGACTCCCTCGCCGCCCTCGGTTTTCTCACACTTGGCCGCCGCTTCCTAAACAACACCGCCGACATCATCGACGACCGCATCGACGTGGTGACGCGCGGCACGATGGGGCTGACGGCCCAGTGCGCCCGCTGCCACGACCACAAATACGACCCGGTCTCTACCCGCGAGTATTACGGGCTCTACGGCGTCTTCGCCTCCAGCCAGGAGCCGGCGGAGAAGCCCTTGCTCGGTCTGCAACCTGATGCGGTGCAGCACGCGGCCTATCTCGTGGAGAAAAAGAAGCGCGAGGCCGAACTGGAGCAGCACCGCGTCGAACAGCTCGACAAGCAGTTCGCCATCCTGCGCAAGCGCACCGCCGATTACCTGCTCGCCGCCGACGAAGTGGACCCGAAGGTGGCCCGCGCCTCCGCCACGGCGACGCGGCAGAACCGGGACAAGTATTTCCAAGAGCGCAAGCTCGTCCCGGCGGTGGTGAGCCGTTGGCAGGACTATCTCAGCAAGACTACCAAGTCCGCCACGCCTGACCCGGTCTGGTCGCTCTGGAACACGTACGCGAAGTTGCCGGACGACAAGTTCGCCGACGAAGCGGTGAAAGTATCTGTCCCAGCCGGCACCCACCCCGCCGTGGCCGCCGCGTTCAAGACGCCGCCCAAGACCATCAAGGAAGTCGCGGAGCGTTACGGCAAGCTGCTCACTGACGCCGACGCCGCCACGCCGCACGCGGACAAGGAGAAGGAGGTCCTGCGCCTCGCCCTGCGCGCTCCGGACGCCGCGCCGAACCTGCCTGCGCCCGAGAACGACACGTTGCTCGAGGACGCCCGCCCGCGCCTGCGCCAGCTCAAAGCCAAAGTGGATGAAGTGGACGCCACGCATCCCGGCGCGCCGCCCCGCGCGATGGCCCTGGTGGACCGCGATGCGCCCACGCGCCCGTATGTGTTTCTGCGCGGCAACCCCGCCAATCACGGCCCCGAGGTGGACCGCGCGTTCCTGCAGGTCGCCTCGCTCACCAAGACCGAACCGTTCCCGGCGAAGTCCAGCGGCCGGCTCGAAATGGCCCGGGCCATCGCGAACAAGGACAACCCGCTCACCGCCCGCGTGATCGTGAACCGTGTCTGGGCCTGGCACTTCGGCGCGGGCCTCGTCCGTACTCCGAGCGACTTCGGCGTCCGCACCGACCCACCCACGCACCCCGAGCTGCTCGACTGGCTGGCGGCGCACTTCGTGCGCGGGGATGGGGTCTTGGGTCTGGCGTCCAGGGGGGAGCCGTCTTCCGTCAAACCCTGGAGTATCAAGACCCTTCATCGGCTGATCATGCTTTCCGCCACCTACCAGCAGGCGAGCGATGACCGCGCCGAGTGCGTGAAGGCGGACCCGGCGAACACGCAGCTCTGGAAGTTCAACCGCCAACGCTTCGACTTCGAGCAGTTCCGTGATTCACTGTTGCTCGCGTCCGGCAAGCTCGACCTCGCCACCGGCGGCCTGCCCGTGGAACTCACGGCGCAGCCGTTCAGCGGTCGGCGCACGGTGTATGGTTACATCGACCGGCAAAACCTCCCGGCGATGTTCCGCACGTTTGACTTCGCAAGTCCCGATGTGAGCGCGTCGCAGCGCTTCCTCACCACCGTGCCGCAGCAGGCGCTCTTCATGTTGAACGCGCCGTTCGTCCTCCAGCAGGCGCAGGCGCTTGCTGGGCGCGATGACTTTAAGAAGTTCACCAACGACGAAGCCCGCATCCGCTTCCTCTACGAGACGATTTACCAACGGCGTCCCGCAGCGGACGAAGTCACGATGGCGAAGGCCTTTCTCGCCGCGCCCAGCGAGGGCCTGGACGAGTCCGCGCCGAACAGCGGCTGGCATTATGGCTACGGCGAGTTCGACCCCGCCACGAAGCGCGTGAAGAGTTTTACGCCGTTTGCCTTCTTCACCGGCGGCCAGTGGCAGGTGGGTCGTGATTTCCCGGACAAGCAGTTGGGCCATGTCCTGATCCGCGCGGAAGGCGGTCATCCGGGACGGGACGTCGCGCATGCGGCCATCCGCCGCTGGGTCGCCCCGCGCGATGGTACCGTGTCGGTATCGGGCACAGTCACGCATCCGGCCAAGGAAGGCGACGGCGTGCTGGCGCGCATCGTCAGCAGCCGCACCGGGCTCGTGGGCGAGGCGACGGCGAAAAGCGGTTCGGCGGAACTCAAGGCCGCCGACCTTGCGGTGCAAGCCGGCGACACGCTGGACTTCGTCGTCGAGTGCCGCGCGGATGACAACAGCGACAGCTTCAACTGGGCCCCCAAGCTCAAGCTCACCGACGGAGTGAAGCGCTCCAAGCAGCTCCCGCCCGGCTACGAAACCGCGTGGGACGCCAAGGCGGACTTCACCCGCCAGAGCAACGAGTCCCTGAAGAATCTGACGCCGTGGGAAAAGCTCGCGCACATCCTGCTCGTCTCGAACGAGGCAGCGTTTGTGGATTGAAGCGCATGGCCGTTTCCAACGCTCTCGTCGTGACGCAGCCGTCAGTTTTAGGCCGATGGCGGCAAGGTTCTGGTTGCTTCCTCACAACGAACCAATGGTCGCTCTCTCCCTCACCCCGGCCCTCTCCCGCTGGGAGAGGGAGCCACCTCGCCCGGCTCGGTTGGCAACAGGCAACGACTGGACGAAGGCGGCCGAAGTTTCTCCCTCTCCCAGCGGGAGAGGGCCGGGGTGAGGGAGAACGCCAACGAATTCCGGTACGCTGCTTGCCGCCAGACATTTGCCACCATTGTTCTAGCTGGTCTTCCCCCGGGTTTTCCGGCGTCAAGCCCATCGCCTGCCCACTCGTTTACCTCTTCGCAGCATGACGCCTCTCCGCCATGTGTTCTGTGTCGTGGCGTACTGTCACGCGCCTTCGGGCCATTACCGGTCGCTGTGGCAACGTCATTTCTACGACGGTTTGCGCGCGGTGGTGGACCGGCTGACCACGCCGGTCGGGCTGGACTGGACCTGGGCCCGACGCCCGGCTTCCGACCCGGCGGCGGATCGCGCCGATGCCTGCGCCCGTACCAGCGAGCAGCTGGCCGAACAAATCCTGCGCACCCGCGCTACGCACGGCCTGGACGCGGTCATCTCCTACTGCTTCGCGCGGGACCTCGACCCGGACGTCGTGCGCCGCGTCGTCGCGGCGGGCGTGCCCTGGGTCAATTTCTTCTGCGACAGCACGTATCGTTTTGATGAGGTGGCGCCGCTGGCCCGCGTCGTTTCGCTCAACTGGTTTGTTGAGCACGCGGCCATTCCCGACTATCGCGGGCTGGGCGTGCCCTACGCTTGCCTGCCCTACGCCTTCAATCCGGTCCATCTGCCCGATTGTCACGGCGGACCAGTGTCACGCCCGGTCGCCTTCATCGGCATGCCGACCGGCCCGCGCGTGGCGCAGCTCGGCCAACTGCTGGCCGCCGGCGTACCGCTGGAACTTCGCGGTCCCGGCTGGGACGCGGAACCGGCCGGGGAGGCCGCGCGTCAGGCGATGCGCTTTCACGGACTGGGTGATCATCTGCGCCGGCAGCCGCACTGGCCGCTGGTCCACGCGCACGCCCAAGGCCCGCTGCCCGATGAAGAACTGCCGGCGTATCTGCGGGGCTGTCAGGTTGTACTGGGATTGAACCAGGCCCTGGACGCGCACGGCCGGCATCTAAGTTACCTCAAGCTCCGTGACCTCGAATTTCCCGGCCACGGCTGCTGTTACCTGACGGAGCACAACGCCGATGTGGCCGCCGCACTCGACATCGGTCGCGAAGTGCTGACTTATCACTCGCTCGAGGAAGCCGCGCTGCTGCTGCGTGAACTGCAACATCAACCCGCCCGCGCCGCACAGGTCGGAGCCGCCGGCCGGCAACGCGTGCTGGCCGCCCACACCTGGGCCGCACGCCTGCCCCAACTGGCGGCCGCGCTGTGAATTCCCCGCGCGCCACATGAGCACCGCCAGTCCCACACCCACCGTCCGCACGAACCTGGCGTGGCTGTTTGCCGACCGGGTATGGCGGCTGGTGCTCTCCTTCGTGGTGCTCGGCATCGTCGCGCGCCACCTCGGGGTGGAAGCCTTCGGCCGGCTGAACTATGCGGCGAGCCTGGCCGCGCTGTTCACCGCGTTCGCCACGCTGGGCCTCGAAGGCATCGTGGTCCGTGAACTCGTACGCCGGTCGCAGGATGCGGACCTCTTGCTGGGTACCGCCGCCGGGCTGCGGCTGGGCGGCAGCCTGCTGGCGCTGCTGGCGGTCGGCCTGGCGACGCTGGGCCAGCGGGATGGTCCGGCGCTGGCGGAACTGGCGCTGCTGATCGCACTGGGCTTCGTGCCACAGGCGCTGGAAGCCACCGACCTCTGGTTTCAGAAGGAAACGCGCGCCGCACTGTCGGCCCGCGCGCGGGGCGGGGCCGCCGTGATCGGCGCCGCCATAAAACTCTGGCTGGTACAGATTAATGCACCGTTGCCCTGGTTCGCCGCCGCGCTCGGCCTGGATCTGGCCTTCGCCGCGCTGGCGCTGGCCATCACGTATCAGCTCACCGGCGGCCACCTGCTCGCGTGGCGGTTCTGTCCCCGCACGGCGCGCGCGCTGGTGCGGGAATCCGCCCCGTTGCTCGGTGCCGCCCTGCTGGTCGCGGCTTACCTGCGGGTGGAACAGGTGATGGTGCGCGCCCTCCTCGGCGACGGGGCCGCCGGGGTTTACTTCGCCGCAGCGCGGCTGGCCGAACAGTGGCTGGTGCTGCCGGGACTGATCGTGACCGCGCTCTATCCGCTGCTGGTGCGCGGCCAGGCGGAAGGTTCCGCCCATGCAGAGCGGATGCAACGGCTCTTCGACGCCCTGACCGGGCTGGGCTGGTTGATCGCACTGGGGGCGGTCGTGGGCGGGCCGTGGTTTATTCCCCTGCTGTTCGGGGAAAAATACCGCGCTGCCGTGCCGGTGTTGCTCGTCCTCGCGTTGACCGCGCCGGTCACCTTCAACGGGGCGGCCCGGGCGCAGTGGATGCTGTTGGAGAAGCAAACCCGCTACCACGTGCCCTCGGCCCTGCTCGGCATCGCCATCAACATCACGCTCGGCCTCTGGGCGTTGCCCCGTTTCGGTCCGGTGGGGGCGGCGGCCAGCGCGCTCATTGGCTACGTGGGCAGCGCCGTGGCCACCTCGTGGCTCTTCGCGCCCCTGCGGCCGTGCGCGCGCTTGCAATTACGAGCCCTGCTCCTACCCTTCGCCCCACGCCGCATCCGTGAACTCTGGCAGCGCATCCGTGAAGCTTGACTACGCCCACTACTACCGCCGCTGGCATCCCGAGACCCCGGAGCATCAGGCGGAGATGAGCGCGTTTTACCGCCGCCTGCTCGGACCGCATCTGCCCGGGGACAAGGCCGCCGCCATCCTCGACGTCGGCTGCGGCGGTGGTTATGCCCTGGCGGCATTGAAGGAACTCGGTTTCACCCGCTGCTCTGGCGTGGAAAGCGATGCGGGCCAGGCCGGGTCCTGTACGAAGAAAGGACTGTCCGTCGAACTGGCCGGGGACACGATCGCGTTTTTGGAGCGACGGGCCGGGCAATTTCAACTGCTGCTCTGTCTCGACGTGATTGAACACGTCCCCCACGACGTGCAACTGCCCTTCACCGCTGCCCTGGCCGGCGCGCTCGCGCCGGGTGGCACCCTGGTCTGCACCGTCCCCAACGCCAGCGCCGCCCTCGCCTCCCACTGGCGGCACAACGACTGGACGCACCACGCCAGCTTCACTGCATGCAGCCTCGATTTCCTGCTGCACCATGCCGGTTTCACCGACATCCGCGTCGGCGAAACCGAGTTTCACACGCGCCCGGCGAACTGGTGGCTGCCGCTGTCCGGCGGCGCGCGGCACTGGTGGGCCTTCCGCTTCTTCCGCCTGTGGCGGCGGCTGGAAGTGATGGCGGAACTGGGCCCGCAGCAGGGCCGCGCCGTGCCGCTCTCGCTCAACCTGCTGGGCGTCGCCCGCACGCCCGCCTGATGCGCGTCGTTTCCTTCGACGTGTTCGACACCCTGCTCGTGCGCGTGCAGGCGCGTCCGCGCGACGTGTTTTTCCAGCTCGGTACGGAGCTGGCCGCCCATCAGCTGTCGTCCGTCACGCCGGAGGTGTTCGCCCGGCGGCGTGAAGAAGCGGAACTCGCCGCCCGCCAGCTAATCCCCGGGGGCGAAGTGACCCTCGCTGAAATCTATGCCGCCCTCGCCCCCGCACTGGGCTGGGATGACGCCACCCGTACCGAGGCATCGCAACGCGAACTGGCGCTCGAATCCCGCTCGCTCAAGGCCGTACCCGCCATGGGGGCCCGGGTGACCGCCGCCCGGACGGAAGCGGACGCCATCTGGTTTCTTTCTGACATGTACCTGCCGGGCGCGTTTATTGAGGAGGTGCTGCGGCGCGAAGGCTGCTTCCACGACGGCGACCGGATTTTTGTCTCTGGCGAATGCCGGGCCTCGAAGCACCGGGGCGATTTGTTCACCCACGCCCGCGCGCAGGCGGCCAACCCCATCACGAGCTGGCTGCACATCGGCGACCATGAGCACGCCGATGAACGCATGCCCCGCACGCACGGCATCCGCACCGAACGATTCCACGACGCGACGCTGAACCGTTATGAGCGGCTCGCCAGCGGGCCGCCGGCAGCGGAAAACTGGCGTTCGCTCCTGGCCGGGGCGATGCGCCGGGCCCGGCTCGCAAATCCCAACTCGGACCCGGCCCAGCGCATGATCTGGGACACGGGCTGCGACATTGTCGGGCCGTTGGTCCTCGGGTTCGTGCATTGGTGCCTGACCGAGGCGCAGGCGCGGGGTTTGCGGCGGCTCTATTTCGTGGCGCGTGACGGCCAGTTGCCGCTGCGGGTGGTGGAACGGCTCGCTTCGACGTGGGGCTTCAGCATTGACTGCCGCTACCTGTACGGCTCGCGGCAGGCGTGGCACCCGGCGGCGGCGGTAGACGCAGGCGCGGTGCGCGATCGGGCCATTGCCTATCTGCGGCAGCAAGGCCTGTTTGACGGCATCCCGTGGGCGATGGTGGACATCGGCTGGCATGGCAACCTGCAACGCAGCCTCGCGCGGGTGCTCGCCGCCGGCGGGCACCAAGCACCACTTCAGGGCTTTTACTTCGGCCTCGTGCCCGACGTGCCGGACTCCGACGGTTCGATGCTGGGTTACTGGAACCAGCGGCCCGGGCAAGGCCACGGCGTGCGCCAGTTGAACCACGCACTCTGGGAAATCTTCCTCTCCGCCGATCACGGCTCCGTGATGGGCTACCGCGAAGAGTCAGGCCGCTGGGTGCCCGAGCTGCGCGAAGCGCGCAACGAACGTGCCCTGACGTGGGGCGTCGCCACCCTGCAAGCCGCTGTACTGAAATTCGCGGAATGCTGCCTGGAAGTCATGCCCCGGCCACCCGGCGCACCCGGCGAGTGGCTGGCGGTTGTCCGGACGGTTTACCTCGAATTCTACCGCCACCCCACCCGCTCCGAAGCCGTGACGTGGGGCGGCATTCCCTTCTCGGATGGGCAGGTGGAAAAGGATTTCCACTGTCTCACGCCACGCATTGCGGGGCCGTTGTGGCGGGCCATCAGGCCGGCCAGGCGGCCGCTCTATTGGTGGCCGGAAGGGGCGCTGGCGCAACAGGCTTGCTGGCCGCTGCGGGTTTTCCTAGCATTGCGCGACCTAAAACGCGGCATCTCCGGCTGACATGGATCTTATTACCGGCGGACTCGGTTTCATCGGCAACGAACTCGTGCGGCAACTGAGCGCCCGCGGGCGCGAAGTCGTGATCGTTGACAGCCGTCGCCGGGTCGCACCGCGCCTGGCGGACCTCGCCGCGGTGCGCGTGATCGAAGCGGACCTGACCGACTCCGCCGCCACCCGCCGGGCCTTCGCCGGGCTGCGGCCGCAAAACGTATTTCACCTTGCGGCGATTCATTACATCCCCGAGTGCAACGCCGACCCCGCGCTGGCCCTGCGCGTGAACGTCGAGGCCACCCAGAACGTACTGGATGCGGCCATTGCCGCCGGCACGCATCATTTCCTGACCGCCTCGACGGGCGCGATCTACGCGGACGCGCCGGATGCGCTGGCTGAATCGGCCCGCGTGGCGCCGGTGGACATCTATGGCTGGAGCAAGGTCTTCGCCGAGGAGCTTGCCCGGTGGCGCGCGACCCGCCCCGGCCCGCGGGTGACGGTCTGCCGCTTCTTCAACAATTACGGCCCGCGCGAAACCAACCGCCACATCATCCCGGAGATTCTCGACCAGCTCCGCCGGGGCAACGAACTGCGCCTGGGCACCACGAACACGCGCCGCGATTACATCCACACCCGCGACACGGCCGAGGCCCTGATCCGGCTATCCGACCTGCCCCCGGAACGCGAACGCACCGTGAACATCGGCACGGGAGTGGATGCGTCGGTGGACGAACTGGTGGTGCTGCTGGGCGAACTGCTGGGCCGGTCGCTGCGCGTGACCCATGATCCCGCCCGGGTGCGCCCCGTGGACAAGCTGGTGCAGCGGGCCGACATCGCACGGCTGAGGCAGCTCACCGGCTGGCAACCCCAGGTGCAGCTCCGCGAAGGGCTCGCCGACCTGCTGCGCTTCGAAGGCCTGCTCGCATGATGCCCCTCCGCGTGCTGGCGCAGGTTGACGCGCTCTGGCTCCGGCTGCGGGAACGACGCCGGGGAGCCCGACGTGCCGTCACGGCCGGTGCAGGCGTGCAGGCGGAGACGGCGGTTCCCCTGCGCCAGTTCGGTGATGTTTGGTGGCCGGAGTTTACCACGCTCGCCCATTCCTTCTGGCGAGCCCAGGAAGTCACCTTGTTCCGCCGGCACGCGGGACTGGTGCGACGACCGGTGCTGGATCTGGGCTGCGGAGATGGCTGTTTCGGCCTGCTGGCGGGCTGGCCGGCGGACGCCACCGGGGTGGACTTCGACGAGGAATCTTTGCGCGTGCGGGCGCGGGTCTGTCCTGCGGCGGTGAATGTGCGGGCCGATGCCGGGCAGTTGCCCCTGCCCGCCGAGGCTTACGCCACGTGCGTCTCGAACTCCGTGGGCGAACATCTGCCCGATCTGGACGCGTGGCTGCGGGAGATGCACCGCGTGTTGCAGCCCGGCGGGCGGCTGGTGTTCACGATGACGCTCGGCTCGTTTAGCACGCATTTGCGGTCGCTGACCGGCGCGGCCGATGCCCGCAGCTGGCTCGACCGCTTTGGCCACCGGCAGGAGCCAACCGAGCCGGAGTTGTTGCAACATGTCCAGGCGGCGGGTTTCATCATCGAGCAGCAGCTCAGCTATCAGCCGGACTCGTTCACCGCGCAATACCGGTGGCTCGTGTCGCCGGCGTTTCAATTTATGGAGCGCCGCCGTTCCGTCGCCTGGCGGGAGGCCCAAATGCGTCGCCTGGCTGGCACCGTTTCCGATTCACTCGCCGCCACGCCGCCCAGGGCGGGGGCATGCGTCTTTGTCCATGCGCGAAAGGCCGGCGCTTGAAGATCGCGTATCTCAGCCTGCTGCCACCGCCGGGCCAGCCGGCCTCCTCCGGCGTGCCCAAGGTCTCGGAAACCCTGCTGCGGGCCTACGAACCGCTGCCGGACCTGCAAGTGGACGCGGTGACGCTGGTGGACGGTCTGAAGCACGCCCAAACGGAGCAACGCGGCGCGGTGACGCGCCATTACCTGCCCTGTAAACCGCACGGCAAGACCGCCACGCTCTACTGGAACGAAGTGCGCCGCTTGCGGGCCATGGTGGAGCGGTTGCGGCCGGACGTGGTCCACGGCCAGCCCAGCTCCGAATATCTGCTGGCGGCGACCGCGGGCCGGCGGGCGCATGTGATCACACTGCATGGCTTGGTGGCGCGGGAGACCAAAGGCCTCGCGCGCCTGCACCCGGAGACGTTCGCTGGCATCATCCGCGACCGGCTGCACCGGCGCGCGGCCGCGCGTGCGACCAACATCATTTCGATCTCGCCGTACGTGGATGACTGGCTCGCCGGCTGGACCCAGGCACGGCTCTGGCCGGTGCCGAACCCGATTGACCCGGAGTTTTTCACGCTCCCGCCGGCGGAACGTACGGGGCTGCGCATCTTGTGTGTGGGAACGGTTTCGGCGCGGAAAAACCAGGCCCTGCTCGTGCGCGCGTGCGCCCAGTTGGCGACGGCGGAGGTTCCTTTTGAATGCCGTCTCGTGGGCCAGCCAGCCCCTGGCGTAGCGGAGCAACTGAACCACGTCATCGCCACCGATGGCCTCAACGACCGGGTCCGGCTGACGGGGCTGGTAAGCCGCGCGGAGCTGCTCGATCATTACACGTGGGCCAACGTGGTGGTCCTGCCCTCCCGGGAGGAAACCGCCCCGCTCTCGCTCATCCAAGGCATGGCCGCCGGACGCCGGGTGCTGGGCGCAAACGCGGCGGGGATTCCGCGCCTGCTGGCCGCTGGCCAGTGGGGCGGACTTTTCCCCGGCGATGATGCGACGGCCCTGGCCGCGCAGTTGAAATCCCTGGGCGTACCAGCTTGGGAAACCGCCCGGGCCGCCCAGATCCACGCCCGGGCAACCTTCGAACCGGCCGCCGTCGCCCGGCAGACGGTGACCGTTTATCAGGAAATTCTCCGGGCCGCCACGAGGAGGACATGATGTTTGATTTATCCTCATCCGCTCTGCGGACCAAAAGTTCGGGCCGGCCCCCGCCAGCCTTTCCGGTGGATGAAGTCCGCCGCCGGGGCTGGAAAATATGTTTGCAGCCCGCCCGACCATCCCTTCTGCTGTAGTGCGCGATGGATGCCAGTGCCAATAATTTAGGCCGCCTGCTCGTTTATGCGCTGATCGCGCCGTTGAGCATCTGGCTGGGGCTGATGCTGGCGACGCCCATGTCACCCACCAGCCTCATCGGGGTGGGGTTGGTGGTGTTTACCTTGTGCGTGCCGCTGCTGTTGCGCTGGCATCATGCGTTGGTGATCGGTTTTTGGAACGCGGTCGTGGTGATCCCCTTCCTGCCCGGCCAGCCGTCCGCCTGGATTTTGCTGGCCGGTTTAAGCCTGGGCATTGCCATCACGAGCCGGACCATGCGTCACCAGTCGGACTTCATCTGGGTGCGGGGGGTGGCCATCCCGCTCCTGCTGCTGGCAGCAGTGGTGGTGGGGACGGCGATCACACGCGGGGTCGGGTCCCGGGCGTTGGGGTCGGAAATGTGGGGCGCGAAACGCTATTTGTCCCTGTTCGGCGCAATCATCGGCTACTTCGCCCTGACGGCGCGCGCGGTGCCACCCCGGCAGGCAACGTGGTTTGCCGGCCTGTTTTTCCTTTCCGGCATGACGGCGATTTTCAGCGACCTGGCGTTCGCAGGCGGGCGGGCGTTCTACTGGTTGTTCCTGTTCTTCCCGACCGACCTGGCGTTTAACCAAGCCATGTCGGCGGACACGCTGCGGCGGTTCACGGGCATGGCGTGGATGGCCCAGGCCGGCTACTGGTTCATGTTGCTGCGTTACGGCATCCGCGGGATGCTGGACCCGCGCCGGCTATGGCGGTTGATCCTGTTCCTCTCGCTCTTCATGGTGGGCCTGCTGGGCGGTTTCCGGTCCTCCATCATCTTGTTCGGCATCCTGTTTGTGACGCAGTTCTGGTTTGAGCGCCTGTTCCGGACGCGCTGGTTTTTCGTGGTGGCCCTGGGTGGCCTCATAATGGGGGCCTTTTTGGTGGGTTTTGCGGAACGGCTGCCGCTGTCAGTGCAACGCAGTCTGAGTTTTCTCCCGACCAACGTGCATCCGGCGGCCCAGCAGGATGCGGCGGGCACGCTGGACTGGCGGCTGCAAATGTGGCGGGTGGTCGTGCCGGAAATCCCCCAGTATCTCTGGGTGGGCAAGGGCTACACGTTCAGCGGCACGGAATACAGCCTCATGCAGGAAGCGATCCGCAAGGGGTTGTTCACGGCCTATGAAGACACCCTGGTCAGCGGCAATTATCACAACGGCCTGCTGACCTTGCTCGTTCCCTTCGGCCTGCCGGGCACGCTGGCCTTCACCGCCTTCATCATCGCCGGCTGGCGCGTGCTGCGACGCAACTACCTGTACGGCCCCGCGTCGATGCAGCGCGTGAACACCTTCCTGATCGCCTACTTCACGGCCCGGCTGGTGTTTTACCTGGTATTCTACGGCCAGTTCGACCTCGACCTGATGGTGTTCACCGGCGTGGTGGGTTTGAGCCTCTCCCTCAACGGCGGCATTCACGCGCCCCCGACCGTACGCCCGGTGCCGCTGCGCCCCGCCCTGCCGGCCCCCGCGAAATAACCATGCGCGTAGCTCTCGACACCAATCCCCTCTACGTCGCCCAGGCGGGAGTGGCGCGATATGTTCGCGGCTTGGTGCGCGGCCTGCAGGAGACCAAGCCGGGGGATTGCCACTGGCACCCCCTGGCGTGGGAAGTTGAAAACCGATCCTACGCGCAGCCACAACGCGCGCTGAAAACGGCCTACCGCGAACTGGTATGGGCCCGGTGGGTCGCCCCGCAGGCGTTGCGGCGAGCGGAGGCGGACTTGCTGCACGTGACATCGGTTTTCACCTTAAACGCTCCCCGGGGCATCAAAAACCTGGTCACTCTTTACGACCTCGCCATGGTGCGTCACCCGGAGCGGTTCCGCCGGTGGCAACGCCATTCCGCGCTGCGCCAGCTCCGCCAGCTTCATGCAGCCGATCACATCCTCACCATCAGCCAGTTCTCAGCGGACGAGGCGATGGCCCTGCTGGGACTCCCCGCCTCCCGTCTGACGCCGGTCCTGCTCGGCTGGGACGGCGTGGAGGAAGGGACCGGACCGGCCCCGGTCACGGCTCCGGTGCCGGGCGAATTCTTCCTGTTTGTGGGCTCGCTCGAACCCGGCAAGAACCTCGCCCTGCTGCGGGTGGTCTGGAACAACGCGGCCGCGGCCGGCCAGCCGCTGCCCCCGCTGCTCATCGCCGGCACCCGCTGGGCTGGCGTGCCGGACGAAGGCCCGCCTCCGGCGGACTGGCACTTCCTCGGCCATGTGCCGGACGCCGAACTGGCGCAATTGTACCGGCAGGCACTGGCGCTGGTGTTCCCAAGCAAATACGAGGGGTTCGGTCTGCCCGTGCTGGAAGCGATGGGCCGCGGCTGCCCCGTCATTTGTTCCCGCGTCGCCAGCCTGCCGGAAGTGGGCGGCGAGGCCGCCTGGTGGTGCGACCTGGACGCCCCCAGCTATCTCGCCGCCCTGCGGGAGTGTGCCCGCAACGGCACGACGCGCGAGGCTTTCGTCCGGGCCGGGCCGGCGCAGGCGCGGAAGTTTTCGTGGACCACCTGCGCAACGGAAACGGTGAAGGTCTATCGGTCCGTACTGGGTGTGCACTGAATGAAGGTCCTGCTTTTCGCCCACATTCCGCCACCCCACCACGGTCAGAGCTACATGGTCCAACAGCTCCTCGCTGAACTGGGCGGCGACGCGCGGCTGAAGGGACCGGCTCCGGTCAAGGGGGGGGATTTTTCGTGCTACCACGTCAACGCCCGGCTCTCCCGGGACGCGGCAGACATCGGCCGGCCACGCTGGGGTAAGCTCGGGCGGCTGCTGGGTTACTGCGCCGAAGCCATCCGGCTGCACTGGCGAACGGGGGCCTCCTGCCTGATTTACGTCCCGGCCCCGGCCAAATTTTCCGCCATCGTGCGGGACTGGCTCGTCATGATTTTGTGCCGGCCATTCTTTGCGCACCGGATTTACTGGTGGCAGGCGGCGGGGCTGGGCGAATGGCTGTCGGGTAACGCTCCCCGCTGGCAACGATGGTTGACCCACCAGCTGCTGGGGGAGCCCGCCCTCAGCCTCGTCTTAAGCGACTGGGGCCGACGCGATGCCGAGGGGCTCGCCTCCCGGCGCATTGTCGTGATCCCCAACGGCATTCCCGACCCGTGCCCGGACTTCACCACCAGCCTGCTGCCACTTCGCCGCGCTCGCGCCATCGACCGCCGGGCGCAGGGCTCCGCACCATCAGCTCCGGCCCTCGCCGGAGCCCCGTCAGTGGCGGTCTTTGAACTGCTTTTCCTCAGCTTGTGCACCCGCGAAAAAGGGCTCTTTGATGCCCTGGAAGCCGTGGCGATCCTCAACCGGCAACTGGTTGCGGACCGGCTCGCCCTGCGCGTGCGCCTCACGATTGCGGGCAGCTTTCCCAACCACGCCGAGCAGGCGGAGGTGATGGAACGACTGAAAGCCCCGGACCTGACCGACCTGATGTCCGGGCCGATGGCCCGCTACGTGGGCTTCGTCGAAGGCGACGCCAAGACCGCCTTGCTCCGGGCCAGCGACGGCTTGTGCTTTCCTACATACTACGCCGCCGAAGGGTTCCCGGTCGTGCTGCTGGAAGCCATGGCCGCAGGCCTGCACGTGGTCACGACGCGTTGGCGAACACTGCCCGCCTTTTTCCCTTCCGGCTTTGACGGGCTGGTGCCGCCCAAGTCACCCCCGGCCATTGCGGAAGTCGTGCGCCGCCAGTTGACCCAGAATCCACCTGAAACCCTGCGAACCCATTTTCTCCAAAATTACACGGCTGAAACCTGTTTCTCCCGCATCAAGCAGGAATTGCTGCTCCTGAAGGATTGAACCCCGACTATCCAGACCCGGCGGCTGAATTCTCGTTCCCGCTGTGCGGCTGCGCACGGTCAGGACGGCCCCGTCGCGCGCACGGCTATATAGGACTTCGTGAAGCAGAACAGGAAGCGTTCGCGTTCGATGCGGCAGTCGGGAAACAGCCTTTGCATTTCTGTGAAGGTTAGCAGCCGCACTTCCGCCAGGAAGGCGTCCACCTGGGCCGGTGTGGGCTTGGTGAGCCAGCCCCAGACGGTGAACCAACGCAGCAGGGGACGCTGGCAGGACTTGGGCAGATAGTGGATGAAGGGGGCAATGAGATGCGGCTCAATGAAGAACCAGCGGGCCGGGGTCTGCACCCAGAGCTGACCGCCCACACGCCGAACTTCCGCCGCAAATTTCTGCTGGTTCTCCCA
This sequence comes from Pseudomonadota bacterium, assembly GCA_009924135.1. GTDB lineage: Bacteria > Verrucomicrobiota > Verrucomicrobiia > Limisphaerales > SXTU01 > SXTU01. Next base: position 36,975 of record RFSE01000003.1, on the reverse strand, counting down.
GGTCCCCAGATGCTCGATGACGGAGTTTGAGAACGCGATGTCAAAAGTCCGGTCGCCAAACGCCAGGGCGCAGCCATCCCCGTGCAGCATCCGGCGGCGGGGCGTCTCCACAAAGCCAGTGACGCGATCAAGGTTGATGCAGGTAACATGCGCCGGACACTCGGGTTCCGGCCAGCAGGCGGGTAAACCACCCACGTCCAGAATCCTCGTCTGCTCGGTGGGCTGGAGGATCGCCTGAAAGCGCGCCAGCCGACGCCGCCGGAACCAAGGTGAGATGCGACCGTAGATCTCGTGGATGTTCATGCGCTGCCGCCAGCCTATGCATTTTCAAATGCAACGGGCAACCCTCACTTACAGAGCTGAAGACGAAGGGGCGCATCTCGACACTGCCCCCGAAGGACTAAAACTTCCGGAACGCGGCTGTGTCGCAGAGACCAGCCGCAGCGGCTGCGCCTGGCCGGAGGCGTTGACGCATTCCACCCCCTCGGTAATCCAACGTTGCTGCGGCTGATCCCGCGCCGAGCGGGACACAGCCGCGCTCCGGGGGCAGTGGCAAGCTGCGCGTGCCACCCCCAGCACAAGCCACCGCTACCTTCACTTCGGCCACGAGCCCCCAGCCATCGGCCGCAGCTCCAGCTTCGCGGGGTCCAGGATCACGTGCTTCATCCGCTGCCGCTTCCACGTGTAGGCCAGGTGGACCAGCCCGTCGCGGGTCTGGATGACAGCGGGGTAGCTGTACTCGCCCGGTTCGCTCTCCAGCACGAGCGCGGCCTGCCAATCCTGACCGTCCTTCGACACCGCCACGTTCAACGGGCTGCGGCCCTTGGTCGTGTGGTTGTAAACCAGCAGCTGCCGACCGTCGCGGAGGGTGACCGCGTCGGTGCCGGCGTTGGGATTGGGCAGGGTCGTCGCACTCATCTTGCCCCAGGTCCGGCCGGCGTCTTCGGACCACACCTGGAAGATCCGGCCGTTGCGGGTGCGGCCGACCGCCTGTAGGCGGTCCGGGGTGTGGAACAGCACGCTCGGTTGGATGGCGCTGAACTCCTTGCCATCGTTCACCGCGCCGGAGATTTCCCACGTCTGGCCCAGATCACGGGAACGTTCGAAATGCACCCGCCAGCCGGCGTGTTCGCTGCTGGTCGGGCTGAGGATGTCGCCGTTGGCAAGCTGGACCGGCTTGTTTTTGATCGGTCCGAGCACGCCGGGAGGCAGCCGGCGCGCCTCGCTCCAGGTTTTGCCTTCGTCCGTGGAGGTGCGCAGCATGCCCCACCAAGCATCCGGGCTGGGGCCGACCTTGTAAAACAGCAACAAAGGACCGCTCGCGGGCTGAAACAGCACCGGATTCCAACAGGGATAACGTTTGCGGTCGTCCTGAATGCCGTTGGCCACCTCGACCGGAGCGGTCCATTTCCCACCTTCCAGCCGGGCCGACCAGATGCCCACGTCCGGATTTTGTTCCCGCGTACCCCCAAACCAGGCCGCGACCAGCCCGGCCTTGGTCTCGACCACCGTCCCCGCATGGCACTGGGGAAACGGGGCCTTTTCGAAAATAAACTCCTCAGTCATGACGCCAGGAGCCGCAGTGACACCCCGGCCGGGGAGAAACCTGCAGACCAGCACGAGGACCAAAAACAACGGGAAACGCATGCCCATAGAGTGCGGCAACCCGCTGGCGCGGACAAGCCCAACCAAACCCAAAATCGCGCTTCGGTTTCTGAGTAACCCACCCAACGAGCGACCAGCAAGGTGTGAATAGTGGGCCGGTAAGACCCAACAACTCGGGGTAAGCCGACTTATCGGCCGGTACGCGATGGGTTGTGGCCTGCCACAAACATCACCCAAGTGCTTGATGTTACCTTGACACGGCGACTTGTTTTCCTTATTCACACCCCTTAATACTGTGAGTGATTCCTTAATTACTCTACAGTCTATAAGCATGAAACTCAGCATCGCCAAAGACCAGCTCATCGCTGGCCTGCAATCCGTGCAGAACGTCGTGGGTTCCCGCACCACGCTTCCCATCCTTTCCAACGTGCACGTGCGCGCTGAAGAAAACCGCCTCTTCCTCACGGCCACGGATCTGGACGTGACCGTCGCCTGTGGCGTGGAAGCCCAGGTGACGAACGCCGGCGCCACGACCATCCCGGTGAAGCGCCTCTTCAGCATCGTGCGCGAACTCCCCATGGGCGAGGTCGAGCTCGATACCGACGACAAGAACATCACCAAGCTCAGCGCCGGGGCTTCGTTCTACAAGCTGCATGGTCTCGCGGCGGACGAATTCCCGCCCCTGCCCAAGTTCAAGGAAACCGGCGTCGTCACGCTGCCGCAGGAGAAGCTCAAGGCGATGCTCCGCAAGACATCGATCGCCATCTCCACCGATGAATCCCGCTACGTGCTCAACGGCGTGTTCATGAAGTTCACGCCGGAGAAGCTCGTGATGGTTTCCACCGATGGACGCCGCCTGGCCTTGACCGAAGAAGATCTACCCGCCGGCTCGACCGCCCAGGGCGACATCATCGTGCCCACGAAGGCCGTGAACGAATTGAACCGCCTTCTGCAGGCGAAGGGCGAAGTGGAAATCCGCTTCACCGACAACCAGGTCTCCTTCCGCCTCAAGGACGAGAGCGCGTTCTCCGTGTTGCTCATCTCGAAGCTCGTCGAAGGCAATTATCCAAATTACCAACAGGTCATTCCCAAGGAAGCCAAGGAACGCATCCCGCTCATGCGCGAGGAGTTCCTCAGCGCCCTGCGTCGTGCGGAGCTGATGACCAACGACAAGTCCAATTCCGTCAAGCTGGCCTTCACGAAGAACAACCTCACGATCACGGCCAACACGGCCGATGTCGGTGAAGCGCGTGAGTCCCTGGCGATCAACTACAAGGGCAAGGACATCAGCATCGCCTTCAATCCCGGCTACCTGATGGACCCGCTCAAGGTCGTCGAGACCGACGAGGTTTTCCTCGAACTCTCCGACGAACTGAGCCCCGGCTCCGTGAAGGTCAACACGCCGTTCCACTACGTGTTGATGCCGATGCGGATGAGCTGAGGTGCGCCGGAGCGTGGACGCCCACGTCTGTAGCCCTGTAGCGGCGCTCTATGAGCGCCGCGTTGCCGCGTACTATCCACGGAAACGCCACTTCTCTCTCAACACGCAATCCATCACGCGGGTAGGGACGGAGTGGAATCCGTCCCTGCCAACGCCTCCTTTTACCTCTGCGCGCTTCCCGCCTCTGCGGTGCCCACCTCCGCATCGGCCAATTCCGCTTTGACACCACCGGCTTGGATTGGCAGGGTGCACGCCGCTCGCGCCGGGTGGCTTTCGCTTCCTGAATTCCCAGGCAGAACCAGACCCGGCGTGCATTTGTTTTATGGCTGAACTCACAGGCAATCTGCTCGTCGCCCAGTCCGGCGGCCCCACCGCCGTCATCAACGCCAGCGTTGCGGGCGTCATTCAGGAGGCGGGCCGGCACGAGTGCATCGAGGAAATCTACGGCGGCCTCAACGGCATCCTGGGCATCCTCAACGAGACGCTCATCGACCTGAACGAGGAGAAGGCCAAGGCCATCGAGGGCCTCAAGCACACGCCCGCCGCCGCACTGGGCACGTGCCGTTACAAGATCGATTTCAAGAAGAAGCCCGAGAAGGCCGCCAAGGACATGGACCGCCTGTTCGAGGTTTTCCAGGCGCACAACATCCGTTACTTCTTCTACGCGGGCGGCAACGATTCGCAGGACACGACGAACAAGATCCATCAGGAAGCCGTGAAACGCGGCTGGGACATGCGGTGCATCGGCGTGCCCAAGACGATCGACAACGACCTGCCCCACACCGACCACTGCAACGGCTACGGCTCCGTCATCAAGTACAACGCGGCCACCGTCATGGAAGTCGCGTGCGACGTCGGCTCCATGGCCACCGATGACGGCTCCTGCTGCATCATCGAGGTGATGGGCCGCGCCGCCGGCTGGATCGCCGCCGGCACCGTGCTGGCCAAGCGCTCGGCCACGGACGCCCCGCACATCATCCTCCTGCCGGAAATTGCGTTTGAAGAGGAGAAGTTCCTCGCGCGCCTGAAGGAAACCGTGGGCAGCCTCAAGTATTGCATCGTCGTGGTGGGCGAGGGCTTGAAGAACGCCGCCGGGGAAGAGATTGGCGTGGACAAGTCCCGCGTGGACGCCTTCGGCCACGCCGTGCTCGGCGGAGCCGCCGACCGGCTGGCGGAACTCGTGCAGGGCAAGCTCAACCTCAAGACCCGCACCGTGAAGCTCGGCTACGCACAGCGCGCGGCCGCCCATTACGCCAGCGCCACCGACGTGGCCGAGGCCGTGGCCTGCGGCGAGACGGCCGTACGCACCGCCGTGGGCGGCAAGAGCGGCTACATGGTGAAGATCGTCCGCACCGGCACGCATCCTTACACGTGGACCACGGACATCCAGCCGCTCGACGACATTGCGAACGTGGAACATTTCCTCCCGCGCGACTGGATCACCGAGGACGGTTTCCTGCCGAACGAGAAGTTCATCGAGTACGCCCGCCCGTTGATCGAGGGTGATGCGCATCCGCCCAGTGAAGGCGGCCTGCCGAAGTACGTGGTCCTGGACCGCGTGCCGGTGGAGAAGAAGCTCGCGGCCCGCGCGTAGTCCGTGGCGGCAGGCATCCTGCCTGCCGTAAAGGGCGCGCATCTTGCCGCCCGGAACGACGTGCGGAGTTTTGAGACGCGGGGTTGAAGGGAAGTGCTCGGCAGGAGGGACGTTCAATCCCGCCGGGCTGGAAGCCCCGGCTCTACGGCAGGCAGGATGCCTGCCGCCACCCGCGCGCGGCGTAACCCGCCGGGCTGCACTTCAACGGCCGGGGTCGGCCACTTCGCCCAGCAAACGCCGCAGGGCTTCCGTGATGCCGCGCAGGTCGTACGGCTTGTGAAGCAATTCGCGGATGCCTTGTTCACGCAACGATTCCAGCGTCAGGGTCGCGCTGAATCCCGTCGTGAGGATGATCGGCAGACCGGGGCGGAGTTCGAACAGTTTGCGGGCGAGTTCAAGGCCGCTGAGTCCGGGCATGTTGAGATCCGTGATCACGAGATCGAACTGGCGGGGGTCGCGTTCGAACAGCGCGAGCGCCTCGACCGGACTGGTCAGGGTGGTGGCGCGGTAGCCGAGGCGCGACAGCAGCACCTGCCCCAGTTTTGCGAGCGGTTCTTCGTCGTCCACAAACAACACGCGTTCATCCTTGCCGGTCCGCAGCGGGGCCGGTTGCGCTGGGTCTGCCATGGCCTCGGCTTCAAAGACGGGGAAGTACAGGCTGAAGGAGGTGCCCTGGCCGGGTTGGCTCTCCACCACGATGCCGCCGTCGTGGGTTTTGACGATGCCATGGACGACTGCCAGGCCCAGGCCCGTCCCTTCGCCCAGAGGCTTGGTGGTGAAGAAGGGTTCGAAGATGTGTTGCAGCGTGGCCGTGTCCATGCCGCAACCATTGTCAGCCACGGTCAGGCTGACGTAGGGGCCGGGCCGCAGGTCGGGATGGAGCCGGGCAAAGTCCGGGCTTACTTCAGTTTCAGCCAGTTCCACGCGGATGGTGCCCGCGCGGCCTTGCAGGGCGTGCCAGGCGTTGGTGCAGAGGTTCAGCGTGACCTGATGAATCTCCGAGGGGTTGGCCAGCACGGTCGGGGTGAGGGGGATGCTGGCCCGGAACTCGACGGCGGCCGGGACGGTGGCGCGGAGGAGCTTGAGGGCTTCTTTGATGACCACGTGGAGCTGCATGGGCTGGCGCTGGTGTTCCTGCCGGCGGCTGAAGGCAAGAATCTGGCGCACCAGGTCACGGGCCCGTTCAGTGGCGACTAGAATGGCAGCGTGGCAGTCAGGCAGCACTGGATCGTCCGGGGCCATGCTGCGGACGAGCTCCACATTGCACATGATGGCGGTGAGGAGGTTGTTGAAGTCGTGGGCGATGCCGCCGGCGAGCTGGCCAATGGCCTCCATTTTTTGCGCCTGGCGTAACTGTTCCTCCAGGTGTTTGCGGTCGGTGATGTCCTGCACCACGCCGACCATGCGCAGGGGCCGGCCGGCCGGGTCGCGTTCCACGTCGGCTTGTTCGTGGACCCAGCGCACCTGGCCATCCCGCCGCACGATCCGGTGCTCGAGATTGTAAGGGAGGCCGGCGATGAAGGCCGCCTGGGCGGCCTGGGCCACGCAGGCGCGGTCATCCGGATGCAGCAGGGCAAAAAAGCTTTCGACGCGGCCATCAAATTCGCCGGGCGCAAAGCCGAAGATGCGGGCCGTCTGGGCGGACCAGATCAGCCGGCCCGTCAGGTCGGGATCGGATACCCAGCTGCCGATTTGGCCGATGTGCTGGGCCTTTTCGAGCAGTTGCTGGCTTTCCCGCAACACGGCTTCGGCCTCGCGCCGCAGGCGGCGGTCCTCCGCCTCGCGCAGTTCCCGGCGGATGGCCGGGCCGAGCCGGGCGAGGTTGTTCTTCATCACGTAGTCATCCGCCCCGGCCAGCATCATCTCCACGGCCAGTTCCTCGCCGATGGTGCCGGATACGATGATGAACGGGGTGTCCTTGCCCAGGCCGCGGACGAGTTTCAACGCGGCGAGCCCGTTGAAACTGGGCAGCCGGTAATCAGACAGGATGACTTCCCACGGCTGCCGGTAAAGGGCTTCGCCGAGCTCAACCGCCGTCTCCACCCGCTCGTAGCGGGGCTCGTAGCCGCCGCTCCGGATGGCGTCCAGTATCAACCTTGCGTCGTCGTCGGAGTCTTCCACCAGGAGCAGGCGCAGCGGGGTGTTCATGCGGGTCGATTCAGGAGAACGGGCCGTTCGTTGATGCCCAGCCAGTAAAGGGCAATCTGCTGCATGACTTCGATGAAGCGGTCGAAGTCCACGGGTTTGCGGATGTAACTGCTGGCGCCCAGCGAATAACTGCGGACCATGTCCTGTTCCTCGCGGGAGGTGCTTAACACGACCACGGGCAGGGTGCGCGTCCGCTCATCGGCCCGGAGCCGGCGCAGCACTTCCAGGCCGTCCACTTTGGGCAGCTTTAGGTCCAGAAGGATGACGGCCGGCAGCGTCTCGCCAGTCAGCAGGCGCGAGCCGAGCAGGTATTCGAGCGCCTCGGCTCCGTCGCGGGCCACGACCAGGTTATGGCCGATTCCCGACTTGCGGAACGCGATCCAGGTCAGCTCCTCGTCATCGGGGTTGTCCTCCACCAGCAGAATCAGGCGTTCGTTCATGCGGTGTGCCTAGCCCGGCAGGGTGAAATAAAAAGTGGCACCGTGATCCGGCTGGCTCTCGGCCCAGACCCGGCCGCCATGACGGTGGATGATCCGTTGCACGGTGGCCAGCCCGATGCCGGTGCCCTCGAACTCCTGCTGCCGGTGCAGCCGTTGAAAGGGACTGAAGAGTTTGTCGGCGTAGGCCATGTCAAACCCCGCCCCGTTGTCGCGCACGAACAAAGCTGACGAGCCGTGCTGGGGCGCGGCACCCACTTCGATGACCGGCCGGGACTGGCGGCTGGTGAATTTCCACGCGTTGCCCAGCAGGTTCAGCAGCAGCACGCGCAGGAGGGTGGGATCGGCGCTGACGGTCAACCCGGGGGCGATGACGCATTCCAGTTGGCGTTCGGGCTGGCCCTGGCGCAGTTCGTCTAAAAGGGAGCGGGCCAGCGCGCTGACATCCACGACTTCACGTTTCATCTCGCTGCGGGTCAACCGGGCCAGTTCGAGCAGGTCGTCAATCAACTGGCCCATGCGCTGCGTGGCCGCGCGGATGCGGCGGAGGTAGTGCTGGCCCCGGTCATCCAGTTTGTCGGCGTATTCATCCGCCAGCGTGCGGCTGAACCCGTCAATGCCCCGCAGCGGGGCGCGCAGATCGTGCGAGACGGAGTAGGAGAAGGACTCGAGTTCCTGGTTGGCGACTTCCAGCTCGGCGTTGAGTTTGCGCACGGCGTTTTCGGCCTGTTTCCGGTCCGTGATGTCGCGGATGGCGCTCATGGCCAGCGTGCCTTCCTCGGTTTCCAACGGGCTGAGACTGATCTCGACGGGAAACTCCGTGCCGTCCTTGCGCAGGCCGTACAGCTCCAGCCCCGCGCCCATGGCGCGGGTGCGCGGGGTGGAGAAAAACCCGGCATGGTGGCCGGGATGCTTCCCGCGAAACCGCTCGGGCACGAGCACTTCAATCGGCCGGCCCAGCAATTCATCGCGCCCGTGGCCGAAGATTTTTTCGGTCTGGGAATTGACCAGGACGATGACCCCGGCGCGGTTGACGATGACAATGGAGTCGGGCGCGGATTCAAGGAGGGCGCGGAATTTCTGGTCGGCCTTGCGTCGCTCGGAAATGTCGCGGATGGCGCTCATCACGAGCACGCCGGTGTCCATCTTCAGCGGGCTGAGGCTGATCTCGACCGGGAACTCCGAGCCGTCCTTGCGGACGCCGTACAAGTCCAGACCGGCACCCATGGCGCGCGTGCGGGGTTGCGCCATGTACCCGCCGCGGTGGCCGACATGGGTGCGGCGAAACCGGCCGGGCAGCAGCACTTCCACCGGCTGGCCCAGCAGTTCCTTGGGGCCGTAGCCAAACAGGGTTTCCGCCTGGCCGTTGGCCAGCACGATGCGTCCGGTCACGTTGGCCATCACAATGGCATCCGGCACGGATTCGAGCAGGTCGCGGTAGCGGGCTTCAATCAGCTTGGCATCCTGCAGCACCTTGAGCTGGGTCACGTCCTTTTCGGTCAGGAGAAGGTATTGAGTCAGGCCATCCGGGGCCGCCACGAGCTTGCTGGAAACGCTGACATAAACCAGGGAACCGTCCTGGCGGCGGCGGATGGTTTCGTACGTGATCAGCCCTTTGGATTGGGTCTCCAGCCTGAGCCGTTCCTCCTCCCCGGCCCGGTCAGGCGGCACGGTGACCTCGCTGAGTTGCCGGCCCACGGCCTCGGCACTGGAGCAGCCAAACAGGGTTTCGGCACCCCGGTTCCAGAGGATGATCTTGCCCCCGAGCGTCGTGGCCATCATGGCGTCCGGGGCCTCGTCCAGAAACATCTGGCCCAGTTCAGCGGCCACCCGGTCCTCCGCCTTCTCCTGGTCCCCGGAGTGAGTCATAGAGCGAAGCAGGCGGCGGGATGCTAGCGGTTGGCAACCGGCTGGCCCACCAGCGACCAGTCCAAGTGAAGATTGGGGGTGAGCTTGCTGAAATTGTCCCAGTTAAGGGGTTTGATGATGTAAAAACTGCACCCCAGCTGGCGGCATTCGGTAACGTCCCGGCTGCGGTCGGATGCCGTGAGCACCACCACCGGGAGGTGCATCGTGCGGGAATCGCCGCGCAACCGGCGCAGAACTTCGAGGCCGCTCAGTTTGGGCAGATTTAAATCCAACAGCACGACCAGCGGCTGGTCCGGCTGCCAGTCGCGGGACTGGAGACTTTTCCGGAACAAGAAATCCAGGGCGGCTTCGCCATCCTTCAACGTGTGGATGCGGTTTTGCATCCGGACCTTCTGAAAGGCTTGCAAGGACAGCTCGACGTCGTCGGGGTTGTCCTCGACGAGCAGGATGTCCACGCAGGGCCACTTCATGGGGTCCACGGCCGGGGCGGCGCGCGTGGGTTTGGCCGGTGACGACGGGGAAAACAATTCCGCGATGGGAGCCTGCAAGGCGGTGGCCAGACGTTCGATGCTCTTCAGCGAAAGGTTGCGGGCACCGCGCTCGATGTCCGTGACGTACGTGCGGTGCAAGCCGGCGCGCCAGGCAAGTTCCTCCTGTGAGAGGCCCAGCCGATGGCGCCGTTCTCTGACGGCAACCGCGAAAGAAGCGCGCGCTTCCTGACCTTGTTTAGTTTCAGCAGGCACCTTGGCATTCTTTCTCATATGTCCTTTCGCGACAACAGACTCTGAGTGACCAATCCTTCATGTTGGCGGGTCGTCATCTTATTGTGGCGGCAGGCATCTTGCCGCCCGGATTGGCGGGTGGGGTCTTACGGTGTGGTGTTGAAAGGAAGCGTTCAAATGCAGGGATGGCTTGGTCCGCCGGGCTGGAAGCCCCGGCTCTACGGCAGGCAGGATGCCTGCCGCTACGGCGCACGGCGCGGCGCACTCCCGCCGCCTCGCGCCGACGATTTGCCGTCGTTGACCGAGCGAAATTCATTTCGGATGCAGCGTGGCCTCCAGCGCCAGCAGCAAGGAGGCAGCGGTGAAGGGCTTGCCGACAAAGCCCTGCACCTCAAGGCCGGCGGCCTTGAGCGCGGCCTGGTGCGTGGCGAGGCCGGAGGCCGCGATGACCCGCAGGCTGGGCTGGATGTTGCGTAATGCGCGGATCGTCGCCATGCCGTCCATGTGCGGCATCTGCATGTCGGTCAGGAGCACCTGCACGTCTTTCATGTTTTCCACAAACCGTGCCACGGCCTGCGTGCCATCATCCGCCGTCACGACGCGGTAGCCGTAGCTTTCCAGCGTGGCCTTGACGATTTCGCGCACGGCGGCTTCGTCGTCCACCACCAGCACCATTTCACCGTGGCCGGCCGGGAGCGCCAGGGGCGTCGTGTCGGGTTTCTTGCCGTCGTCCTTGACTGCCGGGAGGTAGATCTTGAACTGCGTGCCGACGCCGACCTCGCTGTACACATGGAGGAACCCATCGTGGCCTTTCACGATGTCTTTCACCGTGACCAGGCCGAGACCGGTCCCTTTGCCTGCTTCCTTGGTGGTAAAGAACGGTTCGAACATTTTCTCTAGCACCGCAGGAGCAATGCCCGTGCCGGTGTCGGCCACGGTGAGCATCACGTAGGGACCCGGAGACACGTCTGGGTTCTGGCGGGCGTAGGTTTCGTCCAGGTCGAGGTTCGCGGCGGAGAGCGTGAGCGTGCCGCCCTGGGGCATGGCGTCGCGGGCGTTGACGCACAGATTGAGCAGGACCTGATAGAGGCCCGTGACATCGCCCAGCACGGGCTGCAAGTCCCGGGCGATTTCCTGCTCGATCTGGATGGCGGGCGGGAAGGTCTCCTTCAACAGCTTGCCGAGTTCCTTCACCAGATGTTGCAGGTGCAGCACGATGCGTTCGCTGGCGGAGCCGCGGGCATAAGCCAGAATCTGCCGGACCATGCCCGCGCCACGCTGCGAGTTGTCCTCGATCATGGTCAGCAGTTCCCGCGCTTTGGGGTTCGTGGCCTGCATCTTCAAGAACTCCGCCGCCATGAGGATGGGGGCGAGCACGTTGTTCAAGTCATGGGCCACGCCGCCCGCCAGCGCTCCCAGCCCTTCCAGCCGCTGCGCGCGGAGGAACTTCGCCTCCAGCAGTTTCCGCTCGGTGATGTCCTGCTTGATGGCGATGAAGTGCGTGATCTGCCCGTGCTCATCCTTCACCGGCGTAATGATGGCTTCCTCGGTGAACTCACTCTGGTCTTTCCGCCGGTTGATGAGTTCACCGCGCCACACCTCGCCACGCAGGACGGTAGCCCAGAGGTTTTTGTAGAAGGCCAGGTCATGCCGGCCGGATTTGAGCACGCGCGGGTTCTGGCCCACCACTTCGGCGAGGGTGTAGCCGGTGGTCTTGGTGAACGCCGGGTTGACCCACTCGATGAGCCCGTGACGGTCGGTGATGATGACCTCATTGGCGGCAGCTTGCAGGGCGGCGGCTTGCAGGCGCACGTTGGTTTCAGCCCGTTTGCGTTCGGTGATGTCGCGGAAGATTCCCAGCAGACACGCTTGACCCCCGGTCATCACGACTGCCGCATTGATGTCCACGAAGAAAACCGTGCCATCCTTTCGCTTCACGGGCACATCGGTCACGACGCTCCTCTTGCCCCGGGCCAGGAGTTCAAATTCCTTCAGGTTCTGGGACACCGCGTCAGCGGGGTGAATGTCTGCCACGCCCAGTTTGAGCATTTCTTCCAGGCTGTAACCCAGCATCTGGCACATGGCGGTATTCGCCATGACAAACGTTTTGGACGCGATGTCTGCGAGCAGGAAGCCGTCGGCGGCTGCTTCAAAGATCGCCTTGACCGTCTCATGGGATTCGGTGAGCGCTGTTTCGGCTTGCTTGCGGGCGGAGATATCCGTGAAGCAGCCCAGGAGGTGCGGCTCATCTCCATGGAGAAAACGCGCCAGCCGGCAATGCAGCCACATCTCCCGGCCGAACGAACTGGCGGTGTGCATCTCCAGTTCCTGGGGAACGCCGGTGGCCAGCACCTGCTCCGCCGCCGCCAGCAAGCCAGTACGTTGCCAGCTTGCAAGCTGCCGGTAATCCTGCGCCAGCAACTGTGCATGGGTCGCACCGATGATGGCTTCGCTCGCCGGGTTGACCGACACCGCCGCTCCGGAAGCTTTGTAAGTGATGATGGCGAGCGGCGAGGATTCGACCACGGCCTGGCTGAAACGCGCCTGTTCGGCCAGCGCGGCTTCGGCCTGTTTGCGCGCTGTTATGTTCTCGTGCGCCACCACCACGCGTACGGGACCGCCGGTGGGAAACCGCGTAACATTCGCCATGAACCACCGTTGCTCCGTAGGCGAGTGGCAGGCGTATTCGTAGGTGTACTGCTCGCTTTCACCGGTCAGGACCGCCTGCAGGCCGGTCAGGAACTTCTGAACGTCTTCGTCCCCGTCGCTCACGGCCCGCGCGCAGACGGTGAGATAGTTTGCCCCGACCTGGACCGCAAGCGTGGCCGGAGGGTTGGCCGCCGCAAAGCGTCGCCAGGCGGCGTTGGTGGCGAGGATCAGGCCGTCCTGGGCGAGTACGCAAACGTGTGCCGCCAGGGCGTCGATGGTCGCCTGCGCGAAACGCGTGGCCGTGAGCAGCAGCTCCTGCTGCTGGTTTCGCTCGGTGACGTCCATCAGCACGGCGTGGCATTCCTGCCCGTCCACTGAGCGCAACCCATCAATTTTCACGTCCCGGGGCACCGTGCCTTCATGTGCCAGCCGCACTTCGCAACTTTGTTTCCCCTCGCTGGTCAAAACGCATTTTAGGAAGTCGCTGAATTTGCCCCGGTCGGCCTCGTTCACGAACAGCCCGAAGCGCCGGCCCACCAGCCGGCCGCGCTCCAGCCCCGCGAGCGTGGCCCCGAGTAGGTTTACCGCACGGACGGTCCCATCGGTGGTGAAGGTAAAGTAGCCCACCGGTGCGAAGTCGTAGAGGTCCGTGTAGCGCTCCAGATGCTCGGTGCTCCGGACCTGGGCCGCGCGCAGCTCTTTGTTCTGCATCTCCAGTTCGATCTGGTGGACTTCGAGTTCGTGCTGGAGGCGCCGCGGGTCGGTCACGGTAACTGCCGGGAGGGTCGCGGGCTTTGCCTGGAGGTGGGTCTCCGCTTTTTGCCGCAGGGCACTGACGGTCACCTTAATCTGGGGCTGGTCCGGGCCCGGGTCTGCGGTTTCACCCGCCGGGTGAATCCAGCGGTACGAGCCATCGCGATGACGCAGGCGGAAGCCGGCGGGCAGTGCGAAATGACCCTTTGCCAGTTGCGTGTGCAGGACATGGATGACGCCGTCCCTTTCTTCCGGGTGCAGGCGGTTTTGAAACTCGATGAAATCACCTGCCACCTCGTCCATCGCGTAGCCGAGCTGGGCTTTGATCGCGGGCGTGAGATAGGTGTAACTGGTCAGTGCATCCTTCTGCCACAGGCCCGCAGCCGGACCCGTAGGTACACCAGGTGGCTCGCTAGGTTTTTTTGGCGGGGCGAGCTGGGCATAGGTTGGTGCTCCTGCCCGTCAGGCGAGGAGCGCTCCGAATTCAGGGGGATAAAACTGCTCCATGGAGACGCCCATCACCTTGGCGATGATGTACAGTTCACAGGCCTTGAGATGACGGATCTGGGCCTCGATCTTGGCAAGCGTGCCCCGCGTGAGATTCAAGCCGCGCACCTGGCACTGCGCGGCGAGCTGGTCTTGGGTCAGGCGCTGCCGCAACCGCTGCTTGCGGATGGACGGCCCGATGGGATTCGTGCCTTTGACGTTGATCCAAATGCGGTCGGGTTCCTTGGCGGCCTGGGCCTTCTTCTTGTTATTTGCTTTCCGAGCCATGGAAATGAGCAGCGTCTCAGTTTTGCAGAGGACAATGCGCGGCAACCGTAGAACCGACCGGTCTTGCTGGTGCTCTGGCACAGAGCGGTTGCACACGGGGTCAACCATGCCTGCCAAAGAGATGGCAATCTGTGTGTAATGCTCTGGATTAGACGGATGGATAAGCCCGGACAATTCATCTGCACTGTGCGCACTTGCCTGCCTGCCGCCGGTTCGAGCCGGACGAACGTCGCAACGTCGGGAGCCCGCCATTGCCAAGGAGCCAGACAGCCGACCACGTTTCCCGCCTCCCATCAGGGAAGGAAGCACTTGGCCGCACTCAGTTGACCAATCCAAAGACACAACTGATTCAATGCCCAATTCCGGCACCGGCACAACCCGTAAAATGCCCGACAACGCTGTAGGGCAAACGCCCGACAGACGAGGAGCGCCCAACGCGAAGGCGGCGGCCATGGAGGGGCGTGCGTTGAGGGGTTGTCGCATTCCCTGACGCCGTCGGACATCAGGCCTTTCCGGCCCGCTCCACCGGGTGAGAATTCTCCCAAGCCGCAGTTCGCGCCTTGAACCCCTGAACCGCACGGCTCGCCGCATGGAGTCACGGCTGCAGCCGGTGAGGCGATCAATTTTTCAGGCGCTCCGCGCGCAGCACCTGCAACGGGCAGCGTTCCGCCGGCTCAAGCCGGGTCCCCTGACCCGGCGTTCGTCCGGTTCCTGGGGAGCCACCACGATCCGAAAACTGCGCATTGAGAAGGGAAGGCGGTGCCCTATCAACGAACGCCTCGTACCGATTCGCGGTGGAACTTAGCATGAGTACCGGCGAGGACGCTTGCGCGACTTTGTTCTCCCTGCTTTTGACGATGGACCAACAAATTCGCCTGGCTTATGGTCGGCAAGGCGAATGGCTGCTAAAACACAACGTGTCCTGCCTGGATTCGGGCTGACGATGGGCTTCACGCTCTTTTACCTGAGCGTGCTGGTGCTCGTGCCCATCGCCGGCCTGTTTCTCCGGGTGTTCCAGCTTTCCTGGCCCGAGTTCTGGAAGCTGGCGACGACCGACCGCGCGCTGGCCGCGTATCAGCTTACCTTCGGCGCGTCCCTCGTCGCCGCCTTCATCAATGCGATTTTCGGCACGCTGCTGGCGTGGGTGCTGGTGCGTTATGAGTTCCCCGGCCGCCGGCTGATCGATGCGCTGGTGGATTTTCCGTTCGCCCTGCCCACGGCGGTGGCGGGCCTCACGCTGGCGAACCTCTTCGCGGCCAATGGCTGGCTCGGCCAGTTCCTCGTGCCGCTCGGGATCAAAGGCGCGTTCACGCCGCTGGGCGTGGTGATCGCGCTCACGTTTGTCGGGATGCCCTTCGTCGTCCGCACCTTGCAGCCCGTGCTGGAGCATCTGGACCGCGACATGGAGGAGGCCGCCGCGACCCTGGGCGCGGGCCGGTTGCGCACCTTCGTGAGCGTCATTGCCCCGACCCTGCTGCCGCCGGTGATGACGGGCTTCGCGCTCGCGTTCGCGCGGGCCATTGGCGAATACGGGTCCGTCGTTTTCATCTCCGGCAACATCCCCAAGAAGACCGAGATCGCGCCCTATCTCATCGTCATCCGGCTGGAGGAATATGATTACCTCGGCGCGATGGCCCTGGCCGTCGTGTTGCTCGTCATTTCGTTCGCGTTGCTGGTGGCGATCAATGTATTGGAACAGTGGGCCAACCGGTTCTCGCGTTAACATGGCTGCCATTCCCCAACGCAAGTTCGCCGCCGGCCAGCGCAAATCCCAGCGCGGCACGGAGGAGTCCCCGTTCGTCAAGTGGACGCTCATCGCGGTGGCGCTGCTCTTCTCGCTGGTCTTCCTGCTGCTCCCGCTGGTCAACGTGTTTGCCCAGGCCTTCGCGAAGGGGTTCACCGTATATTGGGAGGCCTTGCATCACCCGGACACGGTGTCCGCGATCCGGCTCACCCTGCTGGTCACGGTGATCTGCGTGCCCATCAACGTCCTGTTCGGTCTGGCCGCCGCGTGGGCCATCACGAAGTTCGATTTCCGGGGCAAGTCCCTCCTCATCACGCTGATTGACCTGCCGTTCTCCGTCTCGCCCGTGGTGGCCGGATTGATGTTTGTGGTGCTCTTCGGCCTGCAAGGGTACTTCGGCGACTGGCTGGACCGTAACGATGTGAAAATTATTTTCGCGGTGCCCGGCATCGTGCTGGCCACGTTGTTCGTGACCTTCCCGTTCGTGGCGCGGGAACTCATTCCCATCATGCAGGCCGCCGGCTCGGACCAGGAGCAATCCGCGCTCACGCTGGGCGCGAACGGCTGGCAGACCTTCTGGTACGTCACGCTGCCAAGCGTGAAGATGGGCCTGCTCTACGGCACCATCCTGTGCATTGCACGCTGCGTGGGCGAGTTTGGCGCGGTGAGCGTCGTCAGCGGCCACATCACCGGCCAGACGGACACGATCCCGCTGCACGTCGAGAAGCTCTACAACGAATACCACGGCGCGGCGGCCTTCGCCGTCGCCAGCATCCTGGCCATGGGCGCGCTCCTGACACTGGGCTTGAAGACGTGGCTGGAATGGCGCGAGGCAAAGATGGAAGAGGGCCATCAGCCGTCAGCCGATAGCCATCAGCTTTCAGGCGCCGAAAGCAACGTAGCTGACGGCTGATGGCTAAAAGCTAATAGCTAACAGCTTCTCCCCCATGAGCATTGAGTTAAAAAACGTCACCAAACAGTTTGGCTCCGTCCCGGCGGTCAACGACGTGACCTTCGGTGTCGGCGATGGCCAGCTCGTCGCGCTGCTCGGCCCGTCCGGCTGCGGCAAGACCACCGTGTTGCGCATGATCTCCGGCCTGGAAACCCCGACTGGCGGTGACATCTTCGTGCGGGGCAAGCGCGTCAACGACGTGCCCGTGCAGAAACGCAACATCGGCTTCGTGTTCCAAGGCTACGCCCTCTTCAAGAGCATGAGCGTGGCGGACAACATCGCCTTCGGCCTCAAGATCAAACGCTGGCCCAAGGCCGACCGCGACGCGCGGGTGGCCGAGCTGATCACGCTGCTCGGGCTCAAGGATTTGGAGCGGCGTTACCCGCATCAGCTCTCTGGCGGCCAGCGCCAGCGCGTCGCCCTGGCCCGCGCGCTTGCGCCCAAGCCCGATGTGCTGCTGCTCGATGAACCGTTCGCCGCCGTGGACGCCAAGATCCGCCAGGACCTGCGCGAGATGCTGGTGAACCTCCACCACGAACTCAAGGTCACCACCATCTTCGTCACCCACGATCAGGAAGAAGCGATGGAAGTAAGCAACCGCATCGTCATCTTCGACAAGGGCCGGCTCGCGCAGATCGGCACGCCGCGCGAGGTCTACGAGGAACCGGCCAGCGAATTCGTCGCCCGTTTCGTCGGCGTCATGAACGTGCTTGATTGCGAAGTGCGGGACGGCATGGCCCGGTTCGGTGAGCTGGAATTTCCCACTCACGGGGTCGCGGATGGCCAGCGGCTCCGGGTGGGTTTCCGTCCCTACGCCGTCCAGGTCTCCAACGAACTCACGGCGTATCGCCATCGCGCGCTGTTGCGGCACACCTACTTCCTCGGCGTCCTGCTGCGGTTGGAGCTGGAGCTGCCGAGCGGCCTGATCATTCGCGCCCGGATGTCGAAGGAAGAGTACGCGCGGCTGAACCTGTCCGAAGGCCGCGAAGTTTCCATGCAAATCCGGCAGTACCGCGTGCTGGCCCGCGAAGGCGAATCCCTGCCCCCCGAGGTGTCCGTCACCCACAGCCTCGCCCTCAGCCCGGGCGAGGGAATTTAGGGTTCTTGCAGCCCAGCGGGCTGCCAGCCATTAGCCGGGGGTTGAGCGAAGCGATACCCCCGGTAGCCGAGGTAAACAAACGCGCACCCTGAAAGGGTGCCAGCCCGGTGTCAAAGCGCCGGCTGCGACCCCGCCGGGGTCGGTTCGTGGTGCGTCCGGATACCGGGGTTGGCGTCGCCGGGCTCCTTACCCCCGGCTAATCGCTGGCATCGCTCCGCGATGGTCCAGCGGCCCACGTCGGGGCACTGGCAAGCATTGAGATACGTCCGCCGCTCCCCGCGCGAAAACAGTACCCTTCCAAATCTTCAAACAGGCACCTAACATCCGTCCCCATCGGTGGTCATTACCTGACTTGGCCACCCCAGAATTGAAGCTGCATCATGACCGCTGAACAAATCGCTCATATCAACGCCGACCTGCGCGGCAAGTCCGCCCTCGAAGTCGTGCGTTGGGCCATCGCGCAGGCCGGGGGCCGGGCCATCGTCTCTACGAACTACCGGCCCTACGAAGCCGTCATCCTGCATCTCGTCACGCAGGTGCAGCCGGACATCCCGGTGCTCTGGGTGGACCACGGCTACAACCGCCCCGCCACCTACCTCCATGCCGAGGCGCTCAAAGCCCAGCTCAAACTGAACCTCAAGGCCTACCTCCCCAAGCTCACCGCCGCGCATTACGACGCCGTCCACGGCGGCATGCCCGAGCCGACGCCGGAGAACGAGGAGCGCATCAAGGCCTTCAGCACCGTGATGAAGCTCGAGCCCTTCCAGCGCGGCATGAAGGAGCTCGCCCCCACCGTCTGGCTCACCGCCTTGCGCAAGGTCCAAAACCCCAACCGCGCCGGTCTGGACATCGTTTCGCCCGACGGCAACTTCAACTCCCTCAAGGTCAGCCCCGTCTTCCACTGGTCCGACGCCGAGATGGAAGCCTACCTCCAGCAGCACAACCTCCCGAACGAGTGGGATTACTTCGACCCCGCGAAAGCCGACGAAAAACGCGAATGCGGCCTGCACGCGGCGTGGGGCGGGAAGGCCGTTGAAGGTAATAGGTGATGGGGAATGGGAAATAGGGTGTTGATGGTCACGCCACAGACATTTGAAGACACGGAAGCTTGGAAGGGTGCCCGCGTGCTGACGCAGAGGGTTTACGCCCTTTGCCGCCGCGAGCCGCTTTCACGCGACTTTGGCCTGTGTGACCAGTTACGCCGTGCTGCCGTTTCGGTGATGAACAACCTGGCCGAAGGTTGGGAAACCATCCATCTCGCTGAAAAGAAACAAGCCTACAACTACGCCCGCCGATCCTGCGGCGAAGTCCGCTCCATGACCTACGTGATGCTCGACAATCAATTCATCACCGCAAGCGAACAACCCGATCTGCTCACTCATTGCAAACAAACCGGCAAACTCATCACCGGCCTCATCCATTCCATAGACCGGCGCTAACCGAAGCCCCATTCCCTATTCCCCATTCCCCATTCCCTCCCATGTCATCCTATCATCTGGACCATTTGCAGTATTTGGAAACCGAAGCGATTCACATCATGCGCGAGGTCGCGGCCGAGTTTGAGCGGCCGGCGATCCTCTTCTCCGGCGGCAAGGATTCCATCTGCATCCTGCGCCTCGCCGAGAAGGCCTTCCGCCCGGCGGAAATTCCCATGCCCTTCCTGAACGTCGAGACCGGGCACGAGTTTCCCGAGCTGATCGAGTTCCGCGACCGCCGTGCCAAACAGCTCGGTGCGAAGCTCATCGTTCGCACCGTGGACGAGGCCTTCGCCAAGGGCCTCGCCACGCCCACGCCCGGCCAGATCAGCCGCAACCAGCTCCAGATCCCCGTGCTCCTCGGCGCGATCGAGGAGTTCCGGTTCGACTGCTGCATCGGCGGCGCGCGGCGCGACGAGGAAAAGGCCCGGGCCAAGGAACGCTTCTTCAGCTTCCGCGACGCTTTTGGCCAGTGGGACCCGAAGAACCAGCGCCCCGAAATCTGGAACCTCTACAACGCGCGCCTGAACCAGGGCGAAAACATGCGCGTCTTCCCGCTCTCGAACTGGACCGAGATGGACGTGTGGGAATACATCCAGCGCGAGAAGCTCGAGGTACCGAACATCTACTTCAGCCACACGCGCGAGTGCTTCCGGCGCGGCGGCCAGTGGCTGCCCGTCCCGCCCCCGCACACGGACACGACGAAGCCCGATCCCTATGCCGGTGCCCGTCCATCGGCGAAGGAACCCATCAAGTCCATGGTCTGCCGCGTGCGCACCATCGCGGACATGATCAGCACCGGCATGATCGAGAGCCCGGCGGACACCGTGAGCGACATCATCCGCGAAGTCGCCGCCGCGCGCGTCACCGAGCGCGGCACCCGCGCCGATGACAAGGCCAGCGAAGCCGCGATGGAAGACCGGAAGAAGGCGGGGTATTTCTGAGGAGATGGGAGCTGGAAGATGGGAGACAGGATTGAGCCGGCCGAGCCGTTGGCAGCACGGAAGAGCGCCAGGGAACTGGTGAGCTTCGCTTCTGATGCGTTCCGACGCGGACCGGCGGAGCGGAGCGCGGCATTCATGCCGCAGAATCGTTCGTCGTTGAGAGACATTCGATCAGCCCTTTTCCAGCCAGGCTTTCTGCGGCGTAAACGCAGCGCTCCTGGCGCATCACCAGCCGCTGCTTCACTGATTTGCATTTCGGAGTTCGGGCTCAAAGGGGTGGGGCAAATTGCCACCCCCCTTAGCCTGATCGCCGCGCTGTTGAGTTTGATATCTCCGCTCGCATCGGTCGCCGCCACTTCGCGCGTGGACACCTCCACCCTCACGGGCAAGGTCATGTGCGGCTATCAAGGCTGGTTCAACTGCGAGGCCGACGGCGCCGAGCGCGGCTGGGTGCACTGGACCAAGGGCCGGGGCGCACTGGCCCCCGCCAACGCGAAGATTGATGTCTGGCCGGATGTTTCCGAACTCGGCGCGGACGAACGTTTCGCCACCGGCTTCAAGCACGCCGATGGCCGCACCGCCGAGGTGTTCAGCTCCTTCAAGGAAGCCACGGTCTTGCGGCATTTCCAGTGGATGAGCGATTACGGGATCGACGGGGCGTTCGTGCAGCGGTTCGTCGCGGACCTGCGTGATCCCCGGGTGCTCCGGCACAACAACACCGTGCTCGGCCACTGCCGCGCCGGCGCGGAGCGGTCCGGCCGCGCCTTTGCCGTGATGTATGACCTCAGCGGCCTCGGCACCAATCGCATCCAGCAGGTGATGGATGACTGGCGCGCGCTGCGCCAGAACCTGCGCGTGACGGACAGCACTGCTTACCTCCGGCATCGCGGCCAGCCGCTCGTCGCCGTGTGGGGCGTGGGCTTCAACGACGGCCGCAAGTACACGCTCGCCGAGTGCCGGCAGCTTGTGGAGTTTCTCAAACGTGACGGCTGCTCGGTGATGCTCGGCGTCCCGACCTACTGGCGCGAATTGAAGAACGATGCGCTCAAGGACCCGGCGTTGCATGACCTCCTCAAGCTCGCCGATGTCGTCAGCCCGTGGACCGTGGGCCGTTACCGTGACCCGGCGGAGGCCGCGCGCCACGGCGAGAAAGGGCTCCAGCCGGATGTGGCCTGGTGCAAGGCGGCCAAGCTTGATTACCTCCCCGTGGTTTATCCCGGCTTCAGTTGGCGCAACATGCACGGCGGTGCGCTCGATGCCATTCCACGTCGCAAGGGCGAGTTCCTCTGGTCGCAGTTCGTCGCCGCAAAACGGGCTGACGCGCGCATGCTCTACGTGGCGATGTTCGACGAAGTGGACGAAGGCACGGCCATCTTCAAGTGCACGAATGACGCGCCCAGCACGGGTGACACGAAGTTTGTCACCTTTGATGGACTGCCCAGCGACTTCTTTCTGCGGCTCACCGGTGCCGGCGGCCGGCTGCTGCGCGGCGAGCTGCCCGTCACGGAGCAACCGCCTGCGCTCAAACCTTGAGGGAAACATGTGAAAGTCCGCCGACACCGCCAACCCACGCTTCGCCAAGCTGGCACAGGAATTAAGGCCATAAAATGAAGCCTCCATTCCATAGCCCCAAATTCCCCTGCCAAACCCGGCGCCAGTTCCTCGTATCTTCGTTGGCGGCAACCACCCACGCCGTTTGGTTATCCCCGGGGTCCGCCGCTGAACGCACGGTCGCGATTGCCGTCGGGCAGGCACACGCCGAAATCTGGCGACGGTTCATCGACCCGCACGGCATCATGATCGATTTCACCGACCTCGAGGGCGCGGTGAGTTTGCCGACGCCGGAAGAGTGTCGCGCCGGCAAGCCGAACGCGCTCGGCTGGTGGGCACCGATCGAGAACGGCGCGATGTTCAACGGCCTGTACATGGACGCCGCCGTGAACCGCTGGCGGCACACTCGGGCGGACGCGGACGCGGCGAAGGCACGCCGGTTGATGGAGGGCCTGCTCCTGCTCAATTCGATCAGTGAGGTGAAAGGCTTCGTCGGGCGCGGCGTAAGCACCGACGGGAAGTCCCATTACCCGATGGGCTCCAACGATCAGACCCTGCCGTGGTTTCTCGGTCTGTGGCGCTACCTGGATTCGGGCCTGGCCACGGCGGACGAACGCAAACGGATCACGAACCACCTGGTCGAAACCGCCGAGGAGATCGTGCGGTTGAAGTGGGCCATGCCCGCCGAGGCCCCGTTCGGCAAACGCGGTTCGTTTGCGGGATTTTCGTTCGACAGTGCGCCGCGCCTGCTTTTTGTCGGCAAACTCCTGCACACCGTCACGGGTGAGGCGAAGTGGGATCAGCTCTACCGCACGGCTCTGGCCGAGCGCGGCGGCAAGGAGAACCGCACGCGCCTCGAAGTCTGTGAGCATGGCATGGTGTTTGAGTACGCGCGGTATCACACTTGGACCTCCTGCACCTGTGTCGGGGCCGTGCGCGCACTGTGGGAGCTGGAAAAGGACGGAACCATCCGCACCGCCTACGCCCGGGGCCTCCAGGCCAGTGCCGACCTGGCCTTCAAGAGCCTGCCGATGGCGGAGAAGTTCGATAACGCCGACATGAGCCGCTTTGAAATGAACTGGCGCGTGATGAACAGCGATTGGAAGCCGCAGCAGACAGAGCAGGAAGCCCAGGAGCTTGCGCTCGTGCAGTTGCGCAACTTCCGCAAGGTCGCGCCCCGGCGGGGCCGGGAGACCGAATTCGTGCGCGAACCCACGGCGGCGGCCTGGGTCGTCACGCTGGCCCCGGACGCGGCGATTTTGAAGGAACGCATCGCCGCCGTGGAGCGCGTAATCGCCCACTACGACTACGCAAAACTCTACTACTCGCAGTTCTTCTGGGTGGAGGCCGCCTGGTGGCGGCTGCCAGCGGGCCGGTAGGCTTACCGCCGAGGTGCCCAATTCCATGCGCCGTCACCCTTTCCACCGTTCCGCTGCCGTGCTATCTCAGTAACGTGAACAGCGAGTTCCAACCTCTGGCCGATTCGCTCTACTGGGAAAAAGTAGGGCGAGCGCGGCGCATTCAGCCCGAAGACCGCATGAAAGCGTGGGAAATTTAGGAGATGGGAGCTGGATGATGGCAGACAAGATTGAGACATTTGAGCAGTTGGAAGCGTGGAAAAGCGCACGGGAACTCGTGCGTTCTGTTTATGACACCTTTCGGCGCGGCGCGGCAGCGAGGGATTTTGGCTTGCGGGACCAAGCGCAGCGGGCCGCGGTCTCGGCCATGACGAACAATGCCGAAGGCTTCGAACGCTTGCACCCGGCGGAGAAGCTTCAGTTCTACAATGTCGCCCGTGCGTCCTGTGGCGAGGTGTTCTCCCTCTCGTACGTCATGCTCGATGTGGAATTCCTTTCACCCGTCGAACACCAGCAGCACCTGACCCTCATCTCCCAAACCGGCCGTCTCATCAGCGGCCTGCTCCGCTCCACCCGCGCCCGAACGGCATACTGACTCCCATCTGCCGGCTCCTTTCTCCCCTCCATTTACCATGCCCCACACCCAGCACCCCATCGAACTCCTCCGCTTCAACACCTGCGGCTCCGTGGATGACGGCAAGTCCACGCTCATCGGCCGGCTCCTCTACGACTCCAAGTCCATCATGGAGGATCAGCTCGAGGCGCTCGAACGCTCCGCCGACATCACCGGCGGCGGCCAGATCAACCTCGCCAACCTCACCGACGGCCTCCGCGCCGAGCGCGAGCAGGGCATCACGATCGACGTGGCCTACCGTTACTTTGCCACGCCCCGCCGCAAGTTCATCGTGGCCGACACGCCGGGGCATGTGCAGTACACGCGCAACATGGTCACCGGCGCGAGCACCGCGAACCTCTCCATCGTCCTCGTGGACGCGCGCCAGGGCGTCATCGAGCAGACCCGTCGCCACACCTACCTCGCCGCATTGCTCGGCATTCCGCATCTCGTCATCGCGGTGAACAAGATGGACCTCGTGGATTGGAGCGAAGACCGCTTCACCGAGATCCGCGACGAGATCGAGGGCTTCCTGCCCAAGCTCGACGCGTTCAAGGACGTGAAGTTCATCCCCATGAGCGCGCTCAACGGCGACAACGTCGTGGACGTCTCGCAGCACACGCCGTGGTACTGCGGTCCCACGCTCCTCGGCCATTTGGAAACCGTCCACATCGCCAGCGACTGGAACCTCAGCGGCCTGCGCTTCCCCGTGCAATGGGTGAACCGGCCGAACAATCCCACTGACAAGGAACTCCACGACTTCCGCGGCCTCAGCGGCCAGATCGCCAGCGGCATTGTCAAGGTGGGCCAGAAAATCATGGTCCTGCCCAGCGGCATGAAGAGCACCGTGAAGGACATCTGGACCTTCGACGGCTCCATCAAGGAAGCCTTCTGCCCGCAGTCCGTCACGCTCGTGCTTGAGCACGACCTCGACATCAGCCGCGGCGACATGCTCGTGGGCCTGGACCACCTGCCCGGCATGAGCAACGAACTGCGCGGGCGCGTCTGCTGGATGAACCTCCGGCCGCTTCAACCGGGTCGCAAGTACTTCCTCAAACACGCCACCCAGACCGTGCAGGCCATCGTCACGAACCTCGACACGCGCATCAACATCGAGACCCTGGACCCCGAGCCCGGTCCGACAGAACTGGCGGTGAACGACATCGGCGAAATCCGTCTGCGCACCGCCAAGCCCGTCGTCTTCGACGGCTACGGGAACAACCGTCTCACCGGCTCGTTCATCCTCATCGAGCAGGGTACCAACGCAACCGTCGCCGCCGGCATGCTCTACCCGCCCACCGAGCTGGTGAAGCCGGAGTACAACGACTTCGCGATCTGATCGCGAACCACCACTGCCCAACCCGCGGCGTCACGCGTCCCGCCTGACGTAGAGGGCGGCATCCTGCCGCCCGGATGGAGCGTAACGAAGGGTGGAAGCGGTGCGAAGTTCCCATGGTCTCACCCAGGGTGGCGTTTTGTCCGCCGGGCGGGACGCCTGCCGCCACAAGGTAGGCTCCTTTTTCACAGCGGCAGGTTGCTTGACACTTTGTTCATTTCTGACACGTTGCGCTGAGACCGTTCAAGATGAAGAAAATAACCGTCCGTAAGAAGCCGAAACCCCTCTACCGGCAGAAGGTGCCGATGAGGCCGACGCCACTTGGTCTAAACGGACACGCCGCGCACTCGTTACCAGAAAGCACTGCATCCGCGTTACGTGAAAACTTGGTTGCGCCGTACGCCGTTCACCTCCGCCCAGTAGATTCGAACGCTTACACAACGGTTGATTTATTCTGCGGTGCTGGAGGAATTACCGAAGGATTCCGCCGGGCCGGGTATTCTTGTCTGTACGGGAATGACATCAATTTTTGGGCGATCGAGACTTTCCGAGCAAACCATCCTAACACAACGGCAGACAATCGCCCGATTGAAAAGGTTGATGCAGCTGCACTGCGACGCTCTCTCAATTTGGAGCCCGGGGAACTTGATGTACTGGTTGGCGGGCCGCCCTGTCAGGGATTTTCCATCAACGCGCCAGAAAGGTTTTTGGAAGATCCACGCAATAGTCTTTTCAAGCACTACGTTCGTTTTTTGAATGAGTTTCGCCCCAAGACCCTGTTAATCGAAAATGTGCCAGGAATGCTATCGTTAGGCGGAGGCGTGATTTTCGAGCAGATTCTCCAAGCATTACGGGCGCATGGGTATCATGTCCAAGCACGGATACTATTTGCGGGCCATTACGGAGTGCCGCAAGAGCGGTGGCGGATGATTATTTTGGGTTCTCGCTTTTCACCACCTCCCAACCACCCCTACCCAACACATTTCGCAACTGCCCGGGCCAACTTCAAAGGCGGCAAAACCATGACTTTTCGGTTGTTGCCGCTTGAACAGACGGCCTTGCTACCTGCCGTAACGGTCGGTGAAGCGATTGGTGACTTGCCCCGGCTTGGCATGGGTGAGGGCGGCGAAATTGTTGCATACAACCGGTTAGCAGAAAGCGAGTACGCGCGGATGATGAGAGCTGGTGCAGCGGTCACGTTCAACCACCACGCAGGTATGTTGGCACCTCAAAACGCTGAACGAATGAAATTCGTAAAGCCGGGAGGATCGTGGCGGGACATCCCACATTATCTCCTGCCAAAGGGTATGCAGAAGGCACGGAAATCGGATCACACAAAGCGTTACGGACGGTTGCGGAATGACGGTCTTGCAGGAACGGTTCTTACTAAGTGCGACCCGCACTGGGGAGCGGTTTTCCTGCCTGACCAAGACCGCGCACTTACCGTCCGCGAGGCCGCGCGTATTCAGTCGTTTCCCGATTCGTACAAATTTCTTGGCCCACGGGTCGCGCAATATGAACAAGTCGGAAACGCTGTGCCAGTTCTGATGGCGGAAGCCATCGCCCGAGAGCTCAGGCTTTCACTGGACGCTCAAGAAACGATTTCTCAAAATTGCCATGTCGCTTAAAATTGTTGAGCTGTTCGGTTACGCACCAGAAGATAGAAGTGCAGCAGCATCTGTATACCGAAGTAAATCAGAATGTCCCTTCGTTGGGGGTACATGCATTAAGAAATTCAAAAGCGGGCTTATTTCTGGAGCTTGTGCTCTAAAGCCAGTGACATCTGGCCCTGTCATCTGCTGCCCAAACCGGATGTACGCGGACGATTACCAAGTTTTGCTTGATGTTGCTTCGGATGCGTTCGGGCCTGGCGTTAGGCTTTGTCGAAACATTTCAGAGGTCCAAGGCGATGCCAAGGATGTCATGGTCTTTGGCAAGCGGTGGGGCAAGGAGCTTCGGTTGCCAAATCGGGGAAATGGTGGCAGCTACTTTGTTGACTGGGTCCTCGCTTTGCTCAACAGGGATTCCAAACTTGCCGGTTTCGTCGCTGTTGAACTGCAAACGATGGATACAACGGGAAGCTATGAAGCTGAAGTTCGAGCCCATCTCAGCGGCACTCCTTGGCCTGCTGGAAGCAAAGCTGGCATCAACTGGGAAAACGTAGCCAAACGAATTCTCCCGCAAATCATTTTTAAAGGCCACGTGCTTCGAAACGAGCCGCTATGCACTAGGGGAATGTACTTCATTTGCCCCTCGCCAGTGCATGACCGAATCATGACGCGGCTGGGTGGTGATTTGCGAACTTATCACCCGCAATCAGGAGCGCTTACTTTCCGGTGGTATGATCTGGCTCCCCCAACCAGTAATGGCCAACGCCGTTCTTTGGTTTTTGGTGGTCAGAAGACAACAACGGTTGACCAAGTGGCACTTGCTTTTACTTCGCCAAAGAACCTACCTGATGCAGGCGTTTATGAAGCCGCTATTCGAGCTGAGTTGGAACCGACGAAGGCTCATAGAATGGCTTAACTACTCGGCTGACAGGGAGCCTGCCGCCACAATTGGCCTGATGATGCTCGCTGCGCTCGCGCCGACTCCGTCGGCAAATGGGGCTCGACGGGAGTCTCGCCCTACCAGTGATGGACGCGCCTTTCCCTTACCGCTGTTTCAACTCCCGCTCCCGCAGCATCGCAAAGATCACCGGCGTGACGACGAGGATGTGCAGGAGGCTGCTTAACATGCCGCCGATCACGGGCGTCGCGAGCGGTTGCATCACTTCGCTGCCGGGGCGGTGGCTCCACATGATGGGCAGCAGGCTCGCCACGATGGTGGCCACGGTCATCACCTTCGGACGCAGGCGCAGACGCGCGCCGTCCTTGATGGCCTGCACGAGATCGTCGCGCGTGAAGGGCTGGCCGGCGGCGGTGCGCTCGGCCTGTTTCTTCGCCACCATTTCCTCGAGATAAACCACCATCACCACGCCGGTCTGGATGGCCGTGCCGAACAGCGCGATGTAACCCACCCACACGCTCACGCTGAAATTGTAGCCCAGCAGGTATTGCAGAAACACCCCGCCCGTCAACGCGAACGGCACGGCGAGGATGACGTGCGCGGCTTCCTTGGCCGAGTGGTAGATCACGTAGAGCATCAGGAAGATGATGAGCAACGTGCCGGGGAAGATGTAGTACAGCGTTTGCTGTGCGCGGAGGAGGTTTTCGTATTCGCCGCTGTATTCGATGGTCATGCCCCGGCCCAGCGTGGGCTCGATCTCGGCTTTCACGCGGCGTTTCACTTCCTCCACGAAGCTTGTGAGGTCGCGGTCCTGCACGTTCGCCTGCACGAAGACGCGGAGGCGGCCGTTTTCGCTTGCGATCTCGCTCGGGCCGGTGGTGCGGCGGATGGTCGCGAGCTGGCCGAGCGGCATCTGCTTGCCGCTGGGCGTGGCGACCAGCACGTCGCCGAGCCGCTCGATGTCGTCGCGCTCCTCGCGCTGCAACCGCACCTGGATGCCAGTGCGTTCGCGGGCGTCCATGCGCTCGGCCGCTTGATAGGTGGTGGCAACGACCTTGCCGCCAAGCCCGGTCTCCACGGCGTCCATCACGTCCTGCGCACGCAAACCAAAGCGCGCCATGGCCACGCGGTTCACTTCGATTTCCAAATACGGTTTGCCCTGCACGCGGCTGGGCGCAACGCCGGCCGCGCCCTGCACTTCCTTCACGACGCGTTCGACCTCGAAGGCCTTGCGTTGCAGTTCGTCGAGCGTGCCACCGAGAATTTTGACGCCGAGCTGCGCGCGGATGCCGGTGGAGAGCATGAGGATGCGGTTCTCGATGGGCTGCAAAAAGCCGGGCACGTAGCCGGGCACATTCGCGAGTTTTTCCGTCAGCTCAGCGATGAGGGTGTCCTTGGTGGAGCCGGGTCGCCACTGGGGATTGCGATAGACGCCGGGTATTTTGAGGAAGCCGAAGTAAACGCGGTTCGTGGGCAGCCACTCGGGCTTGAGCATGATGGTGGTCTCGATCATCTCGACGGGCGCGGGATCGGTGGCGGTCTCGGAGCGGCCCAGCTTGCCGCCGACGCTCTCCACTTCCGGCAGGCTGCGGATGACGCTGTCCTGCCACGACATGACGCGTTTCACCTCGGTGAGCGAAGTGCTGGGTAACAGCACGGGCATGAAGAGGAGCGAGCCTTCGTTCAACGTGGGCATGAAGTCCTTGCCGAAGCCGGCGAAGAGTTTCGTGAAGACCGGGTGACGCTCGGTGAAGGAGGCGAGCGAGTGTTCAGTGTTCAGTGCGTCAGTGTTCAGTGGGGCGTGCGACACCGGCGCATTATTTGAAATGCCGGGGCCGTTCTCCCTCACCCCGGCCCTCTCCCGCTGGGAGAGGGGGGAACTTCCACCGTCGCGGGCTTGGGTCGGTGGGCTTTGTGAGTTCGACGCGGTGGCTTGCGCTGTTCCCTCTCCCAGCGGGAGAGGGTTAGGGTGAGGGAGAACGGAGGCTGCGTTTGCGGCACCCGTTCCATGAGTTGCGTTTGCCCCCTCATCCCGGCCCTCTCCCCCGGTGGGGGCGAGGGAGACATCGTGCGGCAGGGTTTTTTGGGCCAGCCACAGCATCGCCGGGCGCGGGATGCCGAAGGCGATCAATAACGCGAACACGAGCAGCACTGCGGCACCCGCCATCACGGTCTTCCGCCAGCGGAGTGCGAGGTCAAGAATCGGGTCGTAAATGGCGAGCAGCACGCGCATGACCCAGTTGCGATCTTCGGAGTGGAACGGGCCACGCACGAGAATCGAGCACAGCGCAGGAACAATCGTCACCGCAAGAATCGTCGAGCCGATCATCGCGAAGGTTTTTGTGAACGCGAGCGGATGGAACAGCTTGCCCTCCTGACCGGACAGGGCAAACACCGGCAGAAACGCGAGGATGATGATGACCATCGCGAAGAAGATCGGCCGGCCCACTTGTTGGGCGGAGGTGAGGACGACGGCGAGGGTTTCCTCGGCGGTGAGACGGATGGAAGAGTGTTCAGTTTTCAGTGAGCCAGTGTTCAGTGGGGCAACGGGTGGAGGGGCAGCGGTTTGTGACGCTGTGGCGTTTGCCCCCTCACCCCGGCCCTCTCCCCCGGTGGGGGCGAGGGAGGAAGACAACGCCGGGTCGGAGACCGGCGCTCCGGCAGCAAGTGCCGGCGGCGGCGGTGCGACTGAAGACTGAACACTGCTTACTGAATACTTCCTCCGCTTCTCCTCCTCCGCTCGCTCACAGTGTCGAATCACATTTTCGGTCATCACGATGCCCGCGTCCACGAGCACGCCGATGGCGATGGCGATGCCGGAGAGCGACATGATGTTCGAGCTGATGCCGAACTTCTCCATGAGGATGAACGACACGAGAATCGAGAGCGGCAACGGCACGGTGACGATGAGGATGCTGCGAAAGTGCCAGAGGAAAATGATGTGCGCGAGCGTGACGAGCAGGATTTCCTCGGCAAGCGCGTGCTTGAGGGTGTCGATGGTGCGTTCGATGAGTTCCGCGCGATCATAGAAGGACTTGATCGTCACGCCCGGCGGGAGGCTCGGCTGGATCTGGCGGATTTTTTCCTTCACGCGGTTGATCGTCGCGAGTGCGTTCTCGCCGTTGCGCATCACGATGATGCCGCCCACAACTTCGCGTCCGTCCACATCGAGCGTGCCGCGACGGAAGTCACCGCCGATCTGCACGGTCGCAATGTCCTTCAGATAAATCGGAATGCCGCCCCGCTCCATCAACACGATGTTCTCGAGGTCCGACAGCGACTTCACGAGGCCGAGGCCGCGCACGACGAATTCCATGCCGTTCTCTTCGATGACCTTGCCGCCGACGTTCAGGTTGCTGGCGGCCACGGCATCCATCACGTCCTTCAACGTGACCTTGCGCGCGCGCATTTTCAGCGAGCTGACCTCGATCTGATACTGCCGCACGAAGCCGCCGATGCTCGCCACTTCCGCGACACCCTGCACGGCGTTGAGCTGGTAGCGGATGAACCAGTCCTGGAGCGCGCGGAGCTGGCCCAAATCGTAGGAAGGTTGAGAGTTGAGAGTTGAGAGTTGAGAGTTTGAGTTCGTATGCGGGTCTGCGTGCGCATGCTGCGGGTCGACGTGGAGGTAATATTGATAGACCCAGCCGAGGCCGGTGGCGTCGGGACCGAGCTGGGGGATGACGCCGGTGGGGAGTTGGGCGGCCAGCAGGTTCAAGCGTTCGAGCACGCGTGTGCGGGCGAAGTAGTTGTCCACCTTCTCCTCGAAGATGATGGTCAACATGCTGAAACCGAACATCGAATTGGCCCGCACGGTCTTCACGCCGGCCAGGCCTTGCAGTCCGACGGAGAGCGGATACGTGACCTGGTCCTCCACCTCCTGCGGCGAGCGCCCTTCCCAGTCGGCGAACACGATGACCTGATTCTCCGAGAGATCAGGGATCGCATCCACCGGCGTGCGGAAGAGCGCCCGCGTGCCAAACGCGATGAGGAAGAACACGCCGCACACCACCAGGAAGCGGTTCCGCAAGGACCATTCGATGAGGCGGTTAATCATATACGGCGAAGTGTTGAGCCGCGAAAAAGCACAAGATGCACAAAAGGGTTAAAAGCCTTTCAAGGCATCTTGCAGGACAAATTTGCGGATTTCATATTTGCCCCCGCCGAAGTTGATGAGCAGGCCATGTTCGATGCGCGATGCGCGCAGGTAGCCTAGGAGTTGGGCGATGTGCTCATCATCGAGACGTTTCACGACCTTCACTTCCACGACCAACGATTGAGCCACGAACAAGTCGGCACGAAAGTCACCCAACACCGTCCCATCTTCGTCCAAGACCGTGAGCGGAAACTCCGCTTCCACTGCCAGACCCTGCTTGCGCAGCCGGTGAAGCAGCGCGTTCTGGTAGATTTTCCCGACGTGTCCGTTACGATGAAAGCGATGGATCGCGAAGCCGGTTTCTCGAATCGTGTCGCACAAACGAAAGATGGCATCCGTGTCAGTAAGGGGTGCATTCATGAAGTTCACTTTTTTGTGCCTTCTGTGCCTTTTCGCGGCAAAAGTACTGATTTACTTTTTCGCGGCCAGCTTCACGAGGTACTTGGCCGGTTCCTTCTTGAAATCAGGTGCGCAGTTTTTGCAGCAGAATTTCACTTCCTGGCCTTCGTGGACGTACACGACGGGTTCGCCCATCGAGCCGAGTTTCTCGCCGGAGACGATGCACACGTCGAGCGGATAGGGTTTGGCGGCGACCTTCGGGGCGGCAGGGGCACCGGCGGCCGGTGCGTCTTTCTTCGGCGCGTCGGCCTTCGGGCCGGACGCCGCCGAGTCTTTCTGGTCACAGCCGATGAACACGGCAGCGGACAGCGTGGTGAGGAGGATTGCGGTGGTGGCTTTCATGGTTTTTGTGTGTTTGTGTTTTGGGTTTGTGAAACGGTGCCCTGCATGAGCACCGAAAGTTTTTGGACGTACTGGGCCGGATCAGCTTTGAACTTTGGCAGGCAGGCATCACAGCAAAGCTTGAACTGCTGACCCTGATGAATGACGGATATCGGCTCGCCCATGCCACCGAGTTTCTCGCCGCCGACAATGCACACGTTGAGCGGATACGGTTTCACGCCGGCGGGGAGAGCCTGAGTCTGCTGCGGCGCGGGTGATGCCGTCGCCGTTGCGGGCGCAGGCACGTCGCCGGCTTGTGAGTTGAGCTGCGCCTGGCCATCGATGAGCAGATTGCCCGTGGTCACCACGCGTTCGCCGGCCTTCACACCATCAAGGATTTCCCAGTCCACGTCGCCCGCGCGACCGAGCTTCACGCGCCGTTGCACGTACGCGCCGCCGCCGGTTTCCACATAGACCACCGCGCGTTCGCCCGTGTGCAGCACGGCCGAGCGCGGCAAGGCGAGGACTTCCGGCGTGTCGAGTTTCACCGTGGCCTCGGCATAAGTCCGGTGCAGCAACTCGCGCCGCGACTTGCCCTGTACGGTGAGCAACGGATTTTGCAGCTCCACGCGCACCTTGGCACTGCGGGTCATGTCGTTCAGGTTCGGATCGATGAACGTGATGGTGGCGGTGAACTTCTTCCCCGGCACGCTGGGCACGGTGATTTCCACCTCCTGCCCGACGCGCACCCAGGCGAAGTCGCGTTCGTACAGATCGAACTGAAACCACATGATGAAGAAATCAGCCAGTTCGAACAACCGATCACCCTCCTTCACAAACTGGCCCTCGTAAACTTCGCGCGTGAGAATGCTGCCGCCCATCGGGGCCACAATCTCGCTGAGGTAATTCGTTTCTGACTTGAACGGCAGTTTGGCAATCTGCGCGGTGGTGAGCCCGTAGCGAATCAGCCGCTGCTCGGCCGCGCTCAGCAATCGTTTGTGTTCCGCGGTGAGGGCGTAGTTGTGCGCCATCTGGCTCTGGCGGAACAACAGCGTGTATTCGCGCTCCGCGTTCAGCAGCATCGGGCTGTAAAACGTGGCCAACGGTTCGCCCTCCTTCACTTCCGCACCGATGTAGTTGACGAACAACTTTTCGATGCGCCCTTCCACGTAGGCGGAGAGCCGGCGGTGCCGGGTGTCGTTGTCATCAATGATTCCGGCCACGCGCAACGTGCGCACCAGCGGCCGCGCCTGCGCCACGACGGTCTGCACCTGCACGACCTGGATCGCATTCGAGCTGAGGCTCACCGTGCCGTCTGCCACGGCAAACCCTTTCTGGCCTTCGTAAATGGGCACGAGATTCATCCCACATACCGTGCACTTGCCGGGTTTGTCCGACTTTACCCACGGATGCATGGGGCTCTGGTAGTAAAGTACTTTGCGGGCGCCCGAATCCGCCGGGGCGGCGGGTGCGGCGGACCGCGCGCCGCCGAACTGAGTGGCGGCGAACCAGCCGCCCGCGCCCGCGATCAGCGCGGTGGCGAGCAGGGCGAGGGGAAGTTTGGCGTTCATAACCGGAAAAGGTTTAGAAGTAAACAATACGTATGCGGCTTACATTTGCGGCGGTCGCGGCTCCGCTGGATGATGCGCTCCGTTGCCGAGCTGGACCAGCAGGCGCGGAAGCTGAAAGTAATCCGGCAGGTCGCACAGCGCGGCCAGCTCGGCGAACGACTGGTGCTGCTCGATCACCGCGCGGTCCTGCATGAGCTGGGCGTCGAGGAAATTTCGCCGGGCATCGAGGATGTCGCGCAGCAATCCCCGGTTCCCCTCCCACATCGCGAGATACGAGGCCATTCCCTGCTGGGTGCGCTGCATGATTTCGTCACGGTAGAGGACGGCTTCGCGATACGCCGCGTCTGTCAGCAGTGTCAGGCGCAGGACTTCCTCGCGCACGCTGAGTTCGTAGTCGGTTATTTCCGCGTCCACCACCCGGACCTTGGCCTCGTCACGCCGGAGGTCGGCCCGGTATTTCGGGGCGTTCCACCACGGCAGATTCAGACTCACGGTGATCATCCCTTCGCGGATGCCGCCGTCACCGCTGTATTGCCGCCCTTGCAGACCGAGGCTCACATCCGGCCGGCGCATGGTCTCCGTCAACCGGGTGACGGCCACAGCCTGGGCTTTTTCCTGGCGCAACACCTTCAGCCGAGGCTCGTTCGTGGCGGCGTAAGCGGCCAGGGCAGGTGAGTAAACCGCGGGGGGACCCAACTGGGGCATCAGGACTGCAGGCCAGGGGGCCTGTAAATCGCGCCCCAGCATCCGGTTCAACGCCGCCTGCTCGGTGCGCAACCGGTTTTGCTCCGTACGGAACGCATCGGCGCGCTTGCTCTTCTCATTTTGAATCACCAGGAGGTCCACGTGTGAACCGTTTCCGGCACGAAATTTCTCCTCACCCAGGGTGATGATGGTATCGAGCCAGGCGAGATCGTTGGTAATGAAACTCGTCGTCCGGTGCACCAAGGCGATGCGGAGCAGGGCTTTGGTCACGCCGCGCCGGAGCTGTGCTTCTCGAAAAGCCGACTCGGCGGTCTGCGTCTGGGTCTCCGTTGTGATGATGTCGCGGTTCAGCCGGGGACGGTTCCAGAGCGGCAGCTTCTGTTCTATGCCGTAAATCAAGTCACCCTCGGCATCCAGTCCGCCGCGCTTGGGTCCGGGTATCACACCGCTGAAACTGAACTTGGGATCCTCCCATTGACGCACGGTGGCGAGTCCGAGGTGGCTGACGGTCACCCGTTTCTCCGCCGTTTGCAGTCCGGAATTGTTCGTGCGGGCCTCGGCGAACAGCGCCAACAGCACCGTGGGCGAGAGTGCAATGGGATTGGCTTCTTCACCCACCGAGGCCGCACCCAGTGTGGTGCATCCAAGCCACAACACATTCACCATCAACGAGATGTAACTGACTGAGTTCATACCAAATCTGTTCTGACCAATCCATGACGAGCGGGGACAGCCACGCTTCAACGAGATGCGTGGACACACTACTCCTACGGATGGCGAATCAGATGAGGTAACTGCAGTTCCGTATGAACAACGGAACGTCAGCGGGGGCGGGAGAAACGGGGGCAACTAACACGACCGCACTGGACTGCGGTAAGATCAGCACGATGGAAGCAACGGTCTCGAAAGCGGCAAGGAGCTGCGCGCGGGAGTTATTCTGGACAGGGACTGGAGCGGGTGGAGCCGGGGCCGTGTCCGCCACCTTCACGCAGCAGGACGAACCACATCCACAGAGATTCTTACCCTGACAGACCACCTGGCCGGGCGACGCGAAGGCCGACAGGTGCGAGAGCACCAGTGCGAGGCTGAAGAGGATGGTGACGATGGCCTTCACGTGTCGAAACAGTAATGCGTTTGACTCAAGAGTCAAAGGGTTGTTCAAGACTTAACAAGGAATGGTGGACAGTAAGCAAGCGAGGGTGTTCCACGTGGAACAACCAATGGTGTGCTGCGGGAGGATACGGCGGCCAATCTCACCATGACGACACGTTCGTCAGAGGTCGAGATTAGGAAATGGAGGCGGGTAGAAATTTAGGCACGGACGTATCAACCCAATTCCTTTGCCACAAATTCCCCTGCCAAAATGCCCGCGCTACCCCGACCGAGACCGGTTCATGCAATGGTCCCAGCATCAGAAAGATGGGGTCAGAAAGAATTCAACCTGGAAAGCGCTGTTGGAGAGCCGCGAAAGGGCGCAAAGGGCGCATAGAGTAAGCAGAAATCAATCCAATTGGGTCTGGAAATCTGTTCACCTACTGCGTGAACTTATAAGCGATAGCTTCATTGCAGAAAGTGTTTCTCTTTGTGTGCAGTGCGTTCTTTCGCGGCAAATTCAATTGCGGCTTTTAGGTTCAACTCAACCCCTGGCCTATTTTTCTGACCCTCTCCAGTCCATGGGCAGGCAATCCGTTCTCCGCCTGCCATTGTTCCACGTGGAACAATGAACCGAATTCCAAAGAGGTACCGCGGATGACGCGGTTGGCGCGGATTATAAGCCGGTTGCGCGAGCGTGCTATGGGCGTGAGCGGTTCCGTCGCGCAGCGCTGGAGAACTCTTCCCATCCGTGGCATCCGCGAAATCAGCGGTTACAAGTCCTCAGTTCGGGCTGAATCCAAAAAGGAAGCAGGGAGAATCTTTCTGACCCCATCTTTCTGATCACCGTCCGGTACTGTCGGCTTTCCCAGCACTGGAGACGTTGGCTGGGAATTTTGGGCAGGATAATGGACCTGATTCCTTTGCCCCAAATTACCCTGCCAAAATGTCATGACGCAGGGATCAACCTAGCTGCCGCAGTCAGAATGAACCGCGAACTACTCGAACCACGCGAAAGCAAAGCAACAAAATCAAATTGTACCGCAGCAAAACTGTTCACCTTAGAAAAAGCAGTTGGAAAGTTGCCAGCAGCGGCAAGTAGCTGGTGGAGTGGGGGATGCCCATGCAAATTGCCCCGGTCACCCCTCACCCGCAGGGT
>RFSE01000200.1 GCA_009924135.1 Pseudomonadota bacterium | reverse complement strand
CCCCAGCCCTCTCCCCCGATGGGGGAGAGGGAGCCGCGCGCCGCAGCTTCACGCCCCGAATTACTGGGACGCCCCTTTCAGTATGAAATCTTTTACCCCAACCCGCCTGCACACCCGCCGCGAAATGCTCGCCCGATGCGCCAATGGCTTCGGCGCGCTCGCTCTCACCTCCCTGCTCGCGGACAATTCCTTCGGCAGCGCGGCCAATTCCCTGGCCCCGCGCGCCCCGCACTACGCCGCACGGGCGCGGTCGGTGATCTTCCTTTACATGGATGGCGGCCCTTCGCAGGTGGACACCTTCGATCCGAAACCCCGGCTCACCGCTGAGAACGGCAAACCGTTCGCGATGAAGATGGAGCCGACGCAGTTCAACAACAACGGCAACACGCTGGGTTCGCCTTGGGAATTTCAAGCCCACGGCCAGAGCGGCATACCCGTCAGCAGTTTGTTTCCGCACGTCGCCCGGTGCGTGGATGACCTGGCCGTAGTGCGCTCGATGACCAGTGCCTTCTCCGAGCACACGAACGCCAACTACTTCCTCCATACCGGCAGCGGCTTGCAGGGCCGGCCCAGTATGGGGGCGTGGGCGGGCTACGGGCTCGGCAGCGAGAATTCCGACCTGCCCGGATTCGTGGTGCTCAACGGCGGACTGATCCCGCCCGGCGGACTGGACAACTTCAACAGCGGCTTCCTGCCGGCCACCTATCAGGGCTCGGTCTTCAAGACCGGCGCGAACCCGGTGGCAAACGTCATTCCCACCGAGGCCAAATCCGAGTTGCAGGATGCCAAGCTCGCCCTCATGCGCAAGCTGGACGCGGGCGTCGTCGAACGGTTCGGCAAACTGGACCAGCTTGAAAGCGCCATCTCGAACTACGAACTGGCTTACCGGATGCAATCGGCGGTGCCGGAGTTGATGGAGATTCGCGGCGAGACGGACGCGACCAAGCAGATGTACGGCGTCGGTTCGTCGAACAAGATGACCGCCACCTTCGCCGAGCAATGCCTGCTCGCGCGCCGCCTAGTCGAGCGCGGCGTGCGCTTCATCGAGCTGACCTGCCCGGCCGGGGGCGGCGATCGCTGGGACCAGCACAGTAATTTACGCGAAGGCCATGAGAAGAACTCCCGCGCCGTGGACCAGCCCATCGCCGGCCTGTTGCGCGATCTCAAGGGCCGGGGCCTGCTGGATTCCACGCTCGTGGTCTGGGGCGGCGAGTTCGGTCGCACACCGTTCGCCCAGGGTAGTAATGGTCGGGATCACAATCCCTTTGGCTTCACCATGTGGCTCGCCGGCGGCGGCGTGAAAGGCGGGACGATCTACGGTGCAACGGACGAATTTGGATACAAGGCGGTCGAGAACAAGGTGGCGATCCACGACCTGCACGCCACGATGCTCCACCTGCTGGGCATCAACCACGAGCATCTCACCTTCCGTTTCAGCGGGCGCGACATCCGGCTCACGGATGTGCATGGCGAGGTCCTCCGGGCGGTACTGAGCTGAATTTTTTTACCACAGAGGCACAGAGAACACGGAGGGGCGGAAGTATTTCCAATGCCTTTCTCTGTGATCTCTGTGCCTCTGTGGTGAAACTGCCAGGCCGTTATTCTGCTCAACTCGCGATCTTCTTCATCAACTCCGCACCCTCCACGCCGACGAGTTTCTGGTCCAGGCCGCCGTAGAAGTAGGTCAGCTTGTCGGGGTCCAATCCCATTTGGTGCAGGGCCGTGGCGTGGAGGTTCTTCACATGGAAACGATCGGTCACGGCGGACGCGCCGAGTTCATCGGTTTCACCCACGTTCGTGCCGCCCTTGACGCCGCCGCCCGCCATCCACATGGTGAAGCCGTAGGCGTTGTGGTCGCGCCCGGTGCCGCTGGCGTACTCCGCCGTGGGCTGCCGGCCAAACTCGCCGCCCCAGATGATGAGCGTGCTATCGAGGAGCCCCCGCTGCTTGAGGTCCTTGATGAGTCCTGCGATGGGCTTGTCCGTGCGGCCCGCGTGATGCGTGTGGTTCTTCACCAGGTCGCCATGGGCGTCCCAGTTGTCGTCGTTATGCGCGCCGCCGGAGTAGAGCTGGATGAACCGCACCCCCCGCTCTACCAGCCGCCGCGCCAACAAACAGCGGCGACCGAAGTCCTCGGTCTTCTTGTCGTTCATCCCGTAAAGCTCCTTCGTCGCCTCGGTTTCCTTGCTGAGGTCCACCGCTTCCGGCGCGCTGCTCTGCATCTTGAAGGCCATTTCGTAACTGGCGATACGGGCGGCCAGGTTGCTGTTGTCCGCCCGCGGGGCCTGATGCTCGGTGTTGAATTCCTTGAGGGTGTCGAGGAAGCGCCGCTGCGAAGCCTCGCTCATGGTCGCGGGCCGTTGCAGGTCGAGAATCGGATCGCCCGCCGAGCGCATGATCGTGGCCTGGTAGCTGGCGGGCATGTAGCCGCTGGACCAGTTCTTCGCCCCGCTGATCGGACCGCCGGTGGGATCAAGCATGACCACGAACCCGGGCAGGTTTTCGTTCACGCTGCCGAGACCGTAGTTCACCCACGAGCCCAGGCACGGACTGCCGGAGAGCACCTTGCCGGTGTTCATCTGGAGCATCGCGGAGCCGTGAATCGGCGAATCGGCCATCATCGAGTGAATGAACGAAATGTCGTCCACACAGCCGGCGAGGTTGGGGAAAAGGTCGCTGACCCACTTGCCGCATTGGCCGTAATTCTTGCCGGTCCATTTCGGCCCCACGACGCGGCCTTCGTTCTTCTTTCCGCCGCGACCGAAAGTCTTTACGGGGATGGTCTTGCCGTCCAGTTTGTAGAGCTCCGGCTTGTAATCGAACGTGTCCACCTGGCTCGGACCGCCATACATGAAGAGGAAGATCACGCTCTTGGCCTTGCCTTTGAAGTGTCCCTGCTTGGGTGCCAGCGGATTGACGAACGGCGTGGCAGCGTTGGCTGAGCCCGTGAAGAACTTGTCGGCTGTGAGCAAGCCCGTCATCGCCAGCCCCGTGAAGCCTGCCCCGGCTTCCCAGAGGAACTCACGACGCGTTCGGCGGCAGAAATTGGGATTGATCATGGGAGCCAAGTCAGTTTCCGGAACATGCGAACACAGGAATTCTGGCAGAAGAATTGGGGACGTTCCACCCTTGTGCCCTGGATCGATTGTCAGTCCACATAAACCAGTTCATTCAGGTTCAAGGCCATCAGGCAGAAATATTTTAGTGCGACCTCCGCCGAGGCATTCTCCTGGGCTCGCAACGCAGCGATCAGACCGAGACTGCGCTGCACTTCCACTTCGGTGGGCGGGCGCGTGGTCACCAGTTGCAGGCCCAGGCGCACTTGTTTCGCCAGGTCTTCACCGGCCTCGGTACGCAACCGGGTGGCGAACACTTCGGCCTGCTCGTTGAGAAACCCGCTGTTCAACATGCCAAGCGCCTGCGTGGGCTGCACGGTCGCAAAGCGCACCGGCGCGGAGCGGTCGGTCTCCGCCACGTCAAAGCTTTCGAGAATGGGCGGGCGCAACGAGCGCTTCACCTTGATGTAGATGCTGCGGCGCGCCTGCTCCTCCAGCGGAGACTTGCCCCAGCCCTTGCCCGGCTGCGATTGCCCAGCCATGACTTCGCGCGGAATGTCCACAAAGATGCTCGGCCCGAACATTTTCAAGTTCAGGGTGCCATTGATGGCGAGTATGGAATCGCGAATCTCTTCGGCGGTCAGCCGGCGTGGGTCGAAGCGCCAGAGCAAGTCGTTTTGCGGGTCCGCTTGCAGCGCAGCGGGATTGGCGTGCGAGGACATGCGATACGTCTGCGAATTCATGATGAGCCGGTGCATGGCCTTCATGCTCCAGCCACGCGCCACAAACTCGCTGGCCAGCCAGTCCAGCAATTCGGGATGCGTCGGACGGTCCCCCTGCGTGCCGAAGTTGCTGGCGGACCGCACAATGCCCCGGCCGAAGTGATGCTGCCAGATGCGGTTCATCATCACGCGCGCGGTGAGCTGGTTGTCGGGGGAAGCAATCCAGTTCGCCAGCACGGTGCGACGGCCGCTCGTATGGGCGTCGGGAGCAGGCTTGGGAACCACCGGGGCGTGCGTACCCAGCACTTCTAGAAATCCGGGTTCCACCACCTCCCCAGGCAGGTTCGGGTTGCCGCGTCCCAGCAGGTGCGTAGGCGGCGGGACGGCTCCACGCTCCGACACGATCAACGCCTTTTCGCCCGATACCTTCTCCGGCTTGAGCTGTTCCAGCTCCTTCTTCAGGGCCTGATAATTCCTCGCCTGTTCGACCCCCAGCACGCGGGGGCCTTCGTTCCGAATCAGTTGGGCAAAGTCAGACTTGGGCGAACGGTTCTTCGGCGTGCGGACGGTTTCGCCCGAGGTCGAGAGCGCCCGGCGGGTGAAGCCGGGGCCGGACCAACCGACCGTCAGGCCGAGGCCGTTCTGACGCTGAAAGTATTCCAGCTTGATCGGGCGACGCCCCTGGGTGAGCCGCACCGTGGCGGATTTTTCGTTACCCTCGCCGTGGATGCCGTCGTAGAGAATGACCTGTTTGCCGTCCACGCTGAGACGCGAGCCATCGTCGCTGTCGAGATGGAACGTGTACTCGCCTTCCTTGGGCACGATGAGCACCCCTTCGAAGACAAAACCGAAAGCGGTGTTGCGCGTGCGCAGACCGATGTCAAACAGCCCGCTCGGCACCTTGCCGGTGGTTTCGGCTTTCACCAGCGTGAAGTCCGGCAGCTTGTCCCACGAGT
Organism: Pseudomonadota bacterium; assembly: GCA_009924135.1. GTDB lineage: Bacteria > Verrucomicrobiota > Verrucomicrobiia > Limisphaerales > SXTU01 > SXTU01. Next base: position 5,707 of record RFSE01000200.1, on the reverse strand, counting down.
CGCGGTAGTAACTGAACCGAAGTTCGTCAAGGTCGCGCGGCAAGGCGGCTTCCGACTGCGGCGCATCCTCACCCTTCGCGTAACGCTCCCGGAAGAGCTTCTCCAGCGCGCTGATGCTGGCCTGCACTTCGTCGCGCCGACGCTCCACTTCGCGCACCTGGTTGGCGTGGGCCGCCTTCTCCGCGTCCGTGGAAAACAAAACGACTTCATCGGTCGGCCCGCCGTTGCGGTAATGATTCACGTTCTGGAAAAACGAGAGCAGGCGGTAGTAATCCTGCTGCGGGATGGGATCAATCTTGTGGTTGTGACACCGGGCACAATCCACCGTCAACCCGAGGAAGACCTGCCCGGTGGTCGCGACGATGTCATCCAGTCCATCGTAACGCGCCAACTCGCGGTCGGCGGGCTCGTCGTCCCAGATGCCCAGCCGGTAGAAGCCGGTGGCAATCTGTGCGTCGGGGTCACGGCCCGGAAGTTCGTCGCCAGCGAGCTGCTCCCGGATGAACCGGTCGTAGGGCTTGTCGCTGTTGAAGGCTTTGATGACGTAATCGCGGAAACGCCAAGCGTTGGGTTTGTCGCCATCACGCTCATAGCTGTTGCTCTCGGCGTAGCGCACCAGATCCAGCCAATGGCGGCCCCACTTCTCCCCGTAGCGTGGCGATTCGAGCAACCGGTCGATCAACAGTTCCCAGGCCTTCGGCGACTTGTCGGCGAGGAATGCGTCAACCTCGGCAGGCGTCGGGGGCAGGCCGGTCAGGTCGTAGTAAGCCCGGCGCACCAGTTCGCGCGGTGTGGCGGAGGGGTTGGGGGCGAGGTTCTTCGCGGCGAATTTGGCCAGGATAAACGAATCAATGGGATTGCCGATTGCCGATTGCCGATTGCCGATTGCCCATCTTGACCCACTCGGTCAGGTCGGCGACCTGCCGCGGGGTCAACCGCTGTTTGGGCGGCATCTTGAGGTCGGGGTTTTGGTAACCGACCGCCACGAGGAGCCGGCTCTTTTCCAGATCACCCGGAATGACACTTGCCCCGCCCTCGCCACCGGCTCGAATCGCCCCGGGAGAATCGAGACGGAGCTGGCCCTTCTGCTTCTCTGCCCCGTGGCAGGAGTAACATTGCTCCGCGAGCAACGGCCGGACCTTGCGCTCGAAGAACTCCAGCCCGGCGGCACTGGGCTCGGCGGAACGAATCGGTGATGCGCTGAAAACTAGCGCTGCTAAAAAGAGTAGAACTGAAAAACTTCGCAGCAACTTCGGGGACAAGCAGCCGTTCTCCCTCACCCCTGCCCTCTCCCGCTGGGAGAGGGAGAAACGCAGTCCGCACCGTGCGCTTCGCAGATACCGAAAGGCTGGCTGAGGCGGCGCGGCGGCGGCCAGACATAACACGGCCAAACGCCTCCCCTCTCCCAGCGGGAGAGGGCCAGGGTGAGGGAGAGCGGCCACCAGCGCCGAAGCGGCCGCGCATCCCTCAAATACCTCGCAGCTATTCTCCCAACCAGCAGTTCGCAGTTTGCCTCCCTGAACCTGCGGTAGGTAGGGCGCGGTGTCCTCACCGCGCCGCCGTGGTCTGGTGGCGTCCGGGTTACCGGCGGCGCGCTGAGGACAGACGCGCCCTACCGGTCCCGGTTCATGGGGTGGAAAAAATTGTCCGTTCATCAAGTGCCACGGCCCGTTCGAGGCTTTCGCAACCATTACACTATTTCGCCCCAAGCAGATGCTGCACGGGCATCGAGTTGCCGAAGTTCTTAAAGTCCTTGAAGGACCAGACGACCTTCTTGTCCTTGGTCACTTCGATGATCTGGGGGTTGTTCGGGCCGGCGTGACAGTTGCCGATCATCGTGTTGCCGTTGGCGAGGCGCTCGACACACGTGACCCACGCGAGCGTGATGCCGGGCAGGTCATTCTGCTCGATCTTCCAGACGATCTCCTTGGCGGGCGTGACTTCGAGCACGCAATGGCCGTTGCCGCCACCGATGAGCGTGTTGCCGTTTTCCAGCCGCACGGCGCTGAAGACCGAGTTGCCGAAGCCTTCCGGACCATGGCCGCCCTTCTTCTCCTTGCCAAACAGCGGCACCTCAAAATCCCAAACCACTTTGCCCGTCGCATCGTACTCACGCACCGCGCCGTCCGCTTCGTGGGCGACGAGGTAATGGCCGTTGGCGATCTTGCGGACGAGCCGCGTGTCGCTGTGGGCGTTGGGATGGTCGCGCTTGAGCTTCACTTCCTTCTGAATCTTCCCGTCCTTGTCCACCTCGATGATGCGGCCCGCGCCGGACTCCGCGATCATCGTCAGGCCGTTCTCGACCCGTTGGAAGGCATGGACCTCGATGCGCTTGCCCTCGTTCCCGTTCATCTTTCCGGCGTCGTACTCCCACACGACCTTCTTGTCCGGGGCGATTTCGACAATCTTCTGGAACCCCTGCTGCATGAGCACGTTGCCGTTCGGCAGCACATGCGCGTCATGGATGCCGCCGATCTTCAGCTCCCACTCGTAAGTGCCATCCGGCGCGACGATCGCCAGACGCCGCGTGGAGTCATCCGCCGCGAAGAAACGCCGGCCGGGACCGGTCTGCTCGGCTTGAAGGGACAGGGTCAGGACACAGCCCAAGGCCGTCAAAATGGCCGGGCGCGTAAATAGTTTAGACATAGTCGGAGGGTAACGACGGAGGCAGCGAAAGGGAATTCGATTTTGCCACGACTCACTTGCGTTGACGGCCCGCCCGAATCCCCCCACACTCCGCGCGTCGCACAAAAAAACAGCACTGACCTTTCATCGCCATGCCAGACTCCGTTACCAGCCCCTTCTCCCTCGCCGGCCGCGTCGCGCTCGTCACCGGCAGCAGCACCGGCCTGGGCAAGGCCATGGCCATCGCGCTCGGCAAGGCCGGGGCGAAGGTGGCCTTGAACTACGCCAACAACACCGCCCGCGCCAAGCAGTCCTTCGCTGAATTCCAAGCCCTCGGCCTCACCGGCGCGCTCTTCAAGGCGGATGTGACCAGCGAAGAGGATGTCGCCAAGATGTACCGCGCGATCAAGAAGCAGCTCGGCCCCGTGGACATCGTGGTCCTCAACGCCACCTGCGACCAGCCGCAGAAGCCCATCGAGGACTACGACTGGGCGTTCTACCAGCGGATGATCGATTTCTTCATCAAGAGCCCGTTCCTCCTCACGCGCGCGTGCCTGCCGCACATGAAGGCGCAGCGCTGGGGCCGCATCATCAACATCGGGTCCGAGGTCGTCGCGCGCGGCGTGCCGAACTTCACGGCTTACGTCGCGGCCAAGGGCGGGCAGAACGGCTTCCATCGCAGCCTCGCCGGTGAACTCGCCCCGCACGGCATCACGGTGAACATGATTGCGCCCGGCTGGATTCCCGTGGAGCGCCACGAGAAAGACCCGCAGGCGCTCAAGGATGGTTACCGCGCGCTCATCCCCGTGAACCGCTGGGGCATCCCGGCCGACCTCGACGGCTCGGTCGTCTTCCTCGCAAGCGAAGCGTCCTCGTTCATCACCGGGCAGACGCTGCATGTGAATGGTGGGTTGACGGTGTGTTGATTATCAAATCAAACCTCACCGGAGTTAAATCAGAAACTACTGAGATAACATATGGGCGCTGCCTACTACATCGTTCTGGAACGCGAGCTTGATGGCGTGAAAACCGACATGGACGGAAAGTCGTTATCCCGCCACATGGATGCGCTTGACGAAGCTGCACGTTCACTGGGTGTTAAACCTTTATCGGAGTTTTTCAGTGCTGATCCCGCAGAAGCCGCAGCCTTTATGGCTGACGAAGGCATGGAACCGGATGATTTGGAACTGCCGCCATTACAACACTACACTGCGGCTGACGGCCTCGTTACCGTGCGTGCTCTAGTAAATCACGAAGCCGGGAAGGCCGATGACGTGGGCCAAGATTTGAGCGATTGCGAGCGAATACTCACCGCCGCTGATCAACACGGAATCCGATGGCATTTCGCCGTGGATTTTTGAAAAGAAGTCATTGCCATGGGTTCGCTCTCCTTTGACAAGCAACACGGTGTTTATCTGCTCGTCGCCGTTGGTTGGACAACGATGTTTTCACTGACCAACAAACAACCGATTCGCGGCCTGCGTAATCTGGGCATCTTAGCTTGTTACATACTGGCGGTCGTGATGTGCGTACGTCTGCGCTTTGTCTCCGCGCTAGTCACTTGGTGCGCCTTCGGAATCGCGGCGGGCGCTCTTTATAACCTTTATGAGCTCGTCGCCTTTGCGCGGAACAAAGCCGCAGATAAAAAGCTGGGGGCCTCATTCGCGAACTTTATCCACGGGCCGCTGGCTTGGCCGATAATGATTCCCGAATCGATTGAGTATTTGCTGGCAGAACTAGGCGTCCTTCCTGCGACGCCGCTGCCTGAGGCCGCCAAACCCGATGCGCTCCCCGCTCAAGCTGATACGAAATGAAGCCCGCCAAGCACGCGAATGCACGCGATTGAAAAATCACTCCGACCGGCCAATGCCTGCCTTCCATTCGCGTTGATTCGCGTCATTCGCGGGCACCACTTTTTCCCATGAAACTAACACACCTACTCACCCTCCCCATCGTCGCCGCGCTTCTGCTCGGCCTCACCGCTTGCAACAAGCCCACTGACACCGCCGCCAAACCCGGCGAGGGCGCGGCGCCTGCGCCCAAGCCCGGCAAGAAACAAAAGATCGCCTTCGTCTCCAACGGCGTCGCATCGTTCTGGACCATCGCCGCCGCCGGCGTGAAGACCGCCGGCGAGAAGCTCGGCGTGGACGCGCAGACGCTCATGCCCGTCGAGGGCATCGGCGACCAGAAGCGCATGATCGAGGACCTGCTCACCAAGGGCGTGGATGGCATCGCCGTCAGCCCGATCGACCCGGCGAACCAGACCGAGCTGCTCAACACCGCCGCCAAGCGCGCCAAGCTCATCACCCACGATTCCGACGCGCCCAACGCCGACCGCCTCGTGTACATCGGCATGGACAATTACAAGGCCGGCCGGATGTGCGGCGACCTCGTGCGCGAAGCCATGCCCAAGGGCGGTTCGGTGATGATCTTCATCGGCCGCATGGAGCAGGACAACGCCAAGCGCCGCCGCCAGGGCACGATTGACGCCATCCTCGGCCGGCCCGAGAACCCGAACAACTTCGACCCCGCCGACAAAATTCTTGAAGGCAATGGCTTCAAGATCCTCGGCACGCTCACCGACCAGTTCGACCAGGCCAAGGGCAAGGCCAACGCCGAGGACACGCTTGCGAAGTATCCCGACATCGGCGGCATGGTGGGCCTCTTCGCCTACAACCCGCCGCTGATGCTCGAAGCGCTCCAGCAGGCCGGCAAGCTCGGCAAGGTCAAGGTCATCGCCTTCGACGAAGCGGACGCCACGCTCGCGGGCATCCAGAAAGGCACCGTCCACGGCACCGTCGTCCAAAACCCCTACATGTACGGCTACAAGTCCGTCGAGGTGCTGAACGAGATCCTCAAGGGCAACCAGACCATCGTACCCGCCAGCAAGTTCATCGACATCCCCGCCCGCCAGATCCGCAAGGACAACGTGGATGAGTTCTGGACGGACTTGAAGGCGAAGGTCGGAGGAAAGTAAATGGCGAAGGGCGAATTGCGAATGGGGAATTTGTGAACGCGAGCCTTCTTCGTTTGGAGCCGTTGAACCATGCCATGGGTTGCCCATCCACGGCGCACGGCTCCC
>RFSE01000199.1 GCA_009924135.1 Pseudomonadota bacterium | reverse complement strand
CCGATGTTCATCAGCACGACGTAGAAGACGGGCGTGAGGAACAGGCCGAAGAACGTTACGCCGATCATGCCGCTGAAGACGGCGATGCCCATCGCGCGGCGCATCTCCGCGCCCGCACCGGTGGAGACCACGAGCGGGAACACGCCTGCGACGAACGCGATGGAGGTCATCAGAATCGGGCGCAGGCGCAGGCGGCAGGCTTCGATGGCGGCTTCCATCGGGGACGCCCCTTCGTCCTGCCGGTGCTTGGCGAACTCGACAATGAGGATCGCGTTTTTGCACGCGAGGCCGACGAGCACGATGAGACCGATCTGCGTGAAGACATTGTTGTCCCCGCCCATGTAGGCCACTCCCGCGATGGCGAAGAGCAGACAGAGCGGCACCACGAGAATGATCGCGAGCGGCAACCGGAAGCTCTCGTACTGCGCGGCGAGCACGAGGAAGACGAGCAGGATGCACAGCGGGAAGACATAGACTGCCGTGTTGCCGGCGAGAATGCGCTGGTAGGTGAGATCGGTCCATTCGTAGGCGAAACCTTTGGGCAGGGTCTTCTCCGCGAGGGCGGACATGACCGCCTCAGCCTGGCCGCTGCTGAAGCCGGCGGCCGGACCGCCGTTGATCTCCGCCGCCGGGTAGCCGTTGTAGCGCATCGCCCGGTCCGGGCCGTAGCCCTCCTTCACCTTCACGACTGTGCCGAGCGGGACCATCTGGCCCTGCGCATTGCGGGTCTTGAGCCGCGTGATGGCCTCCGCCTTGTCGCGGAACTTGGAGTCCGCCTGCGCGATGACCTGATAGGTGCGGCCGAAGAGGTTGAAGTCGTTGACGTAGAGCGAGCCGAGATAGATCTGCATCGTCTCGAACAGGTTTTGCAACGGTACGCCCTGGGACTTCGCCTTCACGCGGTCGATGTCCGCGTCGAGCTGCGGGACGTTGACCGTGAACGTGGAGAACAGGCCCGCCAGTCCGGGTGTCTGGTAGCTCTGCCCGACGAGGCCCATGGTGTTTTGATAGAGCGCGTCGTAACCAAGCCCCGCGCGATCTTCGACATACAGCTTGAAGCCGCCGATGGTGCCCAGGCCGTTCACCGGCGGAGGCGGGACGGAGAGAACAAAGGCCTCGGTGATGCCGGCGAACTGGGCGTTCAACGCCCCGGCGATGGCCTCGCCCGTCATGTCCGGCGTCTTGCGCTGGTCAAACGGTTTCAAGCAGAAGAACACGATGCCCGCATTCGGCGCGACGCTGAAGCCGCTGATGCTCAGGCCGGGGAACGCGACGGCGTCCTGCATGCCGGGATGCTTCAGGCCGATGTCGGTCATCTTGCGGATGATGGCCTCCGTGCGGTCGAGCGAAGCCCCGTCCGGGAGCTGCGCGAAGGCGACGAGGTACTGCTTGTCCTGGCCGGGCACGAAGCCGGTCGGGACCTTCGTGAAGCTCCAGCCGGTGAGATAAACCAGGCCGCCGTAGAGGATCAGCGCGATGAAACTCTTGCGCACGATGCCACCCACGCTGGCCGCGTAGGTGTTGCTGGACCAGTTGAAGAAGCGGTTGAACGGGCGAAAGAACCAGCCGAGCAGCGCGTCCATGACGCGGGTGGGAATGTCCTTCTTGGTGTCGTGGCCGCGCAGCAGGACGGCGCACAGCGCGGGCGAGAGCGTGAGCGAGTTGAACGCGCTGATGACCGTTGAGATCGCGATGGTGATGGCGAACTGCTTGTAGAACTGGCCGGTCAACCCGCTGATGAAGGCGGTGGGAATGAACACCGCGCAAAGCACCAGGGCGATGGCGATGATCGGACCGGTCACCTCGTCCATCGCCTTGCGTGTGGCGTCCACGGGCGAGAGGCCCAGGGCGATGTTGCGCTCGACGTTTTCGACGACGACGATGGCGTCATCCACCACGATGCCGATGGCCAGCACGAGGCCGAAGAGCGTGAGCATGTTGATGCTAAAACCCAGCGCCAGCATGATGGCAAAGGTGCCGACCAGCGATACCGGCACGGCCGCCAGCGGGATGATGGACGCGCGCCACGTCTGGAGAAACAGGATGACGACGATGACGACCAGCAGAATGGCCTCGAACAAAGTCGTGACGACCGCGCGAATGGAACTGCGCACGAACGTGGTCGGGTCATAGACCACCGCGTAGTCAATGCCCTCGGGGAAGTTCTTCTTCAGTTCGTCCATGGCGTTGCGCACGTCATCGGAGAGCTGCAAGGCGTTTGCGCCGGGGGCCTGGAAGATGGGCAGCGCGACGGCGGCCTTGTTGTTAAGCAGGGAACGCAGCGAATAGCCGGCCGCGCCCAGTTCGATGCGCGCGAGGTCTTTCAGGAGCGTCTTCTCCCCGCTGGGGCCGGTCTTGACGATGACGTTGCCAAACTCGGCGACATCCACGAGACGGCCCTTGGTATTGATCTGGAGTTCGAGATTCACCGGCGAACTGACCGGCGGCTGACCAATCGCGCCGGCGGCGACCTGCACGTTCTGTTCGCGGATGGCGTTGACTACGTCGCTGGCGGTGAGGTTGCGTGCGGCGATCTTGTCGGGATCGAGCCATACGCGCATCGCGTAGTCGCCCGCACCGAAGACCTGCACGCTGCCGGCTCCGGGGATGCGGGCGAGGACGTCCTTCACCTGCAGCACGGCGTAGTTGCGGAGGTAGATCTCGTTGTAGCGGTCATTCGGCGAGAAGACGTGCACGACCATGGTGAGGTCGGGCGATTGCTTGGTGGTCGTGACGCCCAGGCGGCGGACTTCCTCGGGCAGTTTGGGCAACGCCTGCGCCACGCGGTTCTGCACCAGCACCTGCGCCTTGTCTGAATCAGTGCCGAGTTTGAACGTGACGGTGAGGGTCATCACGCCATCGCCCGTGGCCTGCGAGAACATGTAGAGCGAGTTCTCGACGCCGTTGATGGCCTGCTCCAACGGGGCGGCGACGGTCTCCGCAATGGTCTTGGGGTTGGCCCCAGGATAGATCGCCATCACGACGACCGTGGGCGGGACGACCTCGGGGTACTCGCTGATGGGCAGACGGAACATCGCGAGCAACCCGACGATGAACGTCACGGTGGACAGCACGGCGGCGAAGATCGGGCGGCGGATGAAGAAATGGGCGAATTTCATTAGGGCGAAATGTGGGTTGAGCGGGGCGGGTGGAAGGCTTAGGCTACGGGCATGATCGACTGGTCACAATGTCCGGCGGTGGAGAGCGTGCCTGGCAAGTTGAGCGGCGCGTGGGTGTTCAAGCACACGCGGCTGCCCATCAGCGCACTCTTCGAAAATCTTGGCAGCGGGGCCACGGTGCAGGAATTCGTGGAGTGGTTTCCCGGCGTCCAGGAAGCGCAGGTCGTCGCCGTGCTCGAATTTGCCGCGAACCACTCGAAGTATCCCGACGGCGTTCCCATCCGGCCTGAGCCAGTTTTGGTGTGAGGATCCTGTTCGACAACTGTGTGCCCGCGCCGCTGCGTCGCGTGCTCCGCTACCACGAGGTCAAGCTGGCTTCCGAGCTCGACTGGCAGCGGCTCCAGAACGGACGGCTTATTGCGGCGGCCGAGGAGGCCGGTTTTGATGTGCTGGTCACCACGGACCAGAACATTCGTTACCAGCAGAGTCTCGCCGACCGGCGGATTGCCCTGCTGGTACTGACCACGCAGAACTGGCCAAAGCTGAAACCCCACGCAGCGAAAGTGGCGACCGCCTTGGACGACCTCGTCCCCGGCAGTTACGTGGAACTGGACTTCGGCTTCTGAGCAGAAGGCGGCGACACTCCGGGGGTGTAACTGGGGTTTCATCTGGCAGATTCCCTGGCAGTTTGAGCGGACCTTGAGGTCTTACTGTTGGGCCACGTTGGGTTCGCCCGTCGTGTTGGTGCCCTCTTTGGGGGTCACCGGCATGCCGGGGCGAACTTTCGCAAAGAGGATGTCGAGGACGACCTTTTCCCCCGGTTGCAAGCCATCGCGGACGATGCGCTTGCCGCCCACGGACGCACCGAGCTTCACCGGGCGGTACGCCACGGTGTTCGTGGACGTGAGCGTGAGCACGAACTTCTGGGCCTGGTCGGTGCCAATCGCGCGCTCGCTCACGAGCAGCGCCGGATACTTCGCACTGCCCGGCACGCGGACGCGCGCAAACAGTCCGGGCACGATGAGACCGTCGGGATTCGGAAACACCGCGCGCATCAGGATGCTGCCGCTCTGTGAGTCGAGCTTGTTGTCGAAGGACTCGATGTGGCCCTTGTGCGGGAAACCATCCTCGTCGGCGAGTTGCAACTCGACCGGCACCTTGCCGTCGCCGTTGGTGGTCATCTTCTTCGCGCGGGTGAGGGCGTTGAACTTGAGCAGGGAGTTCTCGTCCACGTCCGCGTACACGTGCACCGGGTCCACGGAAACAATGGTCGTCAGGAGGGTCGTCGCGCCGGCGAGGCCGCTGACGTAGTTGCCCACATTGACCAGCTCGCGGCTCACGCGCCCGCTGATGGGCGCGGTGATCTGGCAGTATTCGAGGTCAAGCTTCACGGCGTCGCAGGCGGCCTGGGCGGCGAGCAGCGTGGCTTTCGCCTCGCTGTGCCGGGACTGGCGCGACTCGGCTTCCTCGGTGGAGATGGCCTTGTTGGCGAGCAGTTGCGCGCTGCGGTCGGCTTCGCGCTTGGCGTTCTCGACCTTCACCTGGGCCAGTTGCAGTTCGGCCAGGCGGCGGTTCAACTCGGCTTGGAAAGCGCGCGGGTCAATCACGAAGAGCAGGTCGCCCTTCTTCACCAGCTGGCCGGACTGGATGCGTGCCTCCATGAGGTGGCCGGAAACGCGCGGGCGCACTTCCACGTATTCCACGGCGGCGGTGCGACCCGTGAACTCGTCCCACTCGACCAGGTCCTGCTGTTCGACCGCCGCCACGGTGACCTGCGGGGGCGGCATCTGGGGTGGCGGACCGGCGACGGGTTTGGGTTTGCAGCCGAGGGCGGCGAGGGCCAGCGCGGCGCACAGGGCCGCGAACGCGGGCAAAGTGAGTTTGGAGAGCGTCATAGGGGTTGGGTAGGGCAGGGATTTAAGTTCAGGTGATGGGCCAGAGGCAGGGTTGGCCTCGACGGGTCCAGCTCAGGCGGCGAAGGCCAGGGCGTGATCACCATGTTGCACGGCGGCCTGCCGTTGATGCCACAGGGCGACCGCACTGACCTTCTCCTGGGCGAGCGCCGGAAACACGAGGTGCGGATACGCGGTTTGCAGGGCGAGGGCTTCCGCTTCGTTCAGCGCGAGTTTGACGAGCTGGCCCCGAGCGGCGCGCAGTTGGGCAAACTCGTTTTCGACGCTCTCACGGAGCCGTTGCAGCCGTGCGTCGCGGGGTTGTGCCAGTCCCACCCGCACGACCGGAGTGAAGCGGCCGGCCCGATAGTTCACTTTCAGTTTCATAAGCTCTTAAGGTAAGTAGTTGTCCGTTTAGTCAAATTAATGGGTAAAAACTCAAGCGGCCACGGCTTCCTCGGATTTCACGCCCAGCAAGTCCAAGATGCCGCGTTCCATCTCGCGCAGGACCTCCACGTCGTTGCGGATGCGTGCCTGCGTCATCAGACCCTCGTTGAAAGCATAAATGGTCCGGGCCTTGGCGGCGGCGTCGGGCGCGCGGATGATTCCCGCCGCGTGGGCATCGCGGATGGTCGTCTCAAAATACAATCTGGACTGGTCCATGATGTCCTGCACCTTCTGCCGCAGCGCCGCTTCCTGGGTGGACACTTCCGTGCCCAGCGTGCACAGCGGGCAGCCCAGCACATGGCCGAATTGACGCTTCATTTCGAGCTGTTCCTGATACTCGAACTCGCAGAAGCAGTGAATCCGTTCCAGCGGAGGCAGCGACGGGGAGAAGACCTGGTCGAACTTGGGCCGGTACTCGTCCCAGGCCGACTGGATGGCCACCTCGGCCAGGGCGGCCTTGGACTCAAAAAAGTAGTAGAAACTGCCCTTCTTCACGCCCGCCCGCTCGCAAATATGGTCGATGGTCGTGCTGCCGTACGAGCCGGTCCAAATCAGCTCGGTCACGGCTTTCATCAACTTCACTCTGGCATCACTGACACGGCCCATAACGGTTTTTTTCGATTCGGACACTGCCCGGTCGTTGCTCGACCTTGAAGGGAAAGTTGCAGTAGTTGACTGGTTAGTCAAATGGAATTTTGCCCAAAGAGGTAAGGGGATTTCCGCGTGGGGCTTTCAGCGGAAGGTTGCGACACATAATGCGTGTGAAGAAAACTCTCCGCCCGTCCCGTCTCTTCGGTGTATTCGGGGGGAGAGCACCGCAGAGGCGGGACAGACGCAGAGGTGGAATCTCTTGTCCTAATTTTCCTGTCCCAAATCTTCCTGCCATTTACTCCCGCCTCATTCCTCGCTCTGGCACCCAAAGCTCGGATGGCCAAAGACGGGGGTTGAACGGGTGCGCCCTGTCATTCGGCCGTCTTGGTGAACCATTTCTTCAGCGCCAGATGCGTCGGGTAGAAGAGCAGGGCGGGGAGGCCGGCCATGAGGGCGGCCAGCCAGGCCAGCGGGGGCATCCAGGTCTGGGCCGCGTCGTCGCTCATGCCGTGGACGTAGTTGATGTTCACGGGCGTCGCGCCGGCGTTCGGGTTGGGGCCGGGCATGAAGAAGTAGCAGATCAGGATGAGCGTCCAGGCCAGCCCCCACCAGGCGGGGAAGGCGCGTTTGTCGTAGCCGAGGCGTTTCACGAGGAAGAGCAGGAGGAACGGCAGCCAGCCGTGGAAGAGGGAAAGGCCGCGCAGGAAGAGCGACCGGCGTTCGTCGAACATGTAGGCGGTCATGCCCAGCAGTTTTACGCCGCCCAGGCCCGCCACGAAGTCCGCCACCCAGACCAGTTGCGGCAGGACGATGCCCACGGCGGCCATGCTCGCGAGCAGCGCGCTCTCCGTCCACACGGCGACGAGCGTGAGCAGGAGCGCGACGTCGCAGAAGTAGAGGAAGTTGGTCGGGCCGTAGTTCATCCAGTAAACCGGGACGAGCACGGCCATGAAGCCGGTGTAGGCCAGCTTTACGGCGAGGGGAACCCGGCGGGTTGAGGTGGGGTTGGTGAGGCAGAGGTTTCCGGTGAGTGATGGATTGTTCATAAATAGACTAATTAAGTTTGTATTACGGGAGCATGGATACCCGCGCGGGGTCGCAGGGTGGTAATCGATAAAACTTCGGGGTGGCATTGAATCTGTTAACGGGGGCCGGATGGCTCCGGGCTCTTCCAGGGACTGACTGCCGATTTGAAATTGGAGAATTTGAAAGGGGAATTTTGGCAGGGGAATTTGTTCCGGCATCTTTCTGACTTCATTTTTCTGACCCAATCTTTCTGATCAGGCTTTTGGCGAAGGGGCAGTCGTGTCGAGTAGCCGACATCAGTTCCTGACAATCCATTTGATCCGTCGGGGGCCGCCCCGTAGAGTCACCGCCACTATGGGCACTGAAAATACTGCCGGACCGAGCAACGCCTGGCTGGCGTTTGCGCTTCTCACCGTTTTGTCGTGGGGCGTTTATGGCGTCATCCTCCACAAGGGCCGCGGCCTCATGCCGGACGTTTCCCCGCCGGGACCCGAGATGGCCAATGCCAGCTTGAAGGCGTTCCTCTTCGTCGGCATCGCCTACTTCGTCGTGGCCGTGGTCGGGCCGGTCGTGGTGCTGATGCAGCGCGGGACGAACTGGAGTTTTACCAGCGAAGGCATGACGTGGAGCTTCATCGCGGGCGTGGCGGGTGCGCTGGGTGCCTTCACCCTGGTGCTCGCGCTGGGCGCGGCGGCGGCGGTTTTCAAAGGCGCGGCTCCGGCGGCGGTGATGCCCATTGTTTTCGCGGGCGCGCCGGTGGTGAACACCATCACCGCGATGCTCCTGCACCCGCCCAAAGATGGCCTCAAGTCGCTGCCCCTGCCGTTCCTGCTGGGCTGCGTGATGGCGGCGTGCGGGGCGTTTCTGGTCGCGAAGTACGCGCCGACCAACACCGGTGCTGGGGCGCATAAACCTGCGGCCGCTGCTGCTCCGGCTGCTCCAGGCGCGCAACCGCCGGTGAAATGAGCCGCAAATGATCTGCCACAAAAAGGCACCAGAGGCGCAAAGGGAATTACCCTTCGCGCCTTTTGCGTTTAACGGTGTCAAGAAACCACTGACCGGCACTGACCTGCACCAATGAAAACATTCATATTCGTTTCCATCAGTGCCGGTCAGTGCCGGTCAGTGGTTCAATCATTGGTTGAACTCGTGTGACGAACCAGCTTGCCCAACTCAACGGTTTGCTTGCTGCGTTGCGGGCAAACCCGTTTTACGCGGGGAAGCTCGCGGGCACCGGCCTGCTGGATGGCGTTGCCAGTCTTGCGGAGTTCACGGCGCGGTGTCCGTTCACGACGAAGGCGGAGCTGGTTGCGGACCAGCTCGCGCATCCGCCCTACGGGACGAACCTCACCTACCCACTGGAGCGTTACACGCGGTGTCATCAGACCAGCGGCAGCACGGGTAATCCCCTCCGCTGGCTCGACACGCCGGAAAGCTGGACGTGGATGCTCGACAACTGGGAGACCGTCCACCGGCAGGCTGGTACCACGGCGGCGGACCGCGTGTTTTTCGCGTTCAGTTTCGGGCCGTTCCTCGGTTTCTGGACGGCCTTCGAGTCCGCGCAACGGCTTGGTTGCCTGGTCTTCGCGGGCGGGGGCATGACGAGCACCGCGCGCCTGCGGGCAATCCTGGAGTTGCGGGCCACGACGCTTTGCTGCACGCCCACTTACGCGATCCACCTCGCCGAGGTCGCCGCCAAGGAAGGCATTGATCTGCGCACGTCGCAGGTGCGGACCCTCAGCGTGGCCGGCGAACCGGGGGGCAGCATCCCCGCCGTGCGGGCGCGCTTGCAGGAGTTGTGGCCCGGCGCGCGCGTGTATGACCACCACGGCATGACCGAAGTCGGTCCCGTCAGCTACGAATGTCCCGCGCGGCCGGGCGTGCTGCATGTCATCGAACGTGCGTTCATCGCGGAGGTCGTGGACCCTGGGACTGGTCAACCGGTGGCCGCCGGTGAACGTGGCGAGTTGATCCTTACCAATCTTGGTCGCCTCGGCTCGCCCCTCCTCCGGTATCGCACCGGGGACTTGGTCCAACTTTCAACTCTCCACTCTCAGCCCTTAACCTGCTCCTGCGGTTCACGGGACGCGGTCCTCGAAGGCGGCATACTCGGTCGGGTGGATGACATGGTCGTCGTGCGGGGGGTGAATGTTTATCCGAGTGCGGTCGAGGAAATCATCCGGCGGATCGGCGGGGTGGCCGAATATCAGGTGCGCGTCAGCCGCACGAACGCGTTGGCGGAGCTTACGGTGACGGTCGAGCCACAGCCGGACGCTCCGGCGGGACTGGGGGAACGGCTGGCGGCGGTGTTTGAATCGCAGCTCGCGTTGCGCGTTCCGGTGACATTGGCTCCCCCGGCCAGCCTGCCCCGCTTTGAGTCCAAGGCCCGGCGCTGGACCCGGGACTGAAAGGTGGCGCAACTTGACACTGCCGCTGGAGCGCGGCTGTGTCCCGCTCGGCGCGGGATCAGCCGCAGCACCGTCAGAATGCCGAGTGGGGGAGTAACGCATCAACGCCTTCTGCCAGACGCAGCCGCTGCGGCTGGTCTCCGCGACACAGCCGCGCTCCGGAAAATTCCGCTCCTCGGGGGCAGTGTCGAGATGCGGCCACTGAAAGTGGGGCCATGAATGTTTCCGCCGCCCCGGCGTCTGACCCCCTGTGCCGCTAATGCGGCGCATGAAACAAACAACACAACCCTGTAGCACGCATCATGAAGAAACTGTTCGCACTGTTCGCTGCCACGTTCATCGCAGCCTCCGCCTACGCCGGTGAATTCCCTGACATCAGCATCGACGACCTCAAGAAGGCCATCGAAGCCAAGAAGGTCACCATCATCGACGTCAACGGTGCCGCTTCCTACAAGAAGGGCCACGTTCCCACCGCCGTTGATTTCACCGCCGTGAAGGGCAAGCTGGCTGACGCCCTCCCGAAGGACAAGAATGCCCTCGTCGTCGCCTACTGCGGCGGCCCGAGCTGCAGCGCCTACAAGGCCGCCGCCACCGAAGCCGAAAAGCTCGGCTACAAGAACATCAAGCACATGAGCGCCGGCATCTCTGGCTGGCTCCAGGCTGGTGAGAAGACCGAGAAGGCCAACTAAGCCTCCGATCTAAATTTTCCAAGCGCCCCGTGCTCACGCGCGGGGCGCTTTTTTGTTGAGTGTCCCGGCTTCAGCCGGTGGGGCGAACTTGTTTCCAGTTCGCTTCGTGCGAAGCGTCAAATTCCGATTGCTGGAATGCTCTGCTCGAATTCCCGCTGTGAACCCATGAACAGTTTCTCCCTCACCATGAACCGGCCGGTTGGCTTTGTACCGCAGGCGTCCTCGCCTGCGAGTTCGGGCGGCGTCTCGCCGCCCGCAGGTACTCGGGGCGGGACGCCCCGGTAACTCGCAGGCGAGG
>RFSE01000198.1 GCA_009924135.1 Pseudomonadota bacterium | reverse complement strand
GTCACGGCGAAATCCTCGGGCGCGTACACATTGTCGGCTGCGTAGTAGCCCTTCGGGTCCGTCGCGCCGATGACCGTGCCACGTGGCACCCCAGCCCCAGCACAGAGCACGCTCATGGCAAACGGCCAGTGGTCGCGACCGGAATCCTTGTTCACCTTGGGCGTGCGCCCGAATTCGCCCAGCGCGAGGACCAGCGTGTTATCCAACGAGCCGCGCCGGTCGAGGTCCGCGATCAACGCTGCGACGCCTTGATCGAAGTTCTTACCCTGAGCGCCTTTAAGGGTCTCGAAAATCTTGGTGTGATGATCCCAGCCGCCCGTATAAACGGTCACCCAGGAAACGCCGGCTTCCACCAGTCGGCGGGCGAGCAGGCAGCGCTGACCGAAGTCGGTCATGCCGTAGAGGTCGCGCGTTTTCTGGTCTTCCTTGCCGATGTCAAAGGCTGACTGTGCCTGCGGACTAGTGATTAGTTCCACACCTTGCTCGTAAAACTTGTCGAATCCGACGGTCGGGTCCTCCGCCGCCGCATCGGTGATGCGGGCGAGGCGGTCGAGCGACTTGCGCAGGTCTTGGCGCGTCATGCCCCGGCCTTCGCTGATCTCCGGGGGAAGCACGACGTCTCGCACTTTGAAGCCCGCCGACTGCGGTGAGCCGCCCACCACGAACGGGGCGTGCTCGGCCCCGAGGAAGTTCGGCCCGCCGGAGCGCGACATGCTCGGCATGGTCATGTACGGTGGGATGCCGTTCTGCACCCCGCGCTTGTAGGAGACCACGGAGCCGAAGGACGGATGAAAAGTGACGAACGCGCCGCAACCCACGGGCACCGGAGTGGGCGCACCAGTCATGAGGTAATGGTTGCCACCGCCGTGATTCGGGTCCTTGTGCGCCAGCGAGCGCAGCACGGTGAACTTGTCCGCGACTTTCGCCAGCTCCGGGACGCATTCGGAGAAGTGGATGCCCGGTACGGCGGTCTTGATGGACTTGAATTCGCCGCGAATTTCGCTGGGCGCATCGGGCTTCGGGTCGAAGCTCTCGTAGTGGCTGGGGCCGCCGTCCTGCCAGATCATGATGACGTTCACCCGTTTGCCCGTCGCGGTGCCGGTGGCCTTGGCGGTCTCGGCTGCCGAGGCCCGCAGGCGGAGCAAATCGGTTAAACCCAAACCCGCCGTCGCGCCCAGTCCGAGCTGGAGGAAGTCGCGGCGACCGAGTCCGTTGCAGTTGTAGCGTGGCTGGCTCATGCGGTGAAAACTGTCGTAAGGGTTGACGCACCGTGACCGGGGCAAAATTCACAACCAATGCAGAAGTCGATGCAGTGGACGTACTTTGGACACGTAGCGCGGGCAGCCTTGCCCGCACGTTTGATCTGCTGCGGGCCACAAATTCGCGCGGGCATGGCCGCCCGCGCTACAGGACGCAGGTAACGTCGTCCGGCTTGCTTTGCCCCGGCTCAGTGCCACTCTTGACGGGCCATGCGCGAAGTGACAGCCACCCATCAGCCGACACCCGAGGAATTTCAGCGGCGGTTCAATGACTTGATGCGGCATCTCCAGTCCTCTACGCCTCCACCCAACAGCAATTTCCAATCGCACTACGATTCCAGCGCCGAGCCTCCTGCCGGTGAAGTCACTGATGCGGTGTTTCAGTTCAATCGCAAGCCCCGCGACGTCAAGACCCACCTCGATCGGTTCGTCATCCAGCAGGACGAGGCCAAGAAGGTCCTGAGCGTTGCCCTCTGCGATCATTACCACGCGGTACAGGCGGCGTTGGCCGGCAAGTCCTCGCCCAACTACACCAAGCAAAACATCATCCTGCTCGGCCCCACTGGCGTGGGTAAGACCTACCTGGTCCGCAGCATGGCGGACCTCATCGGCGTGCCCTTCGTGAAGGCGGATGCCACCAAGTTCAGCGAGACCGGCTACGTGGGCGGTGATGTGGAGGACATCGTCCGTGAACTGGTCCGCCGGGCTGACGGTGACATCGCTCGTGCACAGTACGGCATCATCTATATCGACGAGATCGACAAGCTTGCCAGTGCGCCCAACGCCTCCGGCCGCGATGTGAGCGGACGCGGAGTGCAGACAAACCTTCTCAAACTCATGGAGGAGACCGAGGTGCCAGCGCGCTCACCGCAGGACATCTCAGCCCAAATCCAGGCCATGATGGACATGCAGCGCGGGGGCAAGAAGGGGCCGTCCACGATCAACACCAAGCACATCCTGTTTGTGGTGAGCGGGGCGTTCGACGGGCTGGACAAGATCGTCCGCAAGCGGTTGCGCGAGGCGACCATCGGGTTCGGCGCCAAGCCGCAGACCCAGGCCGACGCAGCGAGCGTGCTGGGCGATGCCCAGACACGGGACTTCATCGACTTCGGCTTCGAGCCGGAGTTCATCGGCCGCCTTCCGGTGCGCGTCGTCTGCCAGCCGCTTTCTGTGGATGACCTCTACCACATTCTCAAGACCAGCGAGGGCAGCATCATCCGCCAGTACGAACAGGACTTTGCCGCGTACGGCATCGAGGTGCTCTTTCACGAGGATGGGCTGCGTCGCATTGCTGAACGTGCGGGCGAAGAGAAAACCGGGGCGCGTGGCCTCATGACCGTGTGCGAGCGGGTGCTGCGCGACTTCAAATTTGAACTGCCCAGCACCCTCGTGAAGCGCTTCGTGGTCACGCGCGAACTGGTGGATCGTCCGGCTGCCGGGCTTAAGCAACTTCTCGCGGAACATGCGAATGAGGAACGCGTCGTCATGCGCCAGTTAGTGCATGAGTACGGTGACCGGTTTACGAAGGAGCATCAGCTCACGCTGCGGTTTACGGACGCTGCGGCGGACGCGCTCATCGTTGAGGCTTTGGAGAAGAAGCTCCCGGTGCGGGATCTCTGCGCGAGCAAGTTCAAGGACTTTCAGTTTGGCCTCAAGCTCATCGCCGCCAATACCGGACGCACGGAATTCATGCTGGAACCCGACGCGGTGGCCGCCCCGGAGAAGTGCCTGAGCGAGTGGGTGGTCGCCAGCTACCGCAAGGAAACTTGAGCCGGGCGGGCTGAACTTCGGAGTCCGACGTGCCCGGCTTACGCCAGCGCGCGTTGGTACACGCGGGTGTAATCCTCCGTCGTGCGGCTCCAGGAGAAGTCCGCCGTCATGGCGTTGTGCCGCATTTGATCCAGCAGCGGTTTCGTCGCGTAGAGGACCAGAGCTTTGCGGATCGCTGTGGCTAGGGCGCGGGAGGTGAATTCGGTGAACTTGATCCCGTCCGCGTGTTTCTCGTCCTCGGTGAGGTCCACCACCGAGTCATCCAGTCCGCCCGTGCGCCGCACGATGGGGATGGCTCCGTACCGCAGCGAATACATCTGGTTCAATCCGCACGGTTCGAAGCGTGACGGCATCAGGAAGAAGTCGCAGCCCGCCTCGATGCGGTGCGAAAGCGCGTGGTCGTAGCCGATGCGGGCGATGGCCTTGGTCGGATACCGGCGGGCCAGGGTTTGGTAACCGCGTTGAATGGCCGGGTCGCCGCTGCCGAGGAGGACGAACTGCATGTCCGTCGCGAGCATTTCCTCGAGCGCGGCGAGGAGGATGTCCACGCCCTTCTGATCGGCGAGGCGGGTGATGGTGGCAAAGAGCGGCACGTCGGCCCGCATCGGCAAGCCCAACTCCCGTTGCAGGTCGCGCTTGTTCTCCGCCTTGCCCGCCATCTTACGGAAGGAATACTCGTGGCGGAGGTGCAGGTTCCGGTGCGTGTTCCACTCGTCGTAGTCCACACCGTTGAGGATGCCCACCAGCTTGGCCTGACGCGCGCGCAACACCGGGTCCAGCGCGCAGCCATACGCCTCGGTGCAGATCTCCCGCGCGTAACGGGGGCTCACCGTGGTGAGGAAGTCGGCAAAGATGATGGCCGCCTTCAAACAGTTCACATCCCCATAGAACTCCACTCCCGCAGGCGTGAAGTAATCTGGTGGCAGATTGGTCAGGCCAAACGCGCTCTTCGCGAACCGTCCCTGATAGGCGAGGTTGTGGATGGTCAGGACACTGCGTGGCGGACGCCAGCCGGTGCGATGGCCCTCCCACTGGAGCAGGGCCGGCACCAGACCGGCCTGCCAGTCGTGAACGTGCACAATATCGAAGGGGCCATCGGGCTGAAGATGGGCGAACTGCACCACGGCCTTGGAGAAAAAGATGAACCGCTGCGGGTTGTCCGGGTAGTCCGTGTTGTTTTCCCCATACAGGGCCAGCCGGTCGAAATAACCCGGATGGTCCACGAAATACACCGTCAGCCGCTCACCCAATGACAACGCGACCACCTGTGCCCGTACCCAGGTCTCGCCCAGTGGTACGTTGATGGTCCAGTCGGTCGGCCGCAGGTCCGAGAACCGTCCCCGGATGCCGCGATAGAGCGGCGTAATGATGGCCACTTCGTGTCCGGCGGCTGCCAATGCCTTGCCCAATGCCCCGACCATATCCGCGAGCCCGCCGGTTTTGGAGAACGGATGGACTTCGCTGCTGGCGAGGAGAACCTTCATGAAATGGCGAATGGGGAATGGCGAATGGGGAATGAGGCACAAGCACCGATCCGGCTGGAGGGTGGATGACGACGCAACGAGGACTTGTGACGAATCCCCTCTCCCCCACCGGGGGAGAGGGCTAGGGCGAGGGGGCAACCGTGCGAAGTAACGTGGCGTGCTGTCAGTCCTTCACCATCTCCACCCGCAGTTGTGGGGGAAGATCGGAGCAGCGCGATCGGCTGATTCGCCAATCGCCATTCGTTTTTCGCCATTATCTTCACGCGGTGATGCGTTCGGCGCCGCGCAGATACGGCCGCAGCGGTTCGGGAATCAGCACGCTGCCATCCGCCTGCTGGTAGGTTTCGATCAACGCAACAAACAAGCGGGCAAGGGCAGTACCCGAACCGTTGAGGAGATGCGGGAACTTGTTGTTCCCGTCAGCGTCCTTGTAGCGGAGGTTCATGCGGCGGGCTTGAAACTCATCCGTGTTCGAGCAGCTCGAAACTTCGAGGTAGGCGTTCTGTCCGGGTGCCCAAACTTCGATGTCGTAGGTCTTGGCGCTGGCGAAGCCCATGTCGCCCGTGCAGAGCAGCACGATGCGGTAGTGGAGGCCCAGCAGTTGGAGCACCTTCTCCGCGTTGGCGAGCATCTTCTCCAGCTCCGCGTAACCGTCTTCCTGGCGGACGACTTTCACCAGCTCCACCTTGTCGAACTGGTGCACGCGGATCATGCCGCGCGTGCCGACGCCAGCTGCGCCGGCTTCCGCGCGGAAGCAGGGGCTGTAGGCACAGTAATAGATTGGTAGCTGGGTGTGCGGGAGAATTTCCTCGCGGTGAATGTTCGCGACGGGGGCCTCGGCGGTGGGGAGCAAATACAGCTTGCCCAGCGTGCTTTCGTCGAGCCCTTCGCGCACGGCGTAGGCCTGATCCTCAAACTTCGGAAACTGGCCCACGCCTACCATGCAGTCGCGGCTGACAACGTGCGGAGGGGCCACCTCGGTGTAACCGTGCTGCGTGGTGTGCAGGTCGAGCAGAAACTGGATCAACGCCCGTTCCAGGCGCGCGCCCCAGTTTGTGTAGAGCAGGAACCCGCTGCCGGAGAGCTTCGCGCCGCGCGCGAAGTCCACGAGCTTGAGCGATTCACAAAGCGAAACGTGCGATTTCGGGGCGAAAGTAAATTCGGGCTTGGTCCCCCAGTGCTTGACCTCTGGGTTGTCGGCCGACGAACTGCCGAGCGGGACGGAAGGATGGGGCGGGTTGGGCAGCCGGATGAGGATGGCGTCGCGGGCGGCCTCGGCCTCGGCGGCGGACTTGTCGAGCGCGGTGATCTGGTCGCCGAGGGTGCGGGTCTCGGCTTTCTTGGCTTCGGCCTCGGCTAGTTTCTTCTGGCCCATGAGCGCGCCGATTTCCTTGGAGACCTTGTTGCGGGTGGCCTTGAGGTCCTCGACTTGTTTGAGGGCGTGCCGGCGTTGCTCGTCAAGTTTGAGCGCCTCGTCAATGCGGACGTCGTCTCCGCCCTGGCGTGCGGCGAGGCGTTGCTTGATGAGTTCGGGCTGCTCCCGGATCAATTTGATGTCAATCACGGGGGCGGTTGTAAGGAAGCCACGGCAGAGCGGCAAGGCCAGATTCCATCCGGCCGGGAAAGAAACGCCTCCAGCGTTGACCGGCGAAGTAAAATTTGGCCCACTTTCAAGGCTCTGCCAAAGATTCAAAAACCACGTACTGCTGAACCATAACCATGAAACACTACACGATTCTCTCCTTCTGCGGTGGCGGGATGCGCGGCCTGATGTCTGTGCGGATACTCCAGCGTCTGGTTGAACTAAATCCGGACCTAGTTGGGAAGGCCAGCCCTCCTTGCTGGCACTTCCATCGGGTCCGGCATCATCAGCCAGTTGCTGGCCGGACTCACACCGGGGCTCATCTCGGACGCGATGCTGCTTGCCTCACACACGTTCTTCCCGAATCCGGGCACCGACCCCAATCGGCCCGCCTATGACATCGACCGGATGGCCCATTCCTATCGACTGCTCCATCCATTCAATCATCCACTGAAGAAACTGGACCGCAGTGTGCTGTTCACTTCGTTCAACGTGGGTGCCTCGGGAACCAATGGGAGCTGGACCCCGTTGCTTTTGCACAACTTGCCCAATTCCACCACCGCTGAAACCCCCATCGTGGACGCCGTGGTTTCCAGTGGCGCAATGCCAGGCATGTTTGGTTCTTGGAAAGGCAATGTGGATGGCGCGTTCGCACACCACGATCCGACTCTGGCAGCCATTGCCGTGGCCGTGGGCAACGGGATCAACCTGACGGACATCACCGCCATCTGCATCGGCACCGGATTCATGCCCAATTCCATCGCGAGTGACACTTCGAACTGGGGGGCTAATCAGTGGGTCAACGGAGACGATAAAACGAAACACACCATTCCACCCCTGTACATCAATGCTAAACCATCGCCCCTTCAATACATGGCCATCAACGGCACCTCGACGAGCCTGGTGCCGGAGTTGTGCGCGCAACTGCTGGGGAGCCGCTACGTTTACCTCAACCCAACCTTGCCCAAGTACATTCCCGAAAACGCCAATCCAGTGAACTTCCCGGGTGATATTGATCTTCTGGAAGCCGCCGCGGCAGGATGTGACCTCACCGCCGCCCAGCAGTTGGTCAGTCAATATTGGAACTGATCGGTCTGGCAGCCGCCAACTGAGAGCAAGCGAATGCGGGGCACGTCCCGTCCGCAGGGCGACCTGGGCACTTCCCCCGGAGCGCGGCTGTGTCCCGCTCGGCGCGGGATCAGCCGCAGCAACGTCAAAAGGCCGAGCGGGGCGGAACGCCGCAACGCCTCCGAACAGAGGCAGCCGCTGCGGCTGGTCTCCGCGACACAGCCGCGCTCCGGAATTTTTCATTCCTCGGGGGCGAGGTCAAATACACCCCTTAGTTCTTCTCTGCGTTCATCGTGTCTCCGTGGTCCAATCTGCGACTGCGACTGCATGGGTTTGGCTTATTGCGTAACTCGCCTAAGTTTCCCCTCGACCGGCCTGCCCCACGCCGGAACACTCCGCGCCGCTCGTGAAACCGGCGCATCTCAGCTTACTGCTGCTGTTCAATGTCTTCTGGGCTGTATCGCTCTCGGCGATCCAGGCCCTCAAGCCGCATTTGGATTATGGCGGCATTGCCACGATGCGCTTTGGTGGGGCGGCGGTGAGCCTGCTGCTCGTGTGGCCATGGCTGCCAGGCGCGATGCCCCGGGGCCGGGACTTCTGGACCGCCTCGCTCATGGGTGTGATCGTCTTCACCGTGGGTCACCGGTTGCAGGTGAGCGGCAACCTCCTCGGCTCCGCCGGCAATTGTGCCGTGCTCATGGCCGTGGAACCGTTGCTCACGGCGGTGGCCGCTGCGATCTTCCTCCGCGAACACATCGCGCCGCAACGCTGGGTGGGTTTCAGCCTTGGGGTGGTGGGCGTGGCCTTGCTGAACCGTGTGTGGGCGGACGATTTCAAGTGGGCGGGCCTCGCCGCCAGCGCGGTGTTCATCGCGTCCTTCCTCAGCGAAGCGGCCTATTCAATCATGGGCAAGCCGCTGCTTGACCGCGCCGGGCCGATGAAGATTCTCGGCGTCTCCCTGGTCGCCGGCACGCTCGCCAACCTGGCAATCGACGGCCCGACCACCTTCGCCGCCGCCGTGAAGATGCCCGTCAGCGCATGGGCCTGGGTGGCCTACCTATCCATCATCTGCACCAGCCTGGGCTACGGCCTCTGGCTCGTGGTCATCCGTGAGACGGACGTGAACCTCACGGCGATGACCATCCTCATGCAGCCCGTGGCGGGCATTCCCGTGGCCGTGCTCTGGCTGGGCGAACCGCTGCACACGGGGCACCTATGGGGCAGCCTGGCCATCGTCATCGGCCTCGCCATCGGGCTGCATGGGAAGCCGCGCGCCGCGTAGTCGCAATGCTTCAGCCTGGCGCGTGGGCCTGTAGCGGAGGTCTGTGACAGCCGGTTGCGTGAGGCGTGCGCACGGGGCGTGAAATTTGGGATGTGCCCGCGAATCACGCGAATCACGCGAATGTTGGAAACCCTGAAGCCGCACCTTGATTTGCGCTGATTCGCGGGATTCGCGGGCCTTTTCTTCGCTTATACCCTTTTGGACAATGGTATTACTCGCTTCGGCATAGGTGATGCTTTCGAGGGTCGGTATGAAGACCAAGATTTCCGATCGCGGTTGTCGAGGGATCACGCTGCTGGAGGTGGCAATGGTGGTCGCGTTTCTGGGTGTTGTCGCGATGGTGTTGCTGCCCTTCCTGGCACGACCAAGGCATCACGGCTCCGCCCGCATCAAGTGCGCGAACAATCTCAAGCAAATCGGCCTTGCTTACAAAGTCTTCGCCAATGACAACGACGACAAGTTTCCCTTTCAAGTAAGCACCAACACCCTCGCTTACGGAAACATCACGCAGACCTGGATGCACTTTCAGGCCATGTCCAACGAATGCGGCAGTGCCAGGATTTTGATGTGCCCTTCCGACCGCGAGCGGCTGAATAATATATGCTCGGACTTCAAGGAGGGAACGGCAGCCACCGCGCTTAGCCTTTCTTCCAAGGGCAATGCCGCTGTCAGTTTCGGCGCCTCACTTGATGGCGATGAGACTTTGCCCGAGACCATCCTTGCCACCGACCGTAACTTGAAAACCAACCAATGGAATCTGGACGGCCGCCTCTACCTCGCCATCTCCGGAGCCGCCCCCGCCTTCTGGACCACCAACCTCCACAACAGCGCCGGGAACTACGCCCTCTCGGACGGCAGCGTGCAGCAAGCGACATCGGCCACCCTTGCCAGCCAGATTCATCGGCAGGGCATCACGACCAACCGGCTGTTGCTGCCGTTTCTACCGTAAACATGGGAATGCTCGTAACTGGAAACACCAAACCCCGCTTACGCCAGCCAACGCCGTAGTCGCAGGCTTCAGCCTGCGCGGGGCCGTTTGCGGCGGGTCGGTGACTGCCTCCGGCGCCCCCTGTCATTGCGAGCGCCGTCCTAGGAATCGGTTCGCAATCTGAAGGTTTCGACTACAGTGGTTGAAAGAATTTCCTGACACGGGCCGTAGGTTGAGGCATGGTTGAGGCACTCCTCCATAGCTAACAGAAGCCAAATGCACTTGAGACCAACCTTCCGAAGAGAACGTGCGCTGACGTTGATCGAAGTCATGCTGGTAATCGTGCTCCTGTTCATCTTGGGCGGACTTGTTTTGTACTGTCTCCTTCCAACCAGCACATCCAGCCGACGTGCCCCGCGCATTCACTGCAGCAACAACCTCAAGCAAATCGGCCTCTCTTACAAGGTCTTCGCCAACGACAATGACGACAAGTTCCCCTTTCAAGTCACCAACTCCCTCGCTTTTGGAAACATCACGCAGACCTGGATGCATTTTCAGGCGATGTCGAACGAGATGGGCAGCGCTAAAATCTTGATTTGTCGGGCAGACCTCGAGCGGGTGACCAACATGTGCTTTGATTTCAGCCTAGGTCTGGAAGCCACGGCAACCAGCCTCTCCACCAGAAGTAACGCTGCGGTCAGCTACGCCGCTTCTCTCGACGCCCACGAGACGCTTCCCGAAGTCATCCTTGTCAGCGACCGTCACCTGTTGACCACCCCCGGGAATCTTGCCGGGCGACTCTATCTCGCCGTCTCCAACGCCGCCCCCGCCTCCTGGACCACCAACCTCCACAACAGCGCCGGGAACTACGCCCTCTCAGACGGCAGCGTGCAGCAGGTGACTTCTGCCAACCTTGCCAGCCAGATTCAACGACAAGGCATTTCCACCAATCGCCTGCTCCTGCCGTTGTTACCGTGAACATAGGAAGCACTGACAATTAATCTTAGAAAAAGCAGTTGGAAAGTTGCCAGCAGCGGCAAGTAGCTGGTGGAGTGGGGGATGCCCATGCAAATTGCCCCGGTCACCCCTCACCCGCAGG
>RFSE01000197.1 GCA_009924135.1 Pseudomonadota bacterium | reverse complement strand
GGCTTTGGGCAACTTTGTTGTCTTTATAGAGACGCTTCCGCTCCTCCAGGTCCGGCCCCGCATCACCTGCGTATCCCTTTTTGTCTTCAAAGCCGCCGCTGGAGACCGTGCAGCCGGCGCAGCCCGTCGAAGATGCGCGCCGGTTGCTCGCTGGTTTCTTGCCGAAAGCGTTTCGCCGTCCGGTGGATGAGAAAGAAGTCGCGCCCTACGTGGCACTCGTGGCAAAGCGGCTTGCGGCGAAGGATTGCTTCGAGGACGCGATGCGGCGGGCCTACGTCGCAGTCCTCACGTCGCCGGAGTTTTTGTTCCATGCCGCCGATGTTTCCCGCGAGCCTGCGCCGGTCGCGAATGCGAAGCTCTTCACGCTGGCCTCGCGCCTTTCCTACTGGCTGTGGAACGGCCCGCCGGACGCCGCGCTGCTCGCCGCCGCACGCGATGGTTCGCTGCAACGCACCGCAGTGTTGCATCGCGAAGTGGACCGCCTGCTCGCTGACCCGCGCAGCGATCGATTTGTCCGCGACTTCGCCGACCAGTGGCTCGACCTGCGTCGCGTGAACGAGACCGTGCCTGACCCGCAGCTTTATCCTGAGTATCGCTTCCTGTTGCACGAGGGCATGGTCGCCGAGACGCGCGCGTTCCTGCGCGAACTCATCGCCCGCGACGCACCCATCCGCGCGCTCGTGCGGCCGGACTTCGCGATGCTCACGCAGCGTCTCGCCGAGCATTACGGCATTGCGGATGTGAGCGGCGTGGAAGTGCGGCGTGTGACCTTGCCCGCAGGTAGTCTGCGCGGCGGTCTGCTCGGTCAGGCGGCGATTTTGAAACTGACCGCCAACGGCACCACGACCTCGCCCGTGAAACGCGGTGTGTGGGTGATGGACCGCCTGCTCAACCAACCCGCGCCACCCCCGCCGCCGAGCGTGGGCGCGATCGACCCCGATACGCGCGGTGCGACGACGGTGCGCGAGCAGCTCGACAAACATCGCAACGACGCCAGTTGCGCCGCCTGCCACGCGAAGATTGATCCGGCGGGGTTCGCGCTGGAGAGTTTCGATCCCATCGGTGGCTTCCGCACCCGCTACCGTTCCACCGGCAAAGGCGACGTGCCGCCGGAGAAGGACCACACCGTGTGGAAGGTGAACTACAAGCTCGGCCCCGCCGTGGACGCAAGCGGCACTCTCCCCGATGGCCACACGTTCAAAGATGTAAACGATCTCAGCGCGCTGCTCGCCCAAGACCCTGAGCCACTCGCCCGTGCCTTCGTCGCCCACCTCTCGCGTTACGCCACCGGAGCCGAAGTCAGTTATGCTGACCGCGCTGAGATTCGCAGCATCGTGGACAGCGCGAAGAGCAGCGCTTACGGGTTGAAATCGCTGATACATGCCTTGGCCGGGAACAAGATTTTTAGTGGCCAAGCATCGGGGACAAAAGAATGATCTGACCGAATCTCTGATACCGGTTCTCCGGCCTCTTTCTTTTGTTTAAAACTAAGCCCCATCCCACCCACCAAACCCTTCACAAATCGAAATCAAATGAGGATAAGCACCTTCATCACCTTCACGCTCTTGGTGATCATGCCGCCGGCGAGCGCATGGGCGCAGAACGCAGAAGTCAAAGCGTCTCGTCCGGCGATTACCCGAATCGCTTTCCTTGGCGACAGCATCACGGCCGGGGTCGGCGTGAAGGACAAGGCGAAGGAACGTTACGCCACGGTGGCAACGCGATTATTGGCGGGCACGCAATCCGCCATCACCGAGATCAACCTGGGACAAAGTGGCCGTGCCCTGTGCCAGCAAAATGCCAGCTATCCAGAAAGCGTGCTGAAGCAAAACCCGGACGCGGTGGTTATCCAGTGGGGTGTAAACGATCAGTATTGGGGCTTTTCCATCGCGGAGTTCACCGCGCGTTACAATGCCCTTGTCGCAGCGCTGCGTAACGCGAAGCCGCAGATGCCAATCGTTGTCATGACGTTGATCGCTGACTTTCGTCGGGCGGAAAATCAAGATGTGTGGATTGGGGAAGCGAACATCGCCTTGCAGGAGATCGCCGCGCGGTATCGCTGTCATCTGGCCGACACGCATCGTTCGTTCGATCATCGGAAAGAGCTTTATGCCGACTCCATTCACCCCAACACCGCGGGCGCCGAGGTGATGGCGAAGACTATCGTCGCCGCCCTCGACGCCCTGCCACGGTCGGCCGAGAACGCGGCCATCTCATTCGATCAAGGCACCGAAGTGCGCTTTCTCCAGAACGTCTTCCTGCCCAAGCGTGAAGGCGCCAAGCCGGATTGGGTTGATGTCATGGGCATCAGTTCGAAGGGCATGAACATTGAGAGCAAGATACCCATTGCCATCCGCACCGCGCCGATTTATCCGAAGGGCAGTTATCGCATCGTGATTCATGATAAGAACGACGCCGTTGTGGACACCGTCACGTCCACCTCGGACTTCTCAAGAACGCACAGTTTCGTTTTCGATCCCAAGGGCCACGACGGTCCGTTTCGCGTCGAGATCGCGCCAGAGAGTCAGCCGCATAGCCCTCCCGGAATTAAGTAGAATAGCGAAATGGCAACCGCTTCCTCTGAAATAACACATAATTTGTCCCGTCTGCACCTCATGAACCGCCGACATTTCCTCCGCGCTGTTGGCGCGTGCGTTGCCCTTCCGTGCCTCGGGCGCGCGGCCGAGAAGTTGCCGCCGAGGCGGCTCGTCGCGGTCCATGTGCCTCTGGGGATGATGCCGCAGTATTTCTTTCCGAAGGCGGGCGAGGTATCGAGTCCGTATCTTGACCTGCTCGCGGCGCAGCGCGGACAACTCACGGTCTTCTCGGGTTTGTCGCATCCGGGCGTGGATGGAAATCACCATGCGGGGCAATGCTTCCTCACGGGTGCGCCGCATCCGGGGCAGCCGACGTTCCGCAATTCGCTTTCGCTTGATCAGCTCGTCGCGGAGAAGATCGGGTTGGAGAACCGGTTCCCGTCGCTCGCGCTCGCGGTGAAAAATGGCGATCACTACGGCGACTCGCTCGCGGTGTCTCGTTCGGGCGTCGGCATCCCTGCGGAGGCGAGTCCGCAGCGGCTTTACCGCAGCCTCTTCGTCGCCGGCACGCCGGAGGAAAAGGCCGCGACCCTGCGCCGCATCGAGGCCGGTGGCAGCGTACTCGACCTTGTGCTCGACAAGGCCGCACGCCTTGAGAAATCCGTTGCGTCCGAGGATCGTGCGCGGCTCGATCAATATTTTCAAAGCGTTCGCGAGCTTGAAGGCCGGCTGGAGCGCAGCATTGCCTGGGAAAACCGCCCGAAGCCCAAAGTTGATTTTCCCGAACCGAAAGACATCGCCGACGCGAACCTCGTCATCGAGAAATCGAAGCTGATGTTCGATCTAATCCGTCTCGCGTTGCAGACCGACAGCACGCGCGTGGTCACGCTTTCACTCAGCACCTTCTCCGTCGTGCCGCATGTCCAAGGCGTGAAGAACGAAACGCACGGTCTTACGCATCACGGCAACGAGCCGGAGAAAATCGCCGAGCTTCGGCAGATCGAGGAGGCACAGATAAGCGCGCTGGCCTATCTGCTCCAGTCGTTGCGTGAGACGAAGGAGGCTGGCGCTTCATTGCTCGACCAGACCCAGGTGCTCTACGGCAGTTGCCTCGGTAACGCGAATTCCCATTCGAACCAGAACCTCCCCGTCATCCTCGCCGGTGGCGGCTTCAAGCACGGCAGACATCTCGCTTTCGACACCACGAACAACACGCCGCTCGCCAATCTCTTCGTCACCATGCTGCAACGTCTGGGATTGGAGACTGGTAAATTTGCCAGCAGCACGGGCACCCTCACGGGACTAGAACCTGCATGATGCGCAAAGCCTTGATTGGGTGTCTGCTCGCAGCCTCGGTTGCGGCCGCGGCGGCTGCATCCGGAAGCGCTGCCTTTCTGGCTCGGTACTGCACTGAGTGCCACGACAAGGACACTAAGAAGGGCAACCTTGACCTGACCGCCCTCAAGCCGGATTTCAGTGATCCGGACACCTTCGCGCGCTGGGTGAAAGTGCATGACCGCATCGCCGCAGGTGAAATGCCGCCGAAGAAGGCGGCGCAACCTGCTCTAGGCGAGGTGCAGCCGGTGCTCGCCGGGTTGCGTGGTCAGTTGCACGCCGCATCGCTGGCCCGGCAGCAACGCGAGGGGCGCGTGGCCCTGCGCCGACTGAACCGGACCGAATACGAGACGACCTTGAGCGACTTGCTGGGGATAAACGTCAAGGTCGCGGACCTGTTGCCGGACGACAACTCAGCGGCCGGTTTTGATAACGTGGGAGCTGTGCTGGACGTTTCGTCCGCCCACCTGCTGCGCTATCAGGACGCGGCCGAGCGGGTCCTGGCCAAGGTCATCCCCCGGGCTTTGCCGGGGAAATTCAAGGAACGCCGGACCGGCCGCGAGCTGGCCGAAAAGTCAAAACAGTTCGTTCTCACGCTGGGGAAATCCTCGAAACTGACCGGCGACGAGGCGGTTCTCCACGCCAACTACTACAGCCATGTAGTCTTTGGCTCGCCGCCGGTCACCGAGCCGGGCCGGTATCGGGTGCGTGCCTCGATGTATGCGACCGGCACTGGCGGCCAACCTCTGGCCGTGCGGAGTTCCCCCGGGTTTCCGTGGGGCAAGGACGAGAAGGTCGTGCTGGCAGTCCACGACATTCCCGCCGACCGGCCCACGGTGATCGAGGACGAGTTCGTGGCGGTTCGCCTCAGCGAACTGATTGACTTCACCGGCTTTTCCCTGCCGTCGCAAAGGAAGTTCGAGGAATCCAACAAGGACAAAGCAATCGCCGACTTCACCGGGCCGGGCCTCGTCGTGCAATGGGTTGAAGTCGAGGGTCCGCTGGAGGCGTTTCCCCCGGCAGGTTACACGCGCTTGTTTGGGGATCTGCCGCTGAAGGCTCCCTATGTCCGGGGATCACTCCAGGTGGAAAGCGCGCAGCCACGCGAAGACGCGGCGCGTTTGATGCGCGCGTTCCTGCCCGTGGCCTTCCGGCGTCCGGTCAGCGCGGAACTTCAGGACTACTACGTGAAGATCGTGCATGACGCGCTGGACAAGAAGACGACTTTCGAAAGTGCGATGCTTCTTGGCTATCGTGCCGCGCTCTGCTCGCCGCATTTTCTCCTGCTGACCGAACCGGTCGGTGCCCGCAAGGACCAGCCTGCCGCGCTGGACGATTACGCGCTGGCTGCCCGGCTCGCCTGCTTCCTCTGGTCCACGCTGCCCGATGCCGAACTGTTGCAACTGGCCGCGCGCAATGAGTTGCACCAGTCCGCTATGCTGCACGCACAGGTCGAGCGGATGCTGAAAGATCCGCGTTCACACCGTTTTACCGAAAACTTCGCCAGTCAGTGGCTGGAGCTGCGAAAGATCGACGCCACCACGCCGGACCCGCAGACTTACGGCGAATTCGATCCCTATCTCTTCTGGGCGATGCCGCGCGAAACCAGGCTCTACTTCGAGGAGGTGCTGCGCAACGATCGCACCCTGACCGAGTTCGTGCACTCGGACTGGACCTTCCTGAACGAGCGGCTCGCGCAGCACTACGGGATTCCCGGCGTGATCGGGGGCGAGATGCGGCGTGTGAAGCTCCCACCGGGCAGCCATCGTGGCGGGGTGCTCACGCACGCGAGCATCTTGAAAGTCACAGCGGACGGCACGAAAACTTCACCCGTCCTACGGGGTAAATGGGTGCTCGAACGCATCGTCGGCAAGCCGCCCGCTCCGCCGCCTCCGAACGTTTCCGCCATCGAGCCCGACATCCGCGGGGCCACCACGATCCGGCAGCAGCTTGATAAGCATCGCAACACCGAAGCATGCGCGACCTGCCACCGGCACATTGACCCGCCGGGGTTCGCGCTGGAGTCCTTCGACGTCATCGGCGGCTGGCGCGAGTTCTATCGCGTCTCGGGCTACAAACGGGACGCCATCGTCCAGCTCGCGAACTATCCGGGCCGCACTGTCATCCGTGGTCTTGAGGTCGAGAAGGGCGGCGTCACCGGTGACGGGCGCGCCTTCAAGGACATCGACGACTACAAACAGCTTCTCCTCGCCGATCCAGACCAGCTCGCCCGTAACCTCGCCGAAAAGCTGATCATCTACGCCACCGGTGCAGAGATTCAGTTCGCCGACCGCGAAGTGGTCGAGCAACTGGTCGCGCAGTCCCGAGCGAAGAAGTATGGTTTCCGGTCCTTGCTGCATGACGTGGTGCAGAGCCGGGTGTTCCTAAATAAGTGAGCTGGCGAGCTGGCGTGACAGCGGGACGGAGAGATTATGCATGGGAACGATTGGGAAAAACAGGTCCGGCTCCAGTTTGCCGCCGAATGCGGCTTTCTTCATCGCGCGGCGGCAGGAAAACTCTATCGTGACTATGATGATACCCTTGGTATGCTCGTCAAAATGACCACGAACCCCAACCACCGGACCACCCGATGACCCTGCACCCCTTCTCCCCATCTCCCCGTCCCTCCGTCTCCCCGTCCCTCAGTCTTCTCCTCACCCTCTCCCTGCTCGCCGCCACGCTCCCCGTCGCGCGTGCCGCCGACTCCCCCGGTGTCGTCCTCAACCAGGACCGCCTCACCCGCCTCAAGGCGGCGCCGATGCCGCAGTTCGACCAGCCGACCCACTTCAACACGCCGGAAGCCGACGCCATTCTTTCCGCCTTGGAAATATTTCCGCCCGACAATCCGTGGAACATCCCCGTGGACCAGTGGCCCGTCGCACCTAACTCAGCCGCGATGATCGCCGCCATCGGCGGGGCCAAGCCACTGCGTTACAACCCGGACATGGGCTTCGTACTGGTTCCGCCTGGACAGGCGAAAGTGGAGGTGAAAATCAAAGCATACGCCGGCGAGTCCGACCCCGGCCCGTTTCCAGTGCCGGCCAATGCCTTGGTTGAAGGCTGGCCCGCCGCCTTTAAACGCGATTCCGCCCTCCGCTCGCTCACGCTGGATGATGTTCAGCGCGGCAAACCGACGCTCGACGCCGACCGCCACGGCATCGTCGTGGACCCGGTGAACCGGATGCTCTACGAGTTCTACCGGCTGACGAAGACCGACCAGGGCTGGGTCGCCGAGCAGTCCTCCGTCTTCAATCTCGCGTCGAACAAGCAACGCCCGGACGGGTGGACCAGTTCCGACGCCGCCGGCCTGCCGATCTTTCCCTCCGTCGTGCGCTACGACGAACTCAAGCGCGGCAAGATCGAGCATGCGTTGCGCGCGACCTTCAAGAACACGCGCCGCAGCTACGTGTACCCGGCGACGCATTACGCGAGCCGCAAGACCGATCCCAACTTGCCGCGCATGGGCGAGCGTTTCCGCCTGCGCAAGGATTTCGACACCTCGAAGTTTTCCCCGGAGGTGAAGGCCATCCTCGAAGCCCTGAAACGCTACGGCATGTTGAACGCCGACAACGGCATCGACTGGGCCGTCTCGGTCGCGCCGGACGAGCGCATCCCCGTCCTGCACGATGAACTGCGCCGGGTGAAAGCGGCGGATTTCGAGGTGGTGATCGCACCGCCCGGCTACGCCCCGCCGAAATGACGCGGGGATGGTGAGACGATGAAATGAGGAGATCGTGTATGAGTGATGTCGTTGAAAAACCAGCGCGCAAGGGAGTCATACGGAAGCATACGGACCTTGATGTCTATCAGCGGGCTTTCGCGGCTAAGACGACTTCCTTGGCAGGTTCGTCAAAATGACCAAGACCCAAAACCAGTGGCCCCTCCGATGAACCCTCTCCCTTTCTCCCCCTCTCTCCGTCCCGCTGTCCCACGCACACTCCCGCGCCGCTCCTTCCTCCGCGCCGGGGCCGTCTGCGTCGCGCTGCCGCTGCTCGACGCCATGCTCCCCGTTGGGCTTGGGGCCGAAAGTAAATCGGAAGCCATGCGGGCGAAGCGGATGCTCCTCATCGGCCGTCCGCTCGGACTTCACACGCCCTATTTGTTTCCCGAAAAAGCCGGTCTCGACTACGAGCCGACCCGTTACCTCAAGCCACTCGAAGAGTTGCGCCGGGATTTCACCGTTTTCTCAGGCATGTCCCACCTGGGCTACTCGAACGGCCACGGGGCCAGTCGGGCACTTTTCACCGGTGTGAGTCCCGAGCGGATGCGCGGCGGGGACATTCGCAACACCATCTCGCTTGATCAGGAGGTCGCCGCGCGCATCGGCGGTCAGACGCGTTATGCCTCGCTGGTGCTGGGCAACAACGACCAGTCGTGGAACCGCCGGGGCGTTCAAGTTCCCGGCGACGGCAACCCCAAGCAGATTTTCAAGCGCCTCTTCATCGATGGCACGCCTGCGGAAATCGCGCAGGAAATCCAAAAGATCGACACCGGCAAAAGCATCCTCGATGGCGTGCGCGTCCAGGCTAAGGCCCTCGCCCTGAATCTTGGCCCCTCCGATCGTGACCGGTTGGACTTCATGCTCACGGCCATCCGCGAAGCCGAGCAGCGCCTCCAGCAGGACGAGGCCTGGGTTCGCAAACCCAAGCCCAAAGTGCCCGAGACCGCCGCCAAACTATTCGCGGAGGATGCCAAACGGCTGCTCGACCGTTCCCACCAATTGTACGATCTAGTGCACCTCGCCTTGCAGACGGATACGACGCGCGCGATCTCCCTGGCCATCTGGTCCCACACGGAGCCGTTGGACATGCCCGGCATCACCCTGACCCATCACGATGCGTCGCACCATGGCCAGGACCCCGAGAAGCTGCGGCAGCTCGCGGTGGTGGAGGAATCGGAAATGAAACTGTTCGCCGGTTTCCTCGCCAAGCTGAAGGCCAGCGACGACGGTGGCCGGTCACTGCTCGATCAGACCATCATCGTCCACTCCAGCAACCTCGGCAACGCCTCCTCCCACGACAACAGCAACCTTCCCGTGATCCTCGCGGGCGGCGGATTCAAGCACGCCGGCCACGTCGCCTTCGACCGCAAGCACAACGCGCCGATGTCGAACCTCTTCACCCGCATGCTCCAGCAAATGGGCCTCGAAACCGACCGCTTCGGCAGCAGCACGGGGATCTTGAGCGAGGTGTAAGAACGGTTGACTCGCATACGGCGGCAAACAAAAACCCGGAGGCGATCGCTCGCACTCCGGGTTTTTGATGAAGGGTCGGTTCAGCCGACGAGCAACGGCAGGCCGATGTGCGCGGGCACGTAGCGGCGCTCGACGCGTGGGGCGCGGTCCGGCTTTGGCGCACTGGCCGGCTTGGGCTGGGGCGCCGGCTTGGGCTGCGGCTTCTTGGCGGTCTCGATGATGCCGTTGGCGAATTCGATGACGTGGCCCTGATGGACGAGCCAATGCAGGTCGCTGTTGATGGCGGACTGCTCGGCGGTCGGCTCGGTGGAGACGGGCGCGGCGGTGGGCTGGCCCTCGCCGGGCACGGGGAGCGTGATGACGGTCGGGGCGGGCGCGAGGGCCTCGTAGATCTTGCGGCGCGAGCACTTGGGCGTCGCGTCGATGAACTCGATGAGCTTGCGCAGGTTCGGCGAGACGGGCGTGGCCTCCATGTCGAGGTAGGTCGGCCGGGCCACGGAGACATGCGTGATGGTCTTGTTGACCTTGAAGAAATGCAGCCCGTGCCGGCTGAACGACGTGCAGAGCGTGTTGACCAGCTTGAGCGGGAAACGCACCTGGTCCTCGACCACCAGCGAGTAAATGCGCCGGATGATCGGGGAGGACTGGCCGACGTTCGCACCAACCAAGGTGTGGGAGGCGACGGACTTGTAGAGGTTCGGCAGGTGCGTGGCCTTGAAATGGGCCTCAACTTCTTCGCGTTTGGCGAACTTGAGCGGTTCGGGGACGTTCAGCGCGGTGAACTCGGTCTTGACGCTGGTTTCCTCGACCCACTGCTTCACGACGGCCTCGTCGCGCACGATCTTGACGCGCGACTTGAACATGTCGAAGGGCATCCGGCTGAAGCGCTCGGCGTGGAGCTTGTGCAGCTTGGACTGGTAGTCGTGGTAGTTCGGCGGGCCTAGAATGATGCCGCTCATGCCGCACTGGGCGACGAACGTGTAGGTGCCCTTGGGCGCTTCACCGGCGATCTTCTCGGTGGAGTAGAACGTGTTGAAGTGTTTGGTGAGCAGGTGGCCCGTCACTTCGGCCTCGGAGAGCCAGAGCGTGTCGTCCAAGCTGCACAGGAAGAGCGGCGCGGCCACCGTCTCGCCGGTCTTGACGACGGCGAAGGTGATGGTGAACCGGTCGGGCTTCTTGAGGATCAGGTGCGCGATGTCGAAGATCGGATAGGCGCGCCCAGTGAGCTTGATCTGGCGCGCGAGGCCTTCCACGCCCTTTTCCTCGGGCATGAGGCTTACGTCGAAGTCGGGCAGGGGCGCGGGGGCTTCGCGACGCGGTTCGTCGCGGCGGTCATCGCGGAATGAGTCACGCCGGCCACCGGGGCCGGAGCGGGGGCCACCGGGGCCCGAACGCGGGCCGCCACCCGGACCATC
>RFSE01000196.1 GCA_009924135.1 Pseudomonadota bacterium | reverse complement strand
TTCGGGGCGCTTCAGGAAAGTTTGCGGGCGCCTCCGTGGCGCGGCGGCGAAAACGGAAGTCAAATTCTGAAACGGGGCGTTTTTTGACGGGCTGCTAGCTGCTGAGATCTTCGTGCGGCTCGTCGCCTCCGCAGGTGGACTTTCTTCCGGGAATTTGCTTACGTTTGGCCCATGCAACGCATCCTCCGTGACCAGGCCCGCAAGTTCGCGCTCGATGGGCGCGAGGAACCCCAGCTCCGCGTCCAGCCGGGCGAGTCCTTTGAAATCGAGACGTGGGACGCCTCCAGCGGCTTCTTCAAGACCGCGGCGGACAAGGCCATCCCCGGCAACCGCCCCGGCTTCGACCGCATCCCCGCGATGGCCAACCCGGTCGGCGGGCCGGTGTTCGTCGAGGGCGCGGAGCGGGGCGACACGTTGGTGGTCCATATCGAGGACATCCTCGTGGCGGACTACTCGTGGGTGGCCATCGGACCAAAGCGGGGGCCGTTGGGCGAGTCCACGCGCTGGCCGGAGTTGTCAGGCGAATACACGACCAAGATTTTCCGCCACACGCCGGGGCCGAGCGGCACCATGCGCGATGGCACCGTGCATTTCAGCGACCGCACACAGTGGCCGATCACTCCGTTCATCGGCACGCTGGGCACCGCGCCGGACCGCGAGGTTTGCACGAGCATTGACGGGCAGGGTGAGTGGGGCGGGAACCTCGACATCCGCGACGTGACCATGGGGAACAAGATTTACCTGCCCGTGCATCACACCGGGGCGCAGTTCTACTTGGGCGATGTCCACGCCAGCCAGGGCGACACGGAGTTCACGGGCACGGCGGCGGAGACGTGCTCCACGGTGCGCCTGCGTTTCGAGGTGTTGAAGGGGAAGAAGACCCCTTGGATGCGCATTGAGAAGCCGGATGCGCTCATCGCGATTCACGCCGCGAAGCCCTTGGAGGAAGCGGTGAAGACGGCGACGTTCCACCTGATGGACTGGCTCATCCGCGAGCACAATTTCACGCCGACGGATGCCTATTGCCTGGTGAGCACCTGCCCGGACTTCCGCATCAACGTGTATCAGATGTGCAACATCGGGAAGCTGAGCTACGTGGCGGGGGCGGAAATCCCTAAAAGGTACCTGTAACCGTTCAACCAGTTCAAAGTTCCAGGTTCAAGGTTCAAGGTTGTTTGCGTCGTACGATGGCCGGCAGACCTTGAACCTGAAACCTTGAACCTTGAACCGCTTCAATTTCGCTTTGCCATCGCAGCCCGGGCTTTCTCCAGCACCTTCCGCTCGCGGTCGGTGAGGCTGTGGATGCCGTGGGCGGAAATTTTGTCGAGGATGGGGTCCACTTCCTGGCTGATGAAGTCGGCGTCGGGTGCTTCCTGGGCCTTTGCGGGGCGGCGTAATTCAATGCTGCCACCGCCCATGCCGGCACTGGTGCTTTCAAACCCGCGTGAGGGACGGCTGCGCCGCTGGGGCAGGACCGCTTCCCAGTTGAACAGCTTGGCCACGGGGAAGTCATCGCTGGCACCAAGTGCCCGGCGGGCGTAGCCGATGCCAAACAGCAAACCGCCGAGATGTGCGGCTCCGGACACGCCCCCGTAGGGAAAGATCACGCCGAACAAGGCCATGCCCAGCAGGAACCAAAGCACCACGCTCGCGCGCAGCCGCACGGGGAAGAACAGGAACACAAAACACATCTCGCGCCACGGATTCAGGGTCGCGTAGGCCCCGAGAAGGGCCAGCACGCCACCCGAAGCGCCGATGACGCCGATGGCAGCCTGATGGGGCAGATAGGTGGTGGCCACATGCAGGATGCCCCCGAGCGTTCCGCCGAGGAAGAACAGCCGCAGCAGATGGCGGGGACCGTAGTTCTCTTCGATCACGACTCCCATGAAGTACAGCCCCACGCAGTTGAAGAGCACGTGCATGGGATTGGGGCACTCGTGGACAAATTGAAACGTGATCAACCGCCAGACCTCGCCGTGGAAGAATTCTGAGCGTCGCAAGGCCAATACCTCCGCCAGGTCGAGATGGCGCAGGAACATGAGCAACTGGATCACGAAGACCCCTATGAGCGCGGCGATCAGATAAAAGGTGGTCGTCCGCCGGAAGGAACCTTCCGAGGAGCGCATGTAATCCCTATCGTCGAGCACGGGCGGAACCTAACGGCGGTTTCGCCCGTTTTCAACGGAGGAATTTCGATTCTTATTCCGGCTGGAATTGCCCTGGGCGGGACAAGGAAAAGCCAGCCCTTGCCAAGGCCAGTGTAGTCCAGCCCGCGCGCCGGGCTAGGCTACCACCATGAATGTAAAACCTACTGACGACGGCGTGGTGGTGGAACTCACGGCGAAGGAAGCCGGCCTGCCCGGCCAGGCGGCTTCGCCCTTCTGCATCGAGCGAATCCTCGTGCCGGTGGATTTCTCCGATTGTTCGCGCAAGGCATTGCGTTACGCGGTCCCGTTCGCCAAGCAGTTCGGGGCGAGCCTCACGCTGCTGTTTGTGACCCAGGTCAATTACGCGGTCGGCGAGTTTGGCGTGGTGGACGTGCCCCTGATGGAGGGCCAGGTCCGCGAGGCGGCCGAGCAGGCGATGGACAAGCTTATCAGCGAGGAAATCGGCGGGGCCGTCCCGGCGACCAGGCAGACCCGCATTGGTCGTCCGGCCACGGAAATCGCGGCGGCAGCGAAAGAACTGAACACCGACCTCATCATCATCTCCACCCATGGCCACACGGGCTTGAAGCACGTGTTTCTCGGCAGCGTGACGGAGAACGTCGCGCGCGTCGCGCCGTGCCCGGTGCTTGTGGTGCGCGAGGAGGAACACGAGTTCCTCCGTTCCTGAACCTTAACCTCGTCAACGCCATGCTCATCGTGGAACCACCGCCCATTAGCAAACCAGTTGCCAAAAGCCTGCCTTCCCGGCCGGTCGGCACGGCCTTTGGAGCCCAGCGGGATTTTCTGGGCAACCGTTTCGTCTATGCCGTCGTGTCGCCCCGAGCACGGGGGTTGTCCATCGGCGTGAACCTAAATCCGGACCAGGAGTGCAACTTCGACTGCATTTACTGCGAGGTGGACCGCCGGGATCGCTGCCGGGCGGCCAAACTGGATGTGGACGCGATGGCGGGTGAACTGAGCCGCACCCTGGCCATGGTGAGTTCCGGAGCGCTGGCGCAGGCCCCCGGTTTCAAAGGACTGCCGGCGGATTTGCTGAAGTTGCGGCAGGTGAACTTGAGCGGCGATGGCGAGCCGACGCTCTGCCCGGTCTTCCTCGACGTGGTCCAGGCGGTTTCGCATGTCCGCGCCCGGAGCGGGCTGCCGTTCTTCAAGATCGTGCTGATCACGAATGCCACCGGGTTGGACCGTCCCCAGGTGGTGGAGGGACTGCGGTGCCTGACGACGCGCGATGAAGTCTGGGCCAAGCTCGACGCCGGCACGCAGGCCTACATGGACCGCATCAACCAGCCGACCACGCTGCTGGACAAGGTGCTGGCCAACATCCTGACCCTGGGCAAACAACGTCCCGTGGTGATCCAAAGCCTGTTCCCGCTGGTGCGCGGACAGGAACCGATGGAGCAGGAAATCCGCGAGTATGCCCAGCGCTTGAAGGAACTGAGTGCGGCGGGGGCAAAAATATCGCTGGTGCAAATCTACTCGGCCACCCGGCCCACGCCGCGTTCCGAGTGTTCGCACCTGCCCTTGCGCAGCCTGGCGCGCATTGCCCGGACGGTGCGGGAGATGACGGGCCTGCCAGTCGAGGTTTTCTGAAGGCTTACGGACGCGCTTGCATTCGTTTCAGACTCGCGGAAAACTCGGCCCATGAATCAGCCTTCCGCTTCCTCTCGCCGGGATTTTGTCGCCCTGGGCGCGCTTGCCGCCACAGGTTTTGGGATGGTGCAGGACGCCTTGAGCGCCGAGAACAACCCCGCGATGACCGTCGCGGACAAGACGTCCTCGATCCGCATCACCGGCTACAAGCATTGGTGGATCGGGCCCATCCTCTACATCCGCATCGACACCAACCACGGCGTCAGCGGCTGGGGCGAGATCAAGGGCACGGACCTCCGCGTCGCCATTACACTGATGGCGTCGCTCTTCGAGTTGCTCAAGGACGAGAACCCCACGCGCATCGAGCATCTGTGGCAGAAGCTCTACCGCGCGCACCGCGATATTCGCGGCGGACCGTTCATGGTCCACGTCATCGCGGGCATCGACATCGCGTTGTGGGACCTTGCGGGCAAGCTCTGGGGCGTGCCGGTTTACAGTTTGCTCGGTGGGCCGGTGCGAGACCGCATCCGCGTGTACCACACGAACAAGGCGCTGAAAGTTCCGCCGCACGGGATTTACGAACACGCCGGTTCGCCTGCGGACATCCAGCGCATGGTGAAGGCCATTGCCGACGCGCGCGAGAAGGTCGGTCAGGATGGCGTGGTCATGTTCGATGCGCATTGCGCCGTGCCGCCCGCGACGCTCATGCAGCTCGCCGGGGCCTTGAAGCCCTACGACCTGCTCTTCATCGAGGAACCCGCCGTGCCCGGCAACATCGAGGTCTTCAAGCGGCTCAAGGCCGCGATCAACATTCCACTCGCCGCCGGCGAACGTGACCGCACGATCTGGGGTTTCATCCCGTATTTGCAGGAGCGGTGCCTGGATATCCTTCAGCCCGATTGCTGTCACACCGGCGGCATCAGCCAGATGCGCAAGATCGCCGCGCTTGCGGAGACCTACATGGTGCCGCTCGCGCCGCATTGCACGGCCAGCAGCCTGGGCATTTCCGCAAGCATCCACGCCATTGCAGCCACGGCGTTGTTCCTCATCCACGAGTTTTACCCGAACAACTTCGGCTTCAACCCCAAGGGCATTGCCACGATCGACTGGCAGGTGGACAAGGAAGGCTACGTTGCCCTGCCGCAGGGCCCCGGCCTCGGCGTTGAGATGGTCGAGAAGATTCTCGATGAAGAAGCCAAGAAACCGCAAACCTACAAGTGGCCGGGAGCCAAGCTGAAGGATGGTTCCATCGCAGACTATTGAAGCCCCGGCCTTGCTTTCCGTCTGAACCTTCGTTGAAATCGCACCAAGCATGAAACTGACCACGTCACTGTTCACGGTCGCCGCGTTGAGCGCCGCGACTTCCTTCGCCGCCAGCAAGCCAGACTTCGCCAAGGACATCGGCCCCGTCCTCGCGAAGAACTGCATCGAATGCCACGGCCCTGACAAACAAAAGGGCAAGCTTCGCCTCGACAGCAAGGAGGCTGCGTTCAAGGGCGGCGACAGCGGCAAGGCTGGCATCGTCCCCGGCAAGGGTGCGGACAGCCGCATCTATCAGGTCGTCACGCTGCCCAAGGGCCACGACGACATCATGCCGCCCAAGGGCGAGCCGCTGTCCAAGGCGACCACTGATTTGCTGAAGGCGTGGATTGACGGCGGCGCGGACTGGCCCGCCGGAGTCAAGCTCGCGGCCATCGGTGGCGCGGGTGGTGAGAAGAAGGAGTCCGACCTCGGCCCCGGTCCCAAGCCGACCGCCGCCGAGACCAA
The DNA here is from genome assembly GCA_009924135.1 of Pseudomonadota bacterium. Lineage (GTDB taxonomy): Bacteria > Verrucomicrobiota > Verrucomicrobiia > Limisphaerales > SXTU01 > SXTU01. The sequence continues at coordinate 5,011 of RFSE01000196.1, read as the reverse complement.
GGCCGTCGCCGAACTCGCGAAAGCCGGCATCACCGCGCGCGAAATCGCGCAGGGCAGCAACTGGCGCTACATCAACCTGCGCGTCGTCGGCAAGAAGTTCGACGCCAAGGTCTGGGACCAGATCAAGGATGTGGGTAATTTGATCGAGTTGAACGCCGCCGGGGTCGAGCTGACCGACGCGGACCTCGCGAAGGTGGGCAAGGTGACCGCCCTCCGGTCCCTGAACCTCGCCAATGCCACGCTGAAAGATTCCAGCCTCGCCGGCCTCAAGGGCCTGGCGAACCTCACTTACCTCAACCTCGTGGGCACGCAGGTGACCGATGCCGGGCTGAAGCAGCTCGCCGGGTTGAAGAATCTCAAGAGCGTTTACCTCTTCGAGTCCAAGGTCACGGATGCCGGGGTTGACGAGTTGAAGAAGGCCTTGCCGAATGCCCGCATCGACAATGGGGCCGACCTCAAGGCGTTTGCAGCGGCCGCCGCCGCCAAGGCCGAAGCTGACAAGAAAGCCGAAGAAGCGAAGAAGGCCGAGGCGGCGGCCAAGAAGGATGACAAAAAGCCTGACGCGCCGAAGGATGACGCGAAGAAGGAAGAACCCAAGAAGAAGAAAAAGAAGTAATCGTCGTTGCTTCACCTCTTTCCACCCAGACGGGCCGGTGCTTGCACCGGCCCGTTTGCTTTTCCCCGTGGATGAGCGAGACTGAATTTGCGTCTGGAACCTCAACCAACGATGCAGTTGAGCCACGGATGAAACACGGAACAAGCAGGGGAAGGCCAGGCGCGCATATCTGGATTCGGCAGTACCGTAGGGTGCTGCGGCGCTCAGCCACCGGGCAGGATGGCTTTGGCGCGTCCCCATCCGTGTTCCATCTGTGTTTCATCTGTGGCTGAAGAAGGGTTCCGGCTTAGGGTGCGGACAGTATTGCAATTTCCGTCCGGCTCACATTCTATCGACCACGATGAAAACGATTTTCGGGGCCACGACGATTGGCGGTCCGGTTTTGCGCCTGGTGGCCACCCTGTTCTTGGGCCTGTGTGCGGCCATGGCCGAGGCCGCCGTGACCAACGACTTGTTTCTCAGCAGCACGGCACTCGTCGGGGCGACGAACGTCGTCACCGCCAGCAACGTCGGCGCGACGAAGGAGCCCGGTGAGCCGGATCACGCCGGTGACTACGGTGGCACGTCGGTTTGGTGGAGTTGGAAGGCCCCCGCCAACGGTCCGGTCGTCCTTCACACGGAAGGCAGCACGTTCGACACGCTGCTCGGGGTCTATACCGGCACCAATGTCACCGCGCTCACGCTGGTGGCCTCGGACGATGACCGGGGCGGGCACCGCACGAGCTGGCTGCGGTTCAACGCGACTGCTGGAACCGTGTATCAAATCGCCGTGGATGGCTGGGGTGGGGCTTCCGGGACCATTCAATTGAGTGTGTTGCAAGCCACGCCGCCTCCGCCGGTCATCGTCACCCAGCCTGTCAGCCTGACGAACGTCATCGGCACTGCGGCGGGCTTCGGCGTCCGGGTCACGGGTACCCGCCCGCTGGCCTTTCAGTGGTTCAAGGACGGCACGGCCCTCACGAATGCGGCTGGCCCGGAGTATTTCATCCGGCACGTGCAGACAAATGACGCGGGCACCTACTGGGTCGTGGTGAGCAACAACGTTGGTTCCGTGACCAGTTCCAATGCCACGTTGGTCATCCTTCCGCCGCCTGCGAATGACAATTTCGCCAATCGCATTGCGCTCACCAACGCGACGAATTCCGTCATTGGTTCCAACGTGAACGCGAGTCGCGAGGACGGCGAGCCGGGCCACGCACACGAGCGTGGGGGAGTGTCTGTGTGGTGGTCATGGACCGCGCCGGCGAGCGGCCTGGTCACGGTCAGCACGGTGGGCAGCACGTTCGACACCTTGCTGGGATCTATACGGGCACGAATTTGAGCGCCCTTACACCGGTCGCGTCTGACGATGACAGCGGCGGGAACAGCACCAGCCTCGTGACTTTCTACGCCTCCGCCGGTATTGAATACGAAATCGCGGTGGACGGCTGGCGCGCGGCCCAAGGGGCCATCGTCCTGAACGTCAGCCAAGCTACGCCCTCGCCGTTCGCCCCGGCCATCCTCACGCAGCCGGTGGACCTTTCGCTCGTGCGCACCAACCCCTCGCAGACCCTCGTTGCGACTTTCTCCGTCAGCGCCACCAACGCCGCGACCTATCAGTGGCGTTTCAATGGATCGGCGATAGCCGGGGCGACCAACGACACCTATACCCTGACTGGTGCCCGGCCGGCTGATTCCGGGCTCTATTCGGTCATCGTGGCGAATGGGTTTGGCAGCGTGCTCAGCCGCAACGCGGGATTGAAGGTGCTTTGGACACGGCACTTCCGGGGCTTTGCCCTTGGGACCAACGGGCAGGTGCAGGTCAACTTGGATGCCAATGCCGGAGCTCCGCCGCTGCCGGCGCAGTTCTACGTGGAGTACACCACCAACCTCGTCAACTGGAGCGCGCTGACCAACGCCTGCGTGGTGACGAACGGCCAGGTGCTCTTCGACGAAGGCGCAAGCGCCAACGGCCCGCACCGTTTCTACCGCATCCTCGAGCGGTGAACCGGCCAGGACGGTTTCATCCGAGATCAGTTATAAGCCAACGGATGGACACCGGGGGATGGACGCCGATGGATGAACACCGATGGATACGGATAGGCCGTCCGCGGTTGTCTGGAAATCACTCTAGCTGAGCGCTTCGATGGCTGACTTCGTCTGCGCGAGCTTTGTCTGCCAGTCGGCGAGGCGTTGTTTGTGCTCTTCCAGCACCGCCGGTGGAACCTTCTGGGCGAAGCTCGGGTTGGCGAGCTTCTGCTGCACCTTCTCGATTTCGCCCTGGATCTTCGCGACCTCCTTGGTCAGACGGGTGCGCTCGGCTTCCGAGTCCACGAGGCCATCCAGCGGGAGGTAGAGTTCGCCTAATTTTGTCAGCGCGGTGGGCGTGCCTTTCTTGGGCGCGTAGTTCGGGTCGAGTGCGAGCGCTTCGGCGCTGAGCAGCAACCGGAGGACCTCCGCCTCCTTCGGGTCGAGCTGGCCGGCGGGTTTGAGGGTGAACTTGCCCTTCTTGCCGGCGCCGATGTTGAACTGTGTCTTGAGGTTGCGGCCCTGCGTGACGAGTTCGAACTTCGCGTTCGCAAATGTCTCCACGGTGTCGTCGAGGCCCCAGGCTTCCTTCTCGTCAGCGGAGAGCGGCTTGGGCCACGGCGCGTACATGATCGTCTGGCCGCCCTGGCCTTCCGGCATGTCGGCTGCGTAACCCATCCCGTGCCACAGTTCCTCGGTGATGAAGGGCAGCAGCGGGTGGAACATCCGCAGCAGGTGAGAGAGGACGAAGTCTATGACTGCGACCTTGTTGGCCTTGAGCGCGGCGTCCTCGCCGAAGAAGGCGGCCTTGCTCGCTTCCACGTACCAGTCGCAATACTCGCTCCAGAAGAAGCGGTAGAGGGATTGCACGGCGGTGGCGAAGTTATAGCCCGTGAGCGCGTCGCTCACCTCGCGGATGGCGAGGTCGAGGCGGAGGAGAATCCACTGATCATCGCTGGAGAGCAGCTTGGCGTTGATCTCGCCCTGCACTTCGCCGCCTTGCATCTGTCGGAACCGGCAGGCGTTCCAGAGTTTGTTGCAGAAGTTGCGGCCCAGTTCCACGTCCTTCTCGTCGAAGAGCACGTCCTGGCCGAGCGGGGCGCTGCGCATGGTGCCGAAGCGCAGGGCGTCGGCCCCGTAGCGCGCGATGAGGTCGAGCGGGTCGGGGGAGTTGCCGAGGGTCTTCGACATCTTGCGGCCCTGCTTGTCGCGGATGATGCCGGTGAAATAGACATTCCGGAACGGCAGCTCGCCCATGTACTCGTAGCCCGCCATGATCATGCGCGCGACCCAGAAGAAGATGATGTCCGGCCCGGTGACGAGGTCGGTGGTGGGGTAGAACTTCTTCAGCGTCTCCGTGTTCTCCGGCCAGCCCATCGTGGCGAACGGCCAGAGCCAGGAACTGAACCACGTGTCGAGCACGTCGGGGTCCTGGGTGAAGCCAGCCTTCTCTAACCTGCTAGTCAATGCGATTTCTTCTCCCGACGGAGCTTTAACTGTATCCGCCTCGACCCCAACAAAAACAGTGAAGCCACCCGTCTTAGGTACACTCTCTTGAAAGCCCGCTTCTGGCTTTTCATCCCGTACATACCTTACGCAAATGATGTCTTCTCCTCCAAGGATCGAAATGCAGTCATGGAGCACATCTTGGTCGGAGTCGTCATTTCCGAAGAATTCGCTGGCGTCAGTGAAATGCTTGCTCCACACCGGAATCTGATGCCCCCACCAAAGCTGGCGGCTGATGCACCAGTCCTGGATGTTCGTCAGCCAGTGGTCATACACCTTCGCCCAGCGGTCGGGATAGAACTTCATCTGCCCGTTCGCCACGCACTTCGTGCTCACCTCCACGCTCGGATACTTGAGGAACCATTGCTCACTCAAGCGCGGTTCGATGGGCACATCGGCGCGCTGGCTGAAACCCACGCTGTTTTCGTAAGGCTTTTCCTCCACCATCACGGCGAGTTCCTTCAACCGCTCCACCGCCACCTTGCGCGCCTCGAAACGATCCAGCCCAACGAGGCTTTCGCCCGCCAGTTCGTTCATCGTGCCGTTCGCGTTCATGATGTCCACGACGGGCAGCTTGTGGCGCTGGCCGATGTCGAAGTCCGCCTTGTCATGCGCGGGTGTCACCTTGAGCACGCCGGTGCCGAACTCGAAGTCCACATGCTCGTCGCCGATGATCGGAATGAGCTTCTGCTCGGGCGGCAACTGGATGGGCAGGGGACGGATGATGTGCTTGCCGATGAGGTGCGCGTAACGCGTGTCTTTCGGATTCACGGCCACGGCGGTGTCGCCGGGGATGGTTTCCGGGCGCGTCGTGGCGATGGTGAGCCAGACGCGACCTTCTGAATCCGTGACCGGGCCGACCTTGCAAGCCACCCCCTCACC
>RFSE01000195.1 GCA_009924135.1 Pseudomonadota bacterium | reverse complement strand
ACTCGACGTTTTTCATCAACTCCCTCTGCCACACCCTGGGCAAGCAGCCTTACTCCGACCGGTGCACGGCCCGCGATCACTGGCTGATGGCGTTCTTCACCTTCGGCGAGGGCTACCACAACTTCCACCATGCCTTTCAGCACGATTACCGCAACGGTGTGAAAGCCTGGCAGTTTGACCCCACCAAGTGGTCGATCTGGCTGCTTTCCAAAGTGGGGATGGCTTCCCATCTGCGCCGGGTGCCGGATGAGCGCATTCGTCACGCCGAGATCACCGAGCAGCAGCGCCAGTTGGCGGCCAAGATGGCGGCGATGCCGTCGGCAAACGTGGCCAAGGTGCGCGTTCAAGTGGAAGCCGTCCAGGTCCGGCTGCACGAGGCTTTCGAGCGCTGGGAGAAGCTGGAAATCGAATATCGTCGCGCGATGGAGAAGAAGATCGAAGCCTCCCGGGAGAAGCTTAACGAACTTTCGCAGGAGTTCCGTGACGCGCGGGAGAAGCTGATCGCGGCCTTCCAAGAGTGGGATCAAGCCCGGACTTCCGCCCTCTCGGCGATGCTCGCAGGTGCGTAACTTGCGTTGAACGGCATTTGGAGCGGCGGTAACCCCGCCGCTCTTTTTTTGCCCGGGCTACTTCGCCGGTTCCGTGTCCTTCTTGGACTCGGCCTTGTGCTCGTGCGCTTTGGCGGACAGGGCGTTTTCGATGCACTCGACCAAATTCTTCAGCCCCACGGGCTTCGGTAAGAACAGGTAGCCGCCATTGGTCACGCCCTCCGCTGCCTCCCGCTTGGAAATGGTGGCCGTGAGAAAGATGATCGGGATGTCCGTGAGCACCGGGTCTGCCTTGAAGCGGCTGGCCAGTTCGCCGCCATCCATGCCCGGCATGATGACATCCATCAGGATCAAGTCGGGCTTGAACTCGCGGGCGGTGGTGTGGGCGTGGGGTGCGCGGTTCTCCTCGCGCACGAGATAGCGCTTGGTGGTCTCCAGATTGAGCCGGATCATCCGCGTCAAGGCGGCCTCATCGTCAATGACCAGGATGCGTTTTTGGTCCATGATCAGTTCTTCTCCGTTCTTAGCGTGATGGTGGCCCGCGCGCCCGTCGGTGAAAGATTCTGCAACTGGATGGTTCCTTCGTGCAGTTCCACAATCTTGCGGGAGACGGTCAGCCCCAGGCCGGTACCTTTGCCAGTGGACTTGGTCGTAAAGAAGGGTTCAAACACCCGGGCTAATTTGTCATCCGGGATGCCGGTGCCGGTGTCGTCGATTTCGGTGACTAGCACCCGCTCGCCGGCCCGGAACGCGTGGGTCTGGCGGGCGCCTGGGCTGGGCTTGGCTTCCTCGGGCGTGAGCTTTTTGATGTACGTGCGCACGGTGAGCCGCCCGCCTTCGGGCATGGCATGAATGGCGTTGGAGAGGGCGTTGACAAAGACCTGTTTGATCTTGTTCGTGTCCGCGAGCACGGGGGGAAGGTTTTCGCAGAAGTCAGTTTCCACGGTCACCTGGGCGGTTTTCAACTCGTGTTTCACGAGGTTGAGTGAACTTCGCAGCAGGGAGTTCAAATCCCAGGGCCGCAGGTCCACTTTGCCCGGGGCGGAGAAGTCCAGCAGGCCCATGATGATGCCATCGGCCCGGTGCAACGCGTCCTGCATGTCTTTCAAGACGGTGCCGACGGCTTCGTTGCCCGCCGTGTCGATCGCGTTCGTGAGATAGTCCATCCCCATGCGGATCACCGCCAGCGGGTTCTTCACCTCGTGCGCGATGCCCGCCGCCATCTGGCCGACGGTCTGCATCTTCTCCATTTCGACCATCTGCTGCTGGGCTTCCTTGAAGCGGCTGTGCGAGCGTTGCAGATCCGCCAGGGTGCGCAGCAAATCTTCCCGGCTGCGGGCCAGGTCGGTGTGAGCTTTCTTCAACTTTTCCTCGCCCCGCACGCGCGCGGTCACGTCCCAGAAGATGCCCTGGGTGCCGATGATCTTGCCCTGCGCATCGAACACAGGGGATTTCACCACCTGCACGTATTCCTTTTCGCCGCCTGGCGGGGTGTGCTCCTCGACGGCTTCAAACACCTTCCCGGCGGCCATCACCCGCTGGTCGTCCGCCTGGTACTTGGCGGCCAGCTCGGCGGGGAAGAAGTCATAGTCGGTGTGCCCGACGATTTCCTGGAACGTCCGGCCCAGTTCCACACAGAAACGGCGGTTCGCGAAGGTGAAATGCCCCTGGGCATCCTTGCGGTAGATGTACTGCGGCAGGCTCTCGACGAGTGACTGGTAGAACGCCTCCGAATCCCGCAGCGCCCGCTCCACCCGCTTGCGCTCCATGGCGTAACGGACCGCACGGCGCAACAGGACCTCGTCCATCTGACCCTTGACGAGGTAATCCTGCGCGCCATCGCTCACGGCCGATTCGGCGAAGTGCTCGTCATCCAGTCCGCTCATCACCAATATCGGCAGCTCAGGATGGAGCGAGTGAAACTGGGTAAACGTGTCGAGCCCCCGGCTGTCCGGCAAAAACAAGTCGAGCAGAACGATGTCGAACGGAGCATGGGCCGCCGTGATGCCGGTGCCCAGGTCGGTGACGTGAGTGACGGTGAACCCGGTGGCCAGCAGGCCGCGAATCAGCAGCGCATCGGGCGGACTGTCCTCAATGAGGAGCACCCGGATGGATTGGGGTGCGTCTTTGACGGGGGAGGTGGTGGAAGACTCGTTCATGTCGTGCTCCGTTCCGACGACCACGGGTATCCGACGGAGCGCCCTTCAAGCCTGGCACACGCTCCGTTGCTTCCGACCAAGCAATTGCACGGGGAAAAACGGGAATTCATTGAACTGATGCAAGCCTAGGTTGGGCAACCGGTGGATTCAATGCAAAACCCGGCAGCGGAAAAACTTTCATCCACCTAAGGCACGCGTACGAGCGCATCCTGCTTCACCCAGCCGGAACGTTGGGCTGCGTCCCGCACTAGCCACCAGTCATCCTTCGATTCCAGCACCTGCACCTCAGCCCCGTCGCGCAGGCTGTAAGTGGCTTTCGATTCAGCCATGGGTCCGGGCCGCACCGGAGTTTCGGCCACGATCACCACCGCCAGTTGGTTGGCGCGTCGGTCCCACTGCGCGGCGGCAAGCAAGGCGATCAGCACCACGGCAACTGTCCCCAGAGTTTTGGTTGGCATGGCCAGGGAAGCGCGTTTTCCGGGCAACAGTTCGCCTGCCGCCAGCAACAGGAACCAAGCCCCCAAACCCGCTCCCAACAGCCACGCCCATTCATCCAGAGTCAGCGCGCGCAGGGCCTGTTCGCCGAGTCCAGTCTCATCGGCGACTCCGAGGCTCTTCCGGGCGAATTGCAAATTGGCCCGCACATCCGGATCGCGCGGCGACAGCCGGAGCGCTCGGTGATAGTGCAGGATGGCTTGTCCCGGATGGCCGCTCTTGAACCGCGCGTTGCCGAGATTGAAGTGCACAGCCGACGAAGCCGGGCCGTTCGTCAGCATCCGCTCGTAGGCAGCGGCGGCATCCGCGAACTTGCCCTGTTCAAACAGCTTGTTGGCCGCCTCGAATTCGGCGGCCGGCTGCGCCCCAACGGGCCGTGCCAGCAACATCAACCAGAGCAACCCGCCCAAGAACGTTCGGCGAACCATCTGCCGATGGATCACGAAAGAAAACGTTCTATCACCCGGAACCAATCCCCATCTGTGTCCCATCTGTGCCTCATCTGTGGCTAAAGAAACTAGATTCATTCCGCCACCCCCAGTTTCCGCAGTTCGATCACGAGCGCGGCCAATTGTTCTGTCAGCTTGGTCAGTTCCCGGGGTTCGCGCTTGGGAGCGTAACGGGCGGCGTTGCAGATCTGGAAAAGCTCGTGGAGCGATGCCCGCGTTGCGTCACTGGCCCCGAGCGGCTTGATGCGCTCGTCGATCACTTCCTCGGTGATTGCGCTGGCGGGCAGGTCCAGCCGTTCGCCCAACTGCTCCTGCAACAATCGGAAAAGCGCGGCGTAGAACGGTTCACCTGCTCCACTTGTGGCGTGCTTTCGCAATTCGACCAGCCCTTCGGCGACCAGTTTTTCCACTTCGCGTCGCCGTCGCAAACGCGGATTGTTCGCGAGGTGTTCGGCCTGTTTACGGCGGACCAGCAACGCCATCCAGAGTGCCAGCGGTCCGCCGGTCAGGGCCCAGAAGGCCGGCCGCTGCAACGCGGTGCCTGGCACAATAATCACGCCGAGCTGGGGCTTGATGTGCACAAGTTCCGTCGTCACGCCGGGGGTGTTGGTCGTGGTCATCACCACGGTGGGAGCCTGGGCGGCGGCGGCGGCCCGGACCTTGAGGGGGAAGGCGGGCTGCTTGAGCGTGCGGTAACCGCGGGCGTCCGGGTCGAAGAAGCTGAAGCTGAAGGCTGGAAGTTCCTTCAGTTCCGCACTCTGGGGCTGCACAACCTGTTCAAAGATTTTTGATCCGGCCGCGTTGAGCGGGTCCGGCACATCGGTCTTCACGCTCGGCGGATACGTTTTGAAATCGCGCCAGTGTTCCAACGACGGCATCGGCACGCCGTCAAAACCGCCCCGCCCACTGACCTGGATGCGCAGCGTGATGGGGTCGCCCACGGCCACCTCCAGTGGCGCGGCGCTGACGCTCATCTGGAAGCTGCCTACCGCGCCATTGAAGTCGGCGGGCCGGCCTTCGGAGGGCAGGGGAAGCACGTTCACTTCCAGCGGATCGCTCAGAATCGTGACGGGTACGGCGCGGACGCCCCGGTTGAAGAGATCGAACACCGTGTCCCCGCCATTGGACCGGACGTGGAGGTTAAGCGAGCACTGCGCCGGACCGAAGGGAAGTTTGCCCGCCTTCACTGCCGTGGCCGAAGTGCGAAACACAATGACGTTCAACACGGAATTGCCAACCTGCTCCTGGGTCCGTTGATTCTGAAAGGGGGCCAGCGTGAAACCGTCGCCCCCCAGCGTTGGCATCTGGATTTCGCTGGCGTTGGCATTGAGGTAGAGCCGCACTTCCACCAAGAAGGGTTCGCCGACAAAGACGTTGGTCTTGGCCGCCCGGAGTTTTACAAACGTGAGCTGCCGGTAAGCCTCCGTGTCTGGCAATTTCGCCGCCGCAGGGTGAACTTTGAGCGTCAGTGGCTGGCTGGGGAGCATTGCCCCACCCACCGGCACTTGAAAGGCCGGGATCGTGTAGTCACCTGCGGCCGAGGGCGTAACGACGTAGTTTAGTAACAAGCTGGCCGCGCGTTGGCCGTTGACGATCGAGATCTGTTGTTGCTGGCCTCCGAACTGAATTTGGAGGTTCGGGATGTCCGGCAGTCGCGGTACGCCGCTGGGCTGGCCGCCCTCGAAGCGCAGCGTCAACTGCACTTGTTCACCGACCCGGATGACGTTGCGATCCAGCGACGCGCTGAACGTGGCGGCGTGCAGCGCCGGGTGCAGGCCGAGGATTAATATGGCGACCAGCATCACCCAGCTCAATCGCCAGTGACCCTCGACTCTCGACTCTCGACTCTCGACCCTATTCATCACCAGTTCTTGTAAATCCGGTTGTTCGCCCGCTGGGTGAGGTTGGTGGGCAGGAAGATCAATGGGCGCTCCTCGGAGCGTTGGGAGTCGAGCAACTGCATCGCCTGTTGGGCGGTCATCTGTCCGAGCGCGGCGGCCTGGGCAGCGTCCTTGTCGCCCTGTTCGCCCTTTTGTCCGTTCTTCTGCTGGCCTGGCTGATCCTGCGGCTTCTTCTGGTCCGGCTGTTTTTGCTTGCCGGGCTTGGGCTGCGGCTTTTGATCGTCCGGTTTTTGTTCATCCGGCTTGGAGCCGTCGGGTTTTTGCTTTTTCTGTTCGTCGGATTTCTTTTGTTCGTCGGATTTTTTATCGTCCTGCTTCTGGTCCTGGCCGGACTTGTCCTGTTTCTTGTCGTCCTTCTTCGGTTGGTCCTTCTTCTGGTCGTCTTTCTTGTCGTCCTGCTTCTGATCCTGGTCGTCTTTGGATTGTTGCTTGTCCTGCTGCTTTTTCAGCTCCTCAAGTTTGCGTTGGACGAACTCGCGGTTGTGCTTCGCTTCCGTGTCATCGGGGCGGAGTTGCAGGGCGGTGTTGTAAAAATTGATGGCACTCTCCCAGGCTTCGCGCTTCTCCTGCGGTTGCGTGGCAGCGTCGCCGGCCTGGTATTGAGTATTACCCAGATTGTAAAACGCGCTCTGAGCCAGGCTCGGATCACGCGCGCCGGTGGCGCTGCTGAAGTGGCGGGCGGCGTCCTCGAATTGACGGGCCTGATACGCCGCTGCGCCCGCGTTGAAGGCCAACCGTGCATCCTCGGGTTTCTCCCGGCGGAGCCGGTCGTACTCCTTCAGCGCGGCGGTGTATTTGCCGGCTTCGTATTGCTTCAGCGCTTCGGCTGATGACGCATGGGCAGAATGACTGGCGAAAATCAACATCACCAGCATGAGGGCTGCGGCGGACGTGGGCGTCCGCGCTCCTTCAGGACGGCGCGCTTTTTGTCGCTCGGGCAAAAACATTTCGAGGACGAGCAAAACAATCGCGATACCTAGCGGCCAGTAAAATCGCTCGTGATAACGCTGCATCAGCTTGGCGTTGAACTCGGATTTGGGCAGCGGAGCCAGGCCGCGCTCATAGAGCACTTCCATCGTGTTGGCTCCGCGCAGGTTCAGGTAGAATCCGCCGGACGCGCCGGCGATTTGTTGCAGCAGGGTCTCGTTCAGCTTCGATTTCACCACGTTGCCGCTGTCGTCCTTGAGGAAGTCCAGCTTGCCCTTGTCATCGCGCACGCGGATGAGTTCGCCGTCCGCCGAGCCGATGCCGATCGTGAAGATCCGGAGCCCCTTGGCGGCGGCAGTTTTCGCGGCCTCAACTGCGCCGTCTTCATGGTCTTCGCCATCGGTGAGCAGCACCAAAATCTTGTGATTCTCACCTTCTTTAAACGCCGCCAGCGCGGTCTGGATCGTCTCCGCGATGGCCGTGCCGCCCTGGGGGATGATGTTCACGTCCAGCGCGGTCACACTTTGCCGGAAGGCCTCTTCGTCCAGGGTAAGCGGGCATTGCAGGAACGAACTGCCGGCGAAGGCGACCAGCCCGAGCCGGTCGTTCTTGGCGAGCTTCATCAAGTCCAGTGCGGCGTATTTGGCCCGTTCCAGGCGGTTGGGCGGGATGTCCGTCGCGAGCATCGAACGCGACGTGTCGATGGCCACGACGATGTCCAAACCCTTTTGCGAAACCTCCTCCCAGGAGAAGCCCCATTGTGGCCGCGCCAAGGCCAGCACGGCAAAGGCGACTGCCGAGACGAGCAACCCCAGCCGCACCTGCTGCCGCGTCTTGGAAACCCCGACCGTGAGCTGCGCCAACAGCCGCGACTGCACGAACTGGCTGATCAACCGCTCCTTCGTGCGCCAGGCCCAGATCAGGAAGCCCGTGAGCAGCGGCACGAACAGCAGGAGCCAGAGGAGGTGAGGGAGGGCGAATTTCATGGAATTGCCGATTGCCGATTGCCGATTGCCGATTGGCCAGCTACCGGCGTTTCAGGTAATTTGGCCGGGTGACTCCAATCGAATTGAAGGCAAGGACGAAGGCGTTTGCTCTTCGGGTGATCAAGTTGGTGGATGCGTTGCCGGCAACCACCGTTGGCCGCGCGTTGGGGAAGCAACTGGTGCGCAGTGGTACTTCGGTGGCAGCAAACAATCGGACCGCGTGCCGTGCCCGCGGCCGCCCTGAGTTCATTGCCAAGATTGGGGTGGTGGAGGAAGAGGCCGACGAAACCATGCTCTGGCTCGAACTGCTCGGTGAATCGGGCACGATGCCCGCCGATCAGGTGGCTGCGTTGTTGCGCGAGGCCAACGAATTGACGGCCATCATGGCGGCCTCGCGCAAGACGGCGAAAGACTAAAGAGATTTCCGATCGCCGATTGGCGATTGCCGATTGAAGGCCACTCAGTTCGCGCAACGCAGAACGCGTGAGGCGCAATCGAGCTTCGCCAGAAATCGGCAATCGGCAATCGGCAATCGGCAATTCCTTCACGGCAATTTCCTCCACACGGTGTTGGCCAGCAGGATCTCCACGAGCAGCAGCCCCAAGCCGACGGCGACCACCCAGTGCGACAATTCGCGGTAGCGCTGGAACTTTTTCACTTCGGCGGTGGTTTTTTCCATGCGATCGATCTCGGTGAAAATACGGCGCAGGGTCTCGGAGTTGTCGGCCCGGAAGTACTTGGCGTTGGTTTTTTCGGAGACCTTCTTGAGTACGTCTTCGTCGATGTCCACGGGCAGCATCCGGTCCCGTCGCTGGCCGAACGCGTCCGTGTACGGCCAGGGGGCATCGCCATGCGTGCCCACGCCGATGGTGTAGCACTTGATGCCCAGGGCCTGCGCGGCCTCGGCCGCCGTGAGCGGCTGGACTTTGCCGGCGTTGTTCTGGCCATCGGTGAGGAGGATGATGATCTTGCTCTTGGCCTTCAGGTCGCGCAGGCGGTTCACACTCGCGATCAGGCCGGAGCCAATGGCCGTGCCCTCCTCGATGCCGTCGAAACCGAGGCGCGCGAGGTTTTGCAGGAAGAACTCGTGGTCCAGTGTCAACGGTGCGGCGACGTATGCGCGCCCTGCGAAAGCGATCAGGCCGATGCGGTCATTGACGCGTTTGAGGACAAATTTCTCGACGGTCTCCTTGGCCAGAGCCAGCCGGTTCATGCGGTTGCCGCGCTGGTCTTTGAAGTCCTCGGCTTCCATGCTGCGCGAGAGGTCGATGGCGATGACGATGTCGATGCCACTAGCCGAAATCTTCGTCTCGCCTTCGCCCAACTGGGGCCGGGCCAGGGCGATGATAAAGGCGCCGAGCGCCAGCCAGCGGAGCGTGCGCAGGAAGGCTCCGGCGCTCGATTGCACCTCGCCGGTCAACCCGCGCACGAGTTTCACGGACGAGTAGAGAAAAGCCGGCTGGGTGTCACGTTTGCCTTTAAGCCACGCGAGCACCGGCAGCGCGAACAGCGCGAGCAACAGCCAGGGATGGGCGAAGGTAAAAGTCACAGAAATGCGGAACGCGGTATGCGGAATGCGGAATGCGCTGGCACCCGGAGTCCAAGGTCCAAAAGTCCAAAGTCCAAAGTCAGGAGCGCGTCCGGTGACGCGACGACTTTGGACTTTGGACCTTTGGACTTTGGACCTTTGGACTTTGGACTACTCATGCGGGTATCCCTTTCTCCGTCGTTCGCAGGTCGTAGGCCGTTTCCTCCACCAAGGTGAGCGCGGCGCTGTGGAGGCTGCGCAGTTCGGCTTCGCTGGGTTCGTGGCGGGCGAACTTCACGACATCGCAGCGGGAAAGGAAGTCGGCGAGGAACTCCTTTTGCGAGTCGTTCAACTGGCTGGCGCGTTGCAGTTCGATCAGGAATTCCTCGGTGGTCCGGTCGGGGGCGTGCAGCTTGAACCGTTCTTCGAGGTAGAGGCGCAGGGCGTCGGACACGGCGATGCAGAAAGGTTTGGGCTGGGAGAGCAGGGTGAGGGCGTCGGCCAGCCGGTGCTTGGCGCGTTGGTGCGGGGGAATCACCGGCACCAGGGGCGTTTGCGCTTGGTGGCGGAACCACTTGTTCCAGATCAAGGTGGCTAGCAGACCACCCAAAGCTGCTCCCATGGCGATCCATAGCCAGAGCAGTTCCGGCGGCAACGGCACGGGACCGCGGATGTCGCGCAATACATCGTTCGTACCGGCTGCTGCCGGCGGCGATGCGGCCGGGATGATGACGGCGTTTTGATTGCTGGTAGCCAAGGTAAGTGATCAGCTTTCAGTTGGACTGCGCGGGGTTGGACACGAAACCGGCCCGGACGTTCATCCGGCGAGCGCGGTCTCGAACTGATGCAGGCGGGCTTGAAAGGCGGCCTCGGTCAGGACCGGTTGGGCAGCGTCCGTGGGCACGTCCGTCGCCAGCTCGATCCAGGACTTGCAGCCGCCGTAGCTGGGAAGCATCGGCAGTTCGATCGGCTTGGGCAGCCGGGCGACGCGGACGGCGAGGGCGAAGATGGATTGTTGCCGGCCCCAGTCGAACCGCTGGACGAGCACTTCCTCCCGCCAGATGTGCTGGCCGCGCAGGCGTTCGATGGCCGCGAGGGAGTCCAGTTTCCGCCAAGCCGCGACTTCGGCGCTGTATTCCAGGCGGAGAATTTCGGGCGGGGGCAGGTGCGGGGCGATTTCATCGTAGCGCGCCTGGGCTTCCGGCAGAACAGATTCCCGCTGTTGGTGGTAGAGGGTGGAGAAAAGCAAAAAGCGGGGTTGCTCGACATGAAAGCCTCCAGGGCCTTCGGCAATGCCGCCTTTGCGCAGGATCAAGATTTGCTCTCCGTGCCCCAAGGCATCGGTTACAATCGCCCATTCTTTGAACGCCGTCTTCATTTCGGCCAATTGTAACGAACGGATTGTGCCGGGTCGAGCCGCGAGCGGCCGAACTTTAGCCCCGGCAAATTCGTTTATGAGTTTGACAGTCGGGGGGACGCTCCCTAGCGTCACGCGCCGACACACAATCTATGGCCGACAACTTGAAACCGCCCGCAGGTGCAGTCCCTCCAGCCGCACCGGGGTCCAAGGTTCAGCCCAAAAAAGAAACCGTCCGCATCAGCCTTCCGCCCAAACCGGCAGCGAAGGAAACGGTGCGCTTGGAACTGCCGCCGCGTG
>RFSE01000194.1 GCA_009924135.1 Pseudomonadota bacterium | reverse complement strand
TTTCACTTCCAAAAAATGTTGCCTGCCTAGCTCGGCCGCGGCCGCAGCCTCAGCTGCTCCTCCTTGAACCTCCGCGCGCCCGCCCGTGCCGCCTCGTCGCTCCCCGCCTGCAGCTCTGCGAATAACTCGTGCCCGTTTACCTTCGCGGCCCCACACGCTTCCTGGATCCAGCCCAGCGCCCTGCTTTCCCCGTACCTTGCCTCCAGCAATAGCGGGCCAGAGCCACCCGGCCGCGCGTTTATCAAGTGGCCTCCTTCGGCCGCAGCCATAGCTGGAGCGCGCTTTCTTTATTTCAGAGAAATATGGTACCAGCTCAATGTGACAAGCTTGCGCAAGCTCTCGCGACTACCGTCGCCGGCAAATTAAGAACTCACAAGTTCCGAAAAAAATATTTGTACCAGGCAGATCTCGGTATGTGCCAAGTTTTCCTTTTTATTTTCAGCGGGTCGGCGGCGCAGTTGCAATGCTCGCTGGGAGACGGTTGTCGATCTTTTGTGATCAATGGCGCGTTAGGTGTCAAGTGGATCCAGTGCCGCCGGCTAGTCCATTTTACACAATTCTAAATGCGTTTTGAACTGGCGACATGTTCTGAGTAAAAGATTCAGAGATTGTAAGGACAACATAGAATAGCACACTTCCGCTACTGAAATTATATGAGAATGCCGTTGTTCCACTAGATCCGCTGATACTTGTGGGACTGCCTAAAAGATATTGAACAGATCCGCCATCATAAGCAGCCAATTGTAGTTGTATCGTTATATCGTCATCAAAGTTCTTCGTCCAAGCAACGGATTCAGCTAATGCCCATACACGATTAGCAAAATCTGGCACAGTAGTATACTGCGTATTTATCGGTTGTTGGAATATAATTCCCGCCAAACTGGAGGCACCTGATTGTCCACTCGGTGGGGCAAATGCACCAGTATACGCCGTAACTGTCGCGATATAAAGGTTTGCCAGTGATATGGAATACGTGCCAGTTACGGCGCAACTGGTTAGCGTTCCAGTGTTGTCTGTATATGTTCCTACAGGTGCCCCACTCGTGTTGCCCAGATATATGTTAATTACATATCCGGTAATGGTCCCGCTAGGTGGCGTCCAGTTCACAGTAAGTGTGGCAGGAGATTGGGTGAGCGGTGTGACAATATTTACGCCAGTTGGCGAACTGGTGATCGCGATTGGGAGAGATTGTGCACTGCTGCCGTTGACCCCCCCACTGGTTGCATACACTGTCATATAGTATTGATCGCCGCTGGCAAATGTAAGGCTACTAAACGTGCATGTCAATAAACTAATTCCACTCTGCACAAGCGGCGACCCGCCATTTTTGTACAATGTTGCCGTGTATGTGCAGCCGCTCACCGGGGGCGCGCCCCAGGTTCCGACAATTGTGTTTGATCCAGACAGTACATTAATTGCGGGATTTGATGGCACACTAAAGTCTTTTGTCGCCGAGTCACCCTCCGGGCCGGCGACGTAGCTATTGTATGCATATACTATGGCCTCGAACGGTGCGCTATTGATAGTGTTGTAAGTGGTGGCGGCTGGGATCGAGGCCGCGGTCGCGCCGGTGACCGAGGCCGCGCCTACGATAACGCCCCCCTGCGTCATATTGGCCAGGTAGCTGGTTACTGTGCCCGATAATGGGGCGCTCCATGTCACGTTCAGAAAGGTGGGCGTGGTTCCGGCGGCAGGTGTGGTGATTGCCACAGAGGTGGGCGCGCTGGGGGCGGGTGGCGCCGGCCCGGTCACGTCAAGCATGAACCAGTTCGTCCCGTCGCTCGCCAGCGAGCAGCTCCCGCCGCTCAAGATGGTCGCCGATGGGATTACATTTGTGTTGTTTACCGCGACCAGGCCGGGGCCCGCGAGAGACAGAGAAAGGGTAGACACATTTTTTACTGACAGGAGGACGCCCACCAGCCCCGCTGTGCTCGCCGCCGGTAGCGTCAGCGTCGGCGAGCCGGCCGCACCCGCCGGCACCACGTACGTCGTGTAGCCGGACTCCACATTCCACGGATTCGAAGTATACGTGCTGTTTGCTGAGAGCGCCGCGTATGCCCACTGGATGCCGGTCCCCGTGCTCTTGAGGACCTGGTTCGCAGCCCCCGGGTTAGCGTCCGCCCGCAGCTGGACCCCCGCCGCTAGCGCCAGCGCCGTCGAGTCGGCGCTCACGGCGGCCCCGCCCAGGTATACCTTACCGGCGACGCCCCCCAGCACGACGGCGTTGCTCGTCACGCCGGCTGGTAAGGCGGCGCCCGCCCCTAGCAGTACATTGTTGTTGCCGTTGATCGACATATATATATATATAATTTTATTATATTTAAAACGTTTGGTACCACTTCGCTCCGTCGGAGAACAGTCCGGCGGCGCTGCCGGCCGCCAACTGGATGCTGCTGACGGCGACAGCCGACGAGATCGGGTACATGCTGTATGGCGCGGCCCCGGCGACGGTGACTATTGATGTATCCGTTTTCATGTTCTTGATGAGAGTGCGGGCGCCGGCGCCAGCGGAGGGCAGCGTGATTGTGGCGGTGCCGGTGCCGGTCGCCGTGAATACGGCTGCGAGGGACGTCGGGGCATAGTTGGCCTGGCTGAATGTGCTGGCGCCCGCGGTCTGGATGGCGCCCCAGCTCGGCCCCGCGGTTGGCCCCCCGCTGATTAATGCGGAGCCGGCGGCGCCCGCGACGCCGCCGAGCGTCAGCGCCGTGTTCGCGCCGATGGCGAGCGCCGGCGCGGCGGTCGCGAGGCCAGCCACATACACCCCCGGGCCGGCCCCGTTCCACGCCATGTAGGCCGTGCTCTCGGCGCCCCCGATTGCGACCTGGTCGTTTGCGCTCCAGTCCGGGAGCGCGGCGCCCGCCCCGAGCAATACGTTGCGGTTGCCCTGGATGGTTGTCATTATATGGTGGTTTTATATTGGCGCACGCTTGCCCTGCCGACAAGACAAGCAAAATACACTAAGTGACGTTGGCGCAGCTGCCATTTCTACAAACAGCTAAATTGTCTGCCCGCGATCGACATCTTATATTCATATGGGAAAAATCAATGCATTTGCGCCCGCCTCACTCGGCTGCGGCCCGCGCAATCTTTTGAGATCGCAGACACAATCTGTAAATAACAGATTGCTATATTTGCATCTTAAAAAGAATGCGCGAGTGTTCGGCTACGGATATCCGATCATGGCTCGCAGATGGTTCGCAGATGGTTCGCAGATGCTAATGTCGACTGTATATTCGTGCCACATTTTTCGCATGTAAATGGCATGTATTAATTTGAGGGTAGGTATTTAAATCGTGGTATTTTTCTGAGGTAGGTATTTATTTCGTGGTATTAATTTGAGGAAAATGAGGTTAGAAGTGTCCGATGGATAGTTAAATGACTATTTCTACCTTCTTATACATTTGTGAATATGGCATATTTCGTCATTTTAGTACCTAAAAGCATACTCCTCAAATTAATACCTGGGCTACCCCCCCCTCTGCCCCCTTTTTTCTACGAGCAGGCCAAGAACTTTTTCACTTCCAAAAAATGTTGCCTGCCTAGCTCGGCCGCGGCCTGCGCATTCTTTTGAGATTGCTGACGCAGAGCGCCATCATTTGCATCTTAAAAAAAAATGCGCGAGTGTTCGGCTACGGATATCCGATCATGGCTCGCAGATGGTTCGCAGATGGTTCGCAGATGCTAATGTCGACTGTATATTTGCTACTGCTGCTTGCGCTTTTTGGTAGTTTTCTGAGGCCGCCGCCTCTTCGGCGGCGGAGGCCGCGAGCTTCGCGTTCGCGGCTTCGACCCCGGCTCGCTGCGCGCGCACGTCTTCCGAAAGCGCGTCGATCTCCTTTTTCCAGTCAGGGGAGCCGAGACCGGCGGCCGCCCCCTCGGCGATTGCGAGGAAGCGTTCGCTTTCTTCGAGCTGGCATCTCGCCCCCTCTGCCTCCTTATGGCAGCTCAAGTAATGGAGATTATTTCTCTCCCAGGCGCGGAACGCCTGCTCGGCAGCGCGCTCGGCGGGCCCGATCGTAGCTTCGGCCGCTTGAATTGTTTGGCTCAAATTGTCGATAGTGGGGCGGCGCCGGACGGGAGCGGGCTCAAACATGTTTTCGCTGTCCATTGTTCAGGGTGTGCTATAGTTATAGTACATCTACATTCATTTTTGCTAGCATCAGCACAAGCCATTAGTCGTGAGGATTTGTTTAATCGCCGGGACCTGGGGGATTTTCGAGAGGTTGGCGGTCGCTTGCATCGACCGGGCGGTCTCGAACGCCTTATTTTCTGCATTCAGCAGCTGGGTGATCGCGGCCTCTACTGCGGACGCGGAAGGCCGGGTTTGGGTTGGTAGCGACGCCTCGGACGCTAAGATTGCCTTGTAGATTTGGTCGGACCACAGTTGCTGCAGCGGCGGCGCCACCTGGGCGGCCGCGCTGATGTGGACCGCGAAGTAGGTGATGGACCGTTGCCGCAGCGCGCTGTTCGCGGCGACCATCTGGCGCACCGTCGCGGCGGCAGCCGCCGCCGGCGCGCTCTGCAGCGCGCTCTGCAGCGCGGCGGCCCTCTGGCTGTTGGTGGCCGCGGCCTCATCGATCGCCACTATCAGGCTGTCGGCGGATTTCAGCACGCTGGCGATGAAGGATGCGAGGGCGGGTGGCATCGTCGGCCCGCGCGCGTACTGGTACACGCGCTGCAAGTTTTCCATAACGTTGCCATACCGATGCATTACGCTACCCCAGAGACCCGTTATTTCTTTTTTAGCTTTTTCGTTTTCGGCGACCAGGTCGCGCAATATCTCCGAGTAGGAGGCGCCCACGAGGCTCTGGAGGAGATGCCAGAGCGTCCCCCAGAGATTCGATAGAGCGATCACCACAATGTTGGTAGTGGAACCAGCGAATAGCGCCACCATCTTCTCAAAAGTAGATAAATGATCGGGCGCTGTCGCCCGCGTTTGCGCCTCCACCTGCGCCTCGAGGCCGCGCCCCGCGTCCATGGTGGCATACACCTGCACGGGTAAAAGCGCGCGCAGCGCTATCACGCCATTAGAGGTGGCGTCGCCGAGCTGGCGACGACCCCTCTGCAGTGCGTCTATGCGGAGGCTGATTTGCTGCAGCGCGCCGGCCGACATTTGATCGGCCTCGTGCTCTATATATTTGTATATTATCGGCCCGCGGCGAACTATGCGCGCCCTCCGAGTCTACGCGTTCTCGAGCCGGGCGTCGCCCGACGTCTGGGACCGGCGCGCCGCCCTGCAGCCGGCGGTCGCCTGCACGGTCGACGCCCAGATCCTTGGGGCCCCCCACCAGGGCGCCCAGGCGCCCCTCGCGGCGCTCGCGCGCCGCTGCCGCACGCTGCAGCTCCTCGGCGCCGACGGCGCGCCGCCGCCCCTCCTCGCGCCGCTGTACGGCGCCCTCTTCGAGGCGGACTCGCTGCTGCTGGCTGCCGACCCCGTCGGCGGCCCCTCCGCCACCGCGGCCGACGACGCGCGCCTCGGCCTGGCCTTCCTCGGCTGGACCGACGGCCGCGGCTTCACGGCCGGGCGGCGCGACGCTGTCCTCGCGCCGGCCTGGGCCTACCTCCTCTGCGCCTGCGCGGCGGCCGTATGTGCGGCCCAGTAGCGGGAACTCGGGAACTCGGGAACTCGGGTCGGATGACTTTTTTGTCCCAAAAAATGAGCTTTGCTTACAGGCTTAGTAGCGCAGCGACCGCCGCGCGGCGCACTTCGTTGTCGCGGTGGCCGCACAGGTCTCGTAAGTAGAGGACCGCCTTCGCGCCGTAGCGGCGCGAGTCGTCGGGCCGCGCGGTGCAAACGCGCAAGTCGGCGATGGCTGCCAGGTGCGCCCCCGCTGCGGTCTCGGGCCGCGCCAGCGCGCGGCCGGCCGCCTGGAAGCGCTCGCACATTTCCAGGTCGGCGTCGCTCACGCTGGGGTCGCCCGCGCCGGCATCGTCCGCGCCTGCGCCGCCCGCACTGCCGTCGCCCGCGCGACAGGTCTGGGTGGCGCCGCTCGCGGTGTCGCATAGGAAGCGCGCCGCCCGCAAGTAGAGCTTGACCTGCGGCAACACGAACTCGGTGAAAATGTCTGCCCGCGTGAAGTGACCCGTGAGCGTAACTTCGCCCGAGTGTGGCGCTGCGGCGCCGGGCTCGGCCTCCGAGCTTGCGGCGCGGGGCTCGGCCTCCGAGCTTGCGGCGCGGGGCTCGGCCTCAGAGCTTGTGGCGCGGGGCTCATCGCTGCAGCTGCAGCTGCAGCTGAAGCTGAAGCGAAAATCGCACACCCTTGTCGAGTCGTCGTAGGAGAACTTGTGGGCTTTCGATCCTTTTATGGCGTCGCTGTCGAAAGCGAACCCGTCGAAGTACTCGAACGCAGCCGCGACGACGTTTCTCGCGATCGGGATCAGCTGCGGCCCCGCGAGCGGCATCATTGACCTGTCGACTAATTTGAGTTCGATAATTGTCATTAGCGGGATATGCCGGCTGGGTGTGGATTCATTTTCCGCCCCTGGTGAAAAATGGCTATTATAATCAGCCGGATCTTGGGCGAATGGGAAGCAGCGAGTGCCCGAGTGCTAGCCTGGGCGCGGCAATATGTCTATGCATAATCGCCATTTATGAGATATCGACCGGGGGTGAGAATAGGTTGGTCGACAAATTCTCCCGCAATCGCCGGTGGAGACCTATTAATCACCGGGGACACTCGCTGTGGATCCTTCGCGCGCTGGAGGCCAAGGGGATGCCCGCGGACCTGGCGGCGCAAATGTGGGGGGCGACTGTTTACGCGCGGCGGCTGCTCATTCGCAGGGCCTACGACCCCTCCTGGCGCTGGAGCCCCGCCGTGCAGGCGGCGGCGGACCGCCAGCTGACCGCGCGCATGCAGCGCGTCAACGCTCGGCTGGCGGCGATGGCGCCGGGACGGCACCTGTCCGTCGGCACGTACGCGCAAGCCATGGCGGCATCGCGCCGCCGCCTGGCGGCGCAGACTGCCAAGGCGCAGACGCCTGCGCCGCCAGGCAGCACGAGTCCGCTAGTTGGGGTTCTCGGGATTGCCGGACTGTGCTGGATCGGTTGGAGTTTGTCCGCCTAGCTCGGCCGCGGCCGCAGCCTCAGCTGCTCCTCCTTGAACCTTTGCGCGCCCGCCCGCGCCGCCTCGTCGCTCCCCGCTAGCAGCTCCGCGAATAACTCGTGCCCGTTCACCCTCGCCGCCCCGCACGCTTCCTGGATCCAGCCCAGCGCCAGCGCCCCGCTTTCCCCGTATCTCGCCGGGTTTGCCGCCACCGCTGCCCGTATTCGCTCCCTTTTCTCCACCTCCTTCGCCTCTGTGGCCCCTCCCGTTGTCGCTGCCCTGTCTTCTACCTTGCCGCCGGCCTCTGCTGCCGCTGCCGCTCCCGCTGCTGCCTCCAGCAATAGCGGGCCGGGGCCGCCCGGCCGCGTGTTTATCAAGTGCGCCTCCATCGGCCGCAGGCCCAGCTGCACCGCGTTCTCTCTTTCGATGCGGTACTGCACCGGCACTTCTGCTCGCAGCCCGCGTACTCGCTCCTGCCGTGGAGTAGCTGCTTTCCTGCCCGCCGGTGCCTCCATCCGTGCCGAGGCCGCGTCGAACAGCACCGTTGTCGCCTCCGCCAGCGGTAATGCTGCCCACCCGCCCGCTGTCAACGCCAGCGCCTGGTCGGCCCGCTTCGGGCTTATGTAGACGTTCCGAGCTTCCGCCGGCGCGTGCGCCCGCTTCACGAGCTCCATCAGCGTGCCGACCACCTGCGCCAGCGTCGGCGTCCCCGCCAGGCCTGGGACGCTCGCCAGCGCCGCCTCCACGTCGCTGTCAGTTAACGCCAGTGCTGCCCCCCATGGTCTTATCTCCACGCTTATGTTGTTCATGTTGTTTGTTACCTGTGTTAGCGGGCCGTTGACCTGTGTCACCGTACTTATGTTGTTGGTTACCTGCATTGTCGGACCGCTTACCTGCAATGCCGCCGCGCTTGGTTGGCTTTCGAGCCGAGCAAGGCGCGCTCGTAATTCGTCGATCTCTTGTTTTCTATCTATATCGATTGGTACGGCACAGTGTTTTTGTTGGTGGCGCAATAAGCTGTCGGCTCTACTAAAATCGTTACCGCAACGACTGCAGCTAAATTCATTATGCGACTTTGGGGTAGTGATGCATGGACGTTTCCTAGCTAGATGACGCTGTAAGCCCTGATTTTTTGAAAATTCTTGATTACATTTAACACATTTATGCATAGCAATTGTGGAGATGCCGAGCAAATATGTGGGAATGGGTAGCAATCGTGTGGACTTTATATTATAGGTCACATAAAAGTTAAAAGTGTATTTATTCGTCGACTACGGAGTTCGGAGTGGAGGTGTTGTTTCGATAAAAAAGTCCATTATAGAGATTCTTTCACGTAGCTGAGCAATTTCCACCACATGATTGCTACCCCCCCCCCTCTGCTCCCTTTTTTCTACGAGCAGGCCAGGAACTTTTGCATCCCTTCCAAAAAATATTGCCCGCCTAGCTCGGCCCATTTGAGAATCAGTTTAATCGTGCACCACCTCCAAAACAAGTTATCTCCTCACAGTGTACTTGGAGTTGCAGATAATTTATAATTTGTTGCCCCTGGTGTCAGTTGACGCATAGCATCTCGAGCTCGAGTGCCCGGCGCGCCCACAGCGATGACACCGTGTGGTGGTAATGTGTGTCTTAAGTCGCCGAACCTGTCCGGTAGGGTCTTCGTCTGAGCTGTCTGAACTTGAGCCGTCTGAACTCGAGCTGTCTGAACTCGAGCCGTCTGAACTCGAGCTGTCTGAACTCGAGCCGTCTGGGCTTCTATTTAACAGCCGGCCGCGTGCGTCGGCAGTTGCGTAACAGTTGGTTGCTATATGGTTATTTCGCCCACAGCGGGCACATGCTACGACCGCAGCCGCGGTGGGGGCTGCGGCCGCCGCTGCAGCCGCAGCCTGGCCGCAGCTGGCTACGAAGTGGTCCCGGCTCCCGCACCGCAGACACGCATCGACGGCGGCGCGCAGTTCCCGGTGGAGAGCCGCCGTGTCGTCCGCCGTGAGCTTGACCTGGCTGTAGGCACCGCCGCGCACAAACTCAATGCCGTGCTCGCGCATCAGTCGCCGCACGGCCGCGTCCTCGTCGAAACGGTCTCCGGGGCTGATGGACACGACGCTTTCGGCTGGGTAGCGCTTCGTGTAAGCGGCGCCCCTCCCGGCGCGGTGCTCGGCGATGCGCTTCTCGGGGTCTGCAGACGACCCCACATAGAATCGTGGTGGGTCGCCCACCGGCGAAGTGAGTCTTAAAACGTAAACGAACGTCGCCATTCGTTGTCCGCCTAGCTCGGCTGCGGCTTATATGGATTAGCGCCTCGATTCAATTTAAGCCTGGTCATTTTTCCCGCCACTATAATGTCCGGGCTTCGGCTTAGCGTTCCGGGCCAGGGCGTGCTCCTGTTCGTCGCGGCCGACGCCGCGGGCGCCTGTACATGCACATGCATAGTAATCGTGGAGATGCTGTGCATCTATTTCGTAACCATAATTGCAATCTTTCAATTTTTTCGATTGCAAACAATAAATTATGAGTCTATCCAACCTCCCTGTCCGACGAGTGTTGGGAGAAGGCGCCATAGGAAAGGTGTTTCTTTTGGAGCGAAACGGTCAACGATTTGCTCTCAAAGTCGAGTATATCCTCCCAATGTATTTGAAACGCGGGGGTAAGTTTGACAACGAAAAACGTTTCGCTCAACAAGTGGCTCGACGGCACCCCGATAAGTTTATTCAGCTCTTAGACTCGTCAGTCGTGCGAGGATGCAGTGTGGAGCTAAGTGATATTCCTGACTACTTTCCGGCTAGCAAGAAGAAATTCCTGGCCAAGGCCCGAAAAGGTCGCATATGTGTCTACAAGCTGTACACGCTCGTGAACACCACTCTGTCAAAAATCGAGCGCAATCTATGTCGAATGAGTTTGCCGCATCGGTACTCGATCTTGCTCCAACTCCTTGATATCCTGCGCGTGATGGAGGAAACGAAATGGGTGCATGGCGATTTCCATCCAGGCAACGTGGGCATTCTCAACGCGCCCCGACGGAAAACAGTTACTGTGGGTCAGTCCCAAATACCAGTACCCACATATGGTACACAGGTTCAGTCGATCGACCTCAGCGATGTGTTACACCCCGACACCCTCCACCCCCGGCGACCCTACGAGGGCGATCCAAATCGTACTGAGCTCGACCATTACAGGGAGCACCTTTGGGCGGATCGACAAATTGTGCTGTCGGTCATGGTCACCGAAGAACCTTACTGGGCATATGTAAAAAAACACAATATCCGCCTTTCGTATCCTGAAGATTTGGCCAAGATCGGAGCTCTCCCCGAGTTTCAAAAACTTCGCCGAAGCAAGCGGCTGCAACGACTGCCCGACCACCTCATATTCCGAATGGTGCACCTCCTGCACCCTGAGCTGTTTGAGCGAACGCTGTTTGGCGACAAGTTCAAAAAAGTCGTGCCCTTGAGGCTTCTCATGCCGATCGAGGATATAATGTATGTGTATTACAATTTCTTTAACACAGAAAAGCTGATATCACATTTTCTCAAATATGTAAAATAGTACAAGTACGGCCGATTACTTGTTTTTAAAGTATTTATCTCGCTGTCCGCATTCCCACATCCTTTTCTGTTTGTCTAGAACAACATTTTCGGCGTTCAAGGCCCT
>RFSE01000193.1 GCA_009924135.1 Pseudomonadota bacterium | reverse complement strand
TCCCGAGGCAGCTGCGATTCTCGGCAATTTGGCGCTTTTGGAACTGGACCGGAACCGGCCTGATGCGGCGCTTGGGTACGCCAGAAGGTTGATTGCTCCCACCCAAGAAGGCACCAGCCAGATACTGGCGTTTGCTTCAGAAGGCGAGCGATTGGCTTACCAGAAGCAACAACAGGCTACTTCGTTGCTGGCATCCTTGGGAGCCGCGCCTGAACTTGCTCAGGTCGTATTGAGGAACAAGGGCTTGGTGTTGGATTCGCTATTAGAAGAACGCTTGGCGGTGGAGGCTTCCGCAGATCCCTCGGTAAAAGCGGTAGTCGAACTGTTGCATGCCAGAGGCCGGCAATTGATGCAGCGCCACTTGGAGTGTCCCCCAGATGCCGATGCGGACGCCCTGACAAAATGGAAGGCGGAATCGGATGCCATGGGATTGCTGGTGGAAGAATCTCAAAGAACACTGACGAGGAAAGTGATGGGCACCGGAGCGATCAGGCGCGCGCTCCAACTGACACTTCAGGAGCTTCAGTCAGTGCTTCCTGAAGGGACTGTATTGATGGAGTTTGTTCGTTATGCCCATCACATAGGAAGGATGCCGAGTGAGCCGCGTTATGGAGTGTTGCTGATTGGCGGCCTCCAAACCGCTTTTAAGGATGAAAAGGCCGGACTGCCGGTCTGGGTGCCTCTGGGTTCAGCCACCAACTTGGAAAGCCAGCTTGAAGCCTGTTCGACAGCCATGCGATCTGGGCGCAAATCAGATGAAGGAATTCTTAGGGCGCTCGCCTTACAGCTGTTTGCACCGGTTCAAAAGCGGCTTCCCGAAGGATGCCGGTCGCTCGTGGTCTGTCCCGATTCCCAGCTTAACTTCCTCAACTTCGGTACCTTGGTCACTGAGGCAGGGGAGTTTCTGGCTGAACATTACAGCATCAAATACGTTACCAGTGGTCGTGATCTGTTGTTTGGAAACGTAGGCGCACCCAAAGAAAGAGCGATCGTGGCGTTTGCCAATCCCGCATTCTCGTTGCAATCCGTTACCACAGGAAATCGCCCGGAATCCACGCCGTTGGTCGCGCTTTCCCCAGAGCATCGGGGTTACGATGGTTTGGCTTTGCCCGCACTGCCTGGAACTGAGCAGGAAATTCAATTCCTCAAGAATCGAGCCCATGACTGGAAACTGCTCCAGAAAGAATTTGTTGGAAACATGGCCACAGAAGCGGAACTCAACGCGGTTCGATCTCCCTTCATCCTCCATCTCGCAACCCATGGCTTCTTCCTGCCAGAAATTGCAACGGAGGGAGGCAGCAAAATCAATCCACGGATGGCTGGGGCCAAAGGAGGTTCGGTTGTCCTCACGAACCCTATGCAACGGAGCGGACTGGCTTTGGCCGGAGCAAGTAACACCTTGGATGCGTGGAAGCGGGGATTAGTACCACCCCCTGAAAACGACGGGATTCTTAGTGCTCAGGAAGTTGGAAGCTTGAATCTTCGGAATACGTGGCTGGTCGTGCTATCCGCGTGCGATACCGGCATTGGTGAAGCGCGCAACGGGGAAGGAGTGCTGGGATTGCGTCGTGGCTTTGTTCAAGCCGGAGCACAGAACCTCCTGATGACCCTGTGGCCGATCTCAGACAGGTGGTCGGTGGACATCATGAAGGCATTTTACGAGAAGGCGATGGCCACCGGGGATGCTCCACAGGCCATGGCGGATGTGCAGGCGGAGTGGCTGGCTCGGCTGAGGAAAGAAAAGGGCGTGTTGATTGCTGCGAGGATTGCGGGGCCGTTCGTGTTGAGCACCCGGGGCCGGCAATCAACGAAGTGACAGGACGAGAAACTGCGGCACTTTCACGAAAGGCTAAACTTGCGTCCAGAGGTCACGCGGATAGGTGGCTCAACCGCTTTGACAAACACCTTGCGACCGTCCGGAAAGACCTCATAGATGGAGCCGCCTTCTGACTGGAGCACACTTTGTCCGGACGCTAGAACCCGCTCCCGTGCTGCCGCAAAGACCGATCCAGACACCGCAGGAAACCGGCTCTCCAGCAGTTGCAGTTCGGCTTCTGATTTTGGTTCCGGCATATTTGGGCCTTTCTGAGATGACGATAGCCGAACGGATGGTATCGAGCAACCGCGTGTTTCCTTTGGCCAGTTACCCCGCGTTCAACCGCAGCTGGGAGACTGATCGCTGCCTACCGTCGATTGCTGCTCCAACAAACCGCGCAGGTAGCCCAACAACGAATCCAACACGATCAATCTGACGGCTTTGATCTGGCCTCTGTTCCTCAATGATAGCGAACGTACGGGCGGTTTGAAGCTGTTCAACGGGCTGGGCAGGATCAGTTCGTTCATCTTGCTACGGGATAGGCCAGTCCAGCGACAAAGCGTGCCGGGCTTGGGGAGCCGGATGAACTCCGGGGTGAAGGTTGAGGGTTGGTGGTCGGCTTGAACCGGGGCTGCTGTTGTTGATACATTTAGCTTCATGCCATCAACAGCGGGTTTGACGGCGGGATTCTTACAGGGACGCTTTACGCGGTTTAATGAGGGCACTGAAGAACCACCCTCTGCCAAAAGTGATGCCGTCAACGGGATGACAAAGGCTGGTTGGGCAACCCCATTTTCCACCATGCCTGACGCGCCGAAACATCGCTGACTCGGGTGGATTTGTTAGCAGTAGGCGTTAGCAATCGACAGTCCCCATTTCGTGAAAAGCGCTGAAAACCATTGACTTTATTGGCGTTTTTTTAACTCTGTGTTCGTGTCCGAACCGATTTCCATCATCGTTCCCGTTTTTGACGAGCAGGACAATGTGCTGCCCATGGCCCGTGAGGTCGCCGCGGCCTTTGCGTCCGTGGCCAATGACTGGGAGCTGGTCTTCGTAGATGATGGCAGCCGCGACGGGACGTGGGCGAAAATCGTCGAAGCGGCACGCGCCAACCCGCGCGTGCGCGGCGTGCGGCACCTGCGCAATGCCGGCCAGAGTGCGGCCCTGTGGACCGGCATCCAGCAGACGGGCGGCTTCCGGGTGCGCGAGATTCCAGTGAACCACCGGCCGCGCGTGGCCGGCGTCTCGAAATACGGCGTGTGGAACCGCCTCGGTCGCGGCCTCTACGATCTCGTCGCAGTTGCCTGGTACCAGCGGCGCCGGCTCAAGCCGGTGCCGGTCGAGCGTACAAATCCGGCCCAATGAAAAACAATTGGTTGCTTGTGTTCGATCCGGCGCATTCCTAAATTTATCGCCCGTGAAATCCCCGTGGTATGGGAAACTTTTCCAGCACGCGGCGGAGAAGGAATTAATTGTCCTCCGCCAGCGCGCAGAGCAGGGCGAAGCTGAAGCCCAATACCAGCTCGCGCTCCGGTTGGGAGCAGGCCACGGCACCGCCCAGGACCATGTACAGGCGGCGCGCTGGTATCAGCAGGCCGCCGAGCAGGGCCACCCGGACGCCCAGAATGCGTTGGGGCTGTGTTACGACGAGGGCACCGGAGTGGACCGTGACCCCGCCGAGGCCGCCACCTGGTACCGCCGGGCGGCGGACCAGAACCACGCGGCGGCCCAGAACAATCTGGGTTTGAGTTACCGCAAAGGTGAAGGGCTGGCCAAGGATTTCGAGGAGGCCGCACGCTGGTTCCGGTTGGCGGCGGAGCAGGGTTATCCCGATGCGGAGTACAGCCTGGGCATGGCCTACTACCGGGGTGAAGGGCTGGCGCAGGACAACGCCCGCGCCATCAAATGGCTGCACAAGGCGGCTGATAAAGGCGACGTCAATGCCATGCACCGCCTTGCCCGCGCCCTGCACAAGACGGCGCAGCGCAAGGCCGAGTTCCGCGAAATGGCCAGGTGGTATCGTGCGGCGGCGGAAAAGGGTAATCCGGATGCGATGTACTATCTTGCGCAATTGCACTCCGAGGGCAAGGGCGTGGCGGAGAACTTGGTCGAGGCGGGGGCCTGGTTGTTGAAAGCCGCCGAGCTGCACCACCCGCCTTCACAACTCGAACTGGGCCGGAAACATCTGGTCGGTCAAGGCGTGACCGCCAATCCGGCCGAAGCCGTGAAGTGGTTTCGCTGGGCCGCCGACCAGGGTTACATCCCCGCGCAGTTGACGTTGGGCCGTTGCTATCTCGAAGGCAAGGGCACCCCCGTGGATCTGTCCCGGGCGTACCGCTGGTTCGCCATCGCCGCGAATGGCGGGAGCCGTGAAGCCGCGATTGAGCGGGACAAAATCACCGGCGCCCTCACCGGGGAACAGATGGACGAGGCGAAGCAGCGCATCGCCGCCTTCACGCCGACGAGCCAAGGCTGACCGCGCTGGCTGTTACGGCCCCGGCGTCGGGTCCAGCAGTTCCCAAATGGCCTTTGCGGCGCGGACATTGGCTCCGGTTGAACCCAGCCCCGCCACGACGGTTTCGAGCTTCGCCTGGATTTCCTTGCGCCGGCCTTCGTTCTGCAACAAGTCCAGCGCGGCCTCCGCGAGGTTGGTCCCGGTGGCGGCGTCCTGCACGTACTCCGGAAACACCGCCTCGTCGGCGAGGATGTTGGGCATCGCCAGGTACTTCACCGTGACGATTCGTTTGCCGATCTGGTAGGTGCTCCACGAGGTTTTGTAGAGCGCGATGGTCGGCACGCGGAAGTAGGCGCACTCCATCGTGACCGTGCCGGTCGAGGCGATGGCGATGGTGGCCTCCCGAAGCGCTTCGGCCAGTCCTCCGCTTTGAAAAAAGGTGTTGGGGGGCAGCATGCCGCCATACCACTTCAAAAGCGCACCGGCTGACAATTCCCGGGGTAGGACAATCCGGTAGTTCACCCCGCCTTCGTAACGTCGCTGAATCTGCTTCAACGCCTCGAGCAACACCGGCAGGTGCCGTTGGATTTCACTCTTGCGACTGCCGGGCAGCAACACCACCAACGGGGCGGCCGGATTCCTGGCCTTGGCCCAGGTCGGAAGCGGGTACTGCAACGGCTCGAAGGTATATTTGCGGAACCGGTCCAACATCGGGTGCCCCACGAACTCGACCTTCAGCGCGGGCGCGCGCTCTGCATACCAGGCCTTTTCGAAGGGAAAGATCGTGAGGAGCAGATCGTATGCGCCGGTCATTTTCCGGACGCGGCCCGGACGTGACGCCCAGACCTGGGGTGAAACGTACTGGACGATGCGCGGGTTCCACTTGCCGCCGCTGCGGGCCGCGCGTTTGCGCAGGGCGGTGGCGAAACGGCGGTTGAAACCCGAGAAATCCACGCACATGAGCAGGGCAGGCCGGCGTTCCTCCGCGAGGTCCAGCAGGTCGTTGAAGACCCGGCGGAACTTGCCGTAGTTTTTGATGACCTCCCACAGCCCGATGACCGCGTGCCGCGTCAAATCGACGGCCAGCTCCATGCCCTCCGCTTCCAGCTTGAGTCCGCCCGCGCCGAAGAAGCGCAACACCGGCTTTGCGGGATGACAGTGAAATGCCGCCTCCGCGCGCAGGGCCTGCACCAGCTCCGCCCCGAGCGCATCGCCACTCGGCTCGCCGGCGATGACCATGATGGCGGTGGATTTCATCCGGCGAACGAACAGGGCGGCGGCTGAATGGTCAGAATTTTACTCCCTCGTAGACATCGGTGAGTGGCTGGGTGAACTCGATCGACGCCAAGCGGAGTTGGTCCGTCTCCGCCCGGAGCACTTCCGACTGCCAGCCATTCGCACGGCGGAACACCGTCACCTCGCGCCGGTCCTGGGCGATCAGCACGTACTCCTCCAGCGTCTCGATCCGCGTGTAGCTGAGGGATTTCTCCCGCCGGTCAATGCGTTCGGTGTTTTCCGACAACACTTCCACGATGACGGTCGGAAACCTCATGAACAACGGATGCGCATCGCGCGGATCACGCCCGACCACCACATCTGGATAATAAAAGATGTCATCCCCCAGGATTTCGAGCCGCACTTTCACGTCGCCGATGTAAGGCCGGCTGCGTTTGCCGCGCAAATGTCCATGTAAGGCGGTAAAAAGGTTACCGGCGAGAGTGTTGTGCGTCTTGCTCGCCCCCGCCATCGCGTGGACTTCGCCGGCAATGTATTCATGCCGCACCTCGCTGTGCTGCTCGCCGGTGAGATAATCTTCGACCGGAAGGAACGTTTCGATGGCCACCGCTGTCATGGCCCGGACGATGCCGCGCGGCGGCAGTCCTGACAAGCCTCAGCCGCACCGGGCGGCCATGGCGTTGCCAGCCAGCCAGCCAGTTGTCCACGCGGCCTGAAAGTTGAACCCGCCCGTGATGCCGTCGATGTCCAGCAGTTCCCCGGCAAAATACAGGCCGGGGCAAACGCGGCTCGCCATCGTCTTGAAATCCACTTCCGCCAGCCGCACGCCGCCGCAGGTCACGAACTCGTCCTTGTTCATGCTCTTGCCGGTCACGGCAAACTCCGACTCCACCAGCAGCCGTGCGAGGGCATGGAGTTGCACCTTGTTCAGCCCCGCCCACTGCGTCAGCGGCGCCACGCCCGCCGTGGTCACCAGCCGCTCCCACAACCGGGAGGGCAGTCCGCCCAGCGGCACGTTCAACACCCGCTTGGCCCCCGTCAGGCCACGTTGTGCCTGGGCCAGTGCGATGACGCTGTCGAAATTATGGTCCGGCAGCCAGTTCACGCGCAGGGCAAACTTGTAGTCCACCGCGGCCAGTTCGCGCGCACCCCAGGCAGAGAGCCGGAGAATGCCCGGCCCGCTCAACCCCCAGTGGGTGATCAGCACCGGACCGGTCTCCTTCAGTTTGGTACCCGCCACGCTCACCGTCGCCCGCTCCACGGCCAGGCCGGACAAGCCTTCCAGCCGTGGGTCCGTGATATGAAACGTGAACAGCGACGGCACCGGCGGCTCGATCGTGTGCCCCAGCGAACCGGCCAGCGAACCCGCCACGGCCGCGCGACAGCCGCCGGTCGCCAGCAGCAACGCGTCACAATCCAGTGTCGTGCCGGCTGACAACCAAAGTCGGAAGCCACCTTCCTTTCGCCGCTCCACCCGGTCCACCCCGCAGCCCGTCCGCAACTCCACTCCGGCCAACCGCGCCGCGTTCATCAGGCAGTTGATGATCGTCTGCGACTGGTCAGTGGTCGGGAACATCCGGCCGTCTGGCTCGGTCTTGAGTTCCACCCCACGGGCCTCGAACCACTTCACCGTGTCCGCCGCCTGAAACCGGTGGAATGCCCCGATGAGCGCGGGACCGCCACGTGGATACCGCTTCGCCAGCTCCTTCGGCTCGAAGCAGGAATGCGTCACGTTGCACCGTCCGCCGCCGGAAATTTTCACCTTCTGCAGGAAGTGCGCCCCGCGCTCCAGCACGGTGACCGAGCCACGCCCCTGCAACGCCTCCGCACAAGTGATGGCCCCGAAGAAACCGGCCGCGCCACCGCCGACTACAACCACACGAATTGGGGGGGAGTTATTCATGAACCACAGAGACACAGAGAGCACAGAGACAGAGGTTTCATCTCTGAATCTTCTGTGCTTCGGTGGATAAATCCGCGTTCTGGATCTGCCGCGTGATCTCAAACGCGACGTCCAGCGCGTGCTTGGCGGATTCGCCACTGACTTTTGGCGTGCGACGTTCTCGGACGCACTCGACGAAGTGGGCCAGCTCCAGCTTGAGCGGCTCGTCCTTCGCGATGGGGACCGGCTCGCGCACGATTTTCTTCCCGGCAAACTCACTCACGATGGCCGAGTCGTTCGCGGACAGGAGCATTTTCAGCAGCGAACTTTTCTCCGCGTCGTCCCCGGCAAGGCGATAAATGAAACCCTTCTGTTCGCGGTAATCCAACGAGATGTAACTGGGCTGCGCGCCGCCGCTGAACACGCGGATCTTCCGGAGCCGCTCGGGGCTGATGCGGCTGGCGGTGAGGTTCGCCACGCAGCCATTCGCAAAGCGCAACCGGGCATTCGCGATGTCCTCGCTCTTGCTCAAGACCGGAATGCCCACCGCGTCCACGCTCACCACGGGTGACTTCACGAAGGCCAGCACCACGTCGAGATCGTGGATCATCAGGTCCAGCACCACGCCGATGTCCGTGCTGCGCGCGGGGAAGGGCGAAAGCCGGTGGCACTCGATGAAGCGCGGCTCGGGAGCGGCGGTCTCGAGGTAGCTGAAGACGGGGTTGAAGCGCTCGACGTGGCCGACCTGAAGCACCAGTTTGCGTTCGTGAGCGAGCCTTACCAATTCGGCCGCCTGATCGGACCGCTCGGTCATGGGTTTCTCCACGAGCACATGCCGGCCCTGCGTCAGCAAGGCCTGGGCGATTTCGAAGTGCGTCGTGGTCGGGGTGACGATGCTCAAGGCATCGCTGGCTCCGGCGGCTTCGGCGATGGACGCGAAGGCGCGGGTGCCGTGGGTGGCGGCGTGCTTGCGCGCGGCCTCGGGATTCGCATCAAAGACGCCGGCGAACTCCACCGCGCCAGTGCGCGCCAGTTCGGCGTAAAGCCGGGCGTGTTCCTTGCCCAACGAGCCTGTGCCTATGACGGCGACGCGAATCTTTTCAACTGCCACGGACGGAGTGTGCCACTGCGCAGGCACCGCTGACAACGCGCAGGTTTCCCCCGGTTCGCAGTCCCGGCTTCGGCCGGTGAAACCCGGTGAAATCCACATGCTGCAGGCGCAGCGTTACGTACAGCAGTACGCCCCACGGTCTGAAGGCGGGACTCCAAACCGCCCCCGTGCCACGTTCTGAAAACCTTGAACCGTGAACTTTGAACTTTGAACTTCGGCCCGCCGAAACATACTTCCCCCGTGGCTGCCGCGCTTATCACCTTGGTTCTGTTGAGCTATCTTCTGGGCTCGATCCCGACCGGCTTTCTCGTCGCGAAGGCGAAGGGCGTGGACATCCGCAGTGTGGGCAGCGGGAACATCGGCGCAACGAACGTCTTTCGCATCCTCGGCAAGGGGCCGGGAATATTCGTGCTGTCGGCGGATGCGGTGAAGGGAGCGATTGCGGTCGCCGTGATCGCGCCGTTTGCAGCCAAGCTGGCACCTGCGGGGGACGCGCTTCTCCCCCATTTCCCGGCCATCGCCGGTATCTGCGCCATCCTCGGCCACAACTACACTTGCTGGCTGAATTTCAAAGGCGGCAAAGGCATCGCCACTACCGCCGGGGTATTCGCGGCGCTGGCTCCGGCGGCATTTGGCGTTGCCTTGGCGACGTGGCTCGTGGTCTTTGCGGCGAGCCGCTACGTCTCACTTGCGTCCATCGTGGCGGCGGTGGCATTGCCGCTGGCGGTGTGGCTCACGGGCAACGGCGGTTTGCTGATCGGCGTCTCGGCGGCGCTCGGCGCACTCGCCATTTACAAGCACAAGGCGAACATCCAACGCCTGCTCGCCGGCACGGAGAATCGCATCGGAGCCAAGAAGCCTGATCCCGCTGCGCCGCCAACCCAGAAACAGGCCTAGTCACCCGATGAGAAGCGCAGGAGTCCAGAGTCCAAAGTCCAAAGTCCAAAGTCATCGGCATACTTTGCGACTACGCTTGGATTGTGGGGCACGGATTTTTGACTCAAGACCCAAGCCTCAAGACATTGGACATTTTCTTCCGTTATGAAAATCACCGTCCTCGGCGCGGGCGCATGGGGCACGGCGCTCGCCAAACTGCTCCGCGAGTCGGGCCATGAAGTCACCGTGTGGGGCCACGATCCCGCGCACCTCGCCGCCTTGCGTGAGACCGGGCGCAACGAACGTTACCTGCCCGGCGTGGCCCTCCCGACCGGGCTCAGCTACGAGGAGGACCTTGCCGTAGCCGTGGGAGGAGCCAACGAAATCATCGTGGCCGTGCCATCGCGGGCTTTCCGCACTGTGGCCGGGGCGTTAGTTGATTTTCGCGGCCTGGCCGTGAGCGTGACCAAGGGCATCGAGCATGACAGCGGCCTCACGATGTGCGGCGTGCTCCAGGCGTGTGCGCCCCGGGCAAAGGTGGCCGCCTTGTCCGGTCCTACGCTGGCACCCGAGGTGGCGCGCGGCATTCCCACGGCGATTGTCGCCGCGAGCACCGATCCCGGCGTGGCGCGGGTCGTGCAAAGCCTCTTTCACCGGCCGGCGTTCCGGGTTTACACGAGCGGTGATCTGCTGGGCGTGGAACTGGGCGGCGCGCTCAAGAACATCATCGCCATCGCCGCCGGGGTGGGCGACGGACTGGGTTTCGGCGACAATGCCAAGGCCGCGCTGGTCACACGCGCGGTGGCGGAGATGCGCCGGCTGGGCGTGGCGTGTGGCGCGCAGGCGGAGACCTTTGCCGGGCTGAGCGGATTGGGAGATCTCACGGTCACGTGTTTCTCGAAACTCAGCCGCAACCGTGGATTCGGCGAGGAGCTGGGCCGCGGTGCGCCGGTGCTGGAGTTGCTCACCGCCAGCCGGCATGTTGTGGAGGGCCACCCCACGACGCGCTCCGCGTGGCAGCTCGCGCGCAAGCACGGCATCAGCACGCCCATCATCGAGCAGGTCCACGCGATGCTCTACGACGGCAAGGACGTGAAGGCGGCCGTGCGGGATTTGACCAGCCGGGATTCCAAGGCGGAAGATTGACGCTGTTCTGGCGCGCAAAGGTTTGCGCTTAGCCGACGGTAAGCCAATCCAACCTGCCGGTAGGGAAACAATTTAACTCAACAGCCGATTAGCCCTACTTGGCGGATTCGACCCTCCTTTCCGCTATTTTCAGGGGTGGCGCATGCGGATTTACCAATGATTTGGCACCAGTTCATCGCCAAAGTGC
>RFSE01000192.1 GCA_009924135.1 Pseudomonadota bacterium | reverse complement strand
ACGCCTGTCATCCGGCGGCTGTATTGCTGCAATGAAGCGAGGAGTTCGCGCGCCTGTTCCGGCGAGTAAGCCGGCAGGTTGATGGTGTTGCCAAAGACCATCGGATCATGTTGCCGGGCGGTCCGCAGATAGTCCTGCGCGCGGCCCGCCATGCGTCCGGCAGCGAAATCCCGCATCCGGCGGTCCGGCACTCCCAGGCGCGCCGCGTCCTCCGCCTGGGCCTGCGCGATCTGCTCCTCCGTGCCCACCCAAACCCGGCGCCCCTGGCACGCGGCGAACAACGCATCCCACGAGTGCGGGGCCAGTTCGCCGTCCAACAAGGCCTCGCGATGCTGCCACGCGGCGTCCAGCAAAATCGCTGACTCGCGGAGGACCGCTTCCGAGCCGTTGGCCAGCATCAGCCGGCTCACCAGCCCCTCCAGGCGTTCAACCCGGTTGGTGGAGTCAACCAGTTGCTGCAGGTGCGCCTGCCAGCGACGGGACAGGTTGGGCCGTTGGGAACTTTCCCAGGCCACCAACGGGGTGGGCCGGGCTTCCAGAAACTTTCCCCGCACCACGGGAAACACCCCCGAGGGAATCAGCTTGCGATGCAGCGCCATGACTCCATCCGCATCCTCCTGCCAATAGCGGCCGTGCACCGTCAACGTCAACGGCAGGTTGACTTCGCCCGAGCCTGATCCGAGGACGCTCCGGTGATTGGGGGCCTGCCAGGCCAGCCGGTGGAGCGCCACGCCGGGAATGCCCTCCAACAACGCGACGGCCTCCCGCGCCGTCTGGCGAAGCTGCGCCAGGCGCGCCTCCAATCCCGCCCGGTATTCCGCTGCGTGATAATAGTCCGCCAGCGTCTGGCCGGTGCGATCCAACGCCGCCAAACCCTGGGCCAGCCAGATTGGTTCCTGCAACAACTGCTCGTGGGTCAGGCCCCGGGCCTGCGCCAGAAAGACCGCCAGCGCACGCTCGGCATACCCGAGGTTGGCCGGGTCCGGTGGGCGGCGGGAAAAGCCGGCGTACTCCGACGTGCCGGCAAAAAACAGGTTCACGGGCTGCACGCTTCCCACCAGCACATCCAACCGGAGGGCCGCCTGGTCCGGGCCTTGCAGGCCCAGCGCCCAGGCGGATTCCGCCGCCGCCGCCGCCTCGCGCCAAAGCCCCCAACGCCGCGCCCAGAGGGCCTGCTCCAGAAAACGCACGCCTTCCTCCTCCGGCCGCCACACCGTTGTCGGCCGGTGGCGTAACGTTTCCAGCACCCGGCGCACGAGCGTATCGGCGAGCTGCGCCAGGTTCGCCTGCGGCCCGGAAACTTCCAATTCCGTAGGCTGGCCGCCCGGCGAAGTCAGCCGGACGCGCACACGCAGGAAATCTCGTTCGACCGTGTCCCGGTCGATCGTCCCCTCCAGCACCTGTCCCCCGCTCCAGAAAGTGACGCCGGTGACGCCGTCCAGCTCCTGCTCCGCCGTCAGGCGTTCCATGCCGCGCCGTTCCAGCACGAACAGCTCGCGTTCCTGCGCCAACCGGTGCCCCACCAGCAGCGAGAGGCTTTGTTCGATTTCCGCAGCGTCCGGGGCGGCCACCGCCATGCGCAAACCGAGCAGTGAAACCGGCACCGCCGTCGTCCGGTCCACCCCCAGCTTATCGAGGAGCGGATCAAGCTGCCGGGTCACGTTCCGCGACCACGCCGGCAGATCCTCCAAGGGCCACGGGAGCCGGATCATATTCAGAGTCACACCGGGCTGCACGGCCACCAGCCGCAGGGATATCGAGGCCTTTCTTTCGGCCGCGTTGGTCTCGACCAGCAGCACGCCCTGCGCCCCCAGCACCTGTCCGAGGTTCAGCAGGTCCCGGCTCATCGTGGAGGCCGCCTGTTCGCGATAAATCCGGTCGGCCTCCGCACGTTCGAGCAGCGCGATCCCTGGCCGCCGGCTCAATTCCACCGCCAGCAGGTCCGCAAACGATCTTACTTCCTCCGCCAGGGGCACGATGGCCAGCCGGGGCAACTTCGACGGGCCGGGCGGCGGCGCGACCGCCCCGGATGAACTAGTTGGCAAGGCCAGACTCCGCGTAATGCCAAACCAGCGCCCCAGCCGTTCCTTTGCGCCCGGATCGCCCTGTTTTTCCGCCGCGAGCAACAGGCTCAACACCTCGGGCTGCGCCCCGCCGCGCGCGTGGATGCGCTCGGCCAGATTGGTCTGGGCGGGCAGGCAGCCCCGGCTGGCGGCCTTGCGCATCCACTCGTCAGCTTCCAAATCGAGCTGTAACCGGAAGGCGTAACTCGTCGCCGGCCCGAGCTTTTGCCCACTCAGGTAAAGCAGCCCGTAGCCGTACATGGACGAGGCATCGCCCGTCTCGGTCGCCCCCTTCATCCACGTGAGTGCTTCCGCCGGCTTCAAGGTGTGGTTGACCACCCCGCTGTTGACCAGCCAGGCCAGACAAACGACCGCCGGGGCATAGCCCTGTTTCGCGGCGGCGAGATGCCACCGCACCGCTTCGTCCAGATGCGGCTGCACGTAATTGCCATTGGCCAGCATCCCGTTGACCACCGTGACGCCGGCACCGAGAGCCTGCAAATGGTTGGTGAACGCGGGGGCAAACTGATGGGTGAGCGCAAGTTGGAACTGCGCTGCCGCCTCGCCCCGTTCCGCTGCCTGTTGCAGCCGGGCCAGCTCCGCCCGGCCCGCCTCCGTGGGCTGCCATTCCACCTCGAGATGGTGAAGGGGCTCCAGGTTCCCCAGCGCAACGACGCCCGGCGTTTTCGGCTCAAACACCTTCGCCCGCAGGGTTTCGCCCAAGCGGTCCAGGGTACCGAGCGAACGTTGTACTTTGCCCAGGCCAGGGGGAAGCGACCTGGCCCCGTTGGCCTGCGCGACCTCCCACCAGTACCAGGCCGCCTTGGGGTCGGTGGCGGCCAACCACTCGGCGTAGCGCTGTTGGTCCGGAGCGGAACCGGTCTCCGCCGCCAGGCGGTACCATGCCTCGATCGTGGCCGGCGGATAATTGGTCACCCGCATGACCGAAACCGCCGCCGCCCGCAACAGAACCGACGGCCCGTGCCCGCGCGCAGCCAAGGGCTCCACCCAGCGCAGCGTGGCGGGCGCGTCCAGCTTTCCCGCATGTCGGTTTAACGAATTGAGGCAGGCCAGCCGGACCTGGGCTCCGAGGCTGCCCTTTGCCGCCGCCAGCTCGTACCACCGCGCGGCCTCGGCCAGGTCCCGCCCCGTGCCCACAGCCCGCTCGTATTTCATCCCCATGCGTAGCTGGGCGGCGACCACCCCGGCATGGCCCGCGCGGCCAAACCACCGATAGGCTTCCGCCAGCTCCACCTTGCCATCACTTCCGCGCAGAAGCCGCTCGCCCAGGGCGTATTGCGCCGCCGCCTCGCCCTGCTCGGCGGCGGTGCGAACCTCGGCAACCGGAGCCGTGAACCAGTCCGCCGCACAGCAAGGGCGCAGGCTGAAGGCAAAAAAACAGGCGATGAAGAACGCCC
This sequence comes from Pseudomonadota bacterium, assembly GCA_009924135.1. Lineage (GTDB taxonomy): Bacteria > Verrucomicrobiota > Verrucomicrobiia > Limisphaerales > SXTU01 > SXTU01. The sequence goes on along the minus strand of RFSE01000192.1, from coordinate 7,229 downwards.
ACCGCACGGCAGCCCCACCGCACGGCAGCAAACGCCCGATGCCGGAATTCATGCACTGGCGATGACTTTGAGGGCACGCAGCTTCCACCGCATTGGCGTGATCCGGGGACGGCGATTCCGCCCGCTGAGAAGCTGAGGCAGGCCTGGGCTGATGGGCATGCCCAACCCGAAGGACGCGCAAAGAAGCAGGGCCAAAGGTGCGCGCCATCGGGGCTTTCATTACTGTGTTGGAGCAGGCCCCGGCACTCCAGCCATCGGACCGACCCCGACTGAAAAGGCGGCGGTCAATCCAGTAGCAAAGGCGGAAAGAGCCAGGCTTTTTTAGGGGAGGGCGTGCCGCCATAACCGGATCATTTATCTAGTATTGGTACAAGCTGCGGAACGAATCCAGTTCTGCTGGTTGGCTGGTGGGGGTGGCTACGCCAGCGTTGCAATGCATAAATTCCATGGAAAGAAAGGTAAACGGAGCCCGGGTTCAGAAGGTGACAATGAGTCTTCCAATGCGCCCCCGTGCCTCCTTCTGCTGTGCTACAGAAAGTTTCGCCTCAAGTGCCTCTCGTTCCTTGCCGGCGGCCACCGAGCCGCGCGCGGCGGCCAGATGATACCACGCCGCGGCCTCGACGGGATCGACCGGGACGAGGTGACCGCGCAGATACCAGCCGGCGAGCGTGCGCATGGCCTCCGGGTCGCGCTGGCGCAGTGCCCGCAGGTAGAGGGTAATCGCCTCGGCCAGTTGCCGGTCTTCCAGCGTGTGGCGGGGCTTGATCTTCTCCCCGTTGTTTTCGAACCAGTTGACGATGGCACCACCCACCGCCGGGTCTTCTCCGTAGGGTGCCGACAATACCCCGGGGCGTTCACGGAAGCCGGCAGAGAGCAGCCAGCGCGCGGCGGCCACGAGGTCGCGGGGGCAGCCGTAGCCCCAACGGTAGCGATCCCCCAACATCAGCGCGGCATCCCAGTGCTTTCCCTCGGCGGCCGCCAACAGCAGTTGCTGGGGCGATTCCGCCTCCCCCTGCCCTTCGACTTCGCCCGAGGCGATCAGCTTGGCGAGATGAAACTGCGCTTCGGCGTCGCCCAGGCGGGCGGCCTGACGCCAGGCGGTCAGCACTGCGCGCGGGTCGGCGCTGACCTTGCCCGCCATGAGCCGCAGCCCTTCGGAATCCCCGGAGGCTGCGGCCCGGAGAAACCATTTCACCGCCTCCGGCGGGTTGGCGGTGATGCCGCGCCCATGGAGGAGGCTGAATCCGTACGCCACCATGCTGCCCGTGTGTCCGCCCTCGGCGGCGCGGAGGTACCAGCGGTTGGCCTCGACCGGGTCGCGGGCAAAACCAGCTTTGCCGTCCAGATGCAAGCCCGCGAGATTGCGCATGGCCACCGGATTGCCAGCGGCAGCAGCCTGCTGGAACAAACGGACGGCCTCGGCCTGGTTCTCCGGCATCCCCACTTCGAGCAGATTAAACAGCCCCAGGAGATTCATGCCGGCCGCATTGCCCCGGGCAACGGCCTCGCGGGCAAGGCGTACCGCTTCAGCGTGGTTCACCGGCAAGCCAAGCCCAAGGTAATGACAGCGGGCGAGTTCAGTGACGGCCTCGGAGTTGCCCTGCTCCATCGCACGTCGAAGCAGGGCCAGACCGCGGTCCGTATCGAGCCGCACCCCCCGGCCGCTGACCAGGGATTTGCCGAGGTAAAACTGCGCCACCGCATCCCCCCGGGTTGCCTGGGCCTCGATTTCAGCCACGGGCCGGTCCGCCCAGCGCGCGGTGAGTTCAAAAAAGCTCGGGGAGTTGGTGGCCCCGGCGGCGTCCGCCCAGAGGCCGAGTGACAACAGGACGATGAGGATGAGTGGTTTCATGGCCTGATCCTTACTTGGGTGACGGGGGCACAGGCGCAGCGGGTGGCGCATTCGTTCCACGCGGACGCGGGGCCATGCCGCGCATTTGATCGCGCAGAAACTCCTGCATTTCGTCCGGGTCCAGCTTGCCGTTCTTGTTCTTGTCGTACCGTTCGAGGATTTCCGGAGGCGGCGGGCCGGAAGGCATCGCGCCCGGGCCAAACCGCCCACCCGGACCACCCGGAAAACCTGGCGGGGTGGGGAATCCCGGGGGTCTCGCCCCCGCTCCCGGTCCGCCAAAGCCCGGCGGAAAGGGGATGCCAGGCCCACGGGCGACCGCTGCCTTGCGAAGGTCAAGCAAGGCGGCAAGTTCCTTGCTATCGAGACCGCCGTCCTTGTTTTTGTCCGCGTTCATGAAAATTGACCCGAGATCGGTTCCGATGGCCGGCGGCCCGAATTCGGCCCCCGACAGCATGGCAAACTCCACACCGTTCAGCTTGCCGTCCCCATCCAGATCATAGGTGCGCATCAACTGGTTAACGCGATTGGTGCCGGGATCGGGCCGGGCATCACGCGCCGCGACCAGTTGTGCAAACTGGGCCTCCACGCGCGGCAGCACATCACTCCAGGGAATGAACCAGAACCCCGGGACGGCCTCGGAGCGGTACACCAAGCCCGGCGGGACGGCGAGCACCGTGCCCGGCGCAGTGGCCAGTTGGTCTTGGGCCCGATGCCCTTGCGCTTTGGCAACCTGCGCGGGCGCAAGCGTGTTGGCCGGCAACTCCAGCCAGAGCGGAACCACCGCCGGCTGCGTCAAATCCGCCCGCCAAGCCGCCAGCCGCAGGTGGCAGCCGTTGCTGGACAGGATAAAGGTATCCCCGTTCGTGTACCCCCGATGAAAATCGAGTCCGGTGACACTCCAAAAACAGTTGGAGAGCGAGGTGGAAGCCAGCCCGACCGGGGAGAGCGACCGGTCGCGGGGAAACCAGAGTGGCACCTTCGGATACACACGGTTCGCGCTGATGGTTTGGAGATCGCGCGGCGGGTCGGGCAGGCGCAGGGCGGCGTTCTGCCAGTTGGTGGCCGTGTGGGGCAGCCAATAGAGGGTAAAATGGCCATTCCCCCCGCCACCATGGCTTTGCCAGCCGTCGGCATGCGCGAGGTGGGTTTGTCCCGGGGCCTGCGCCACAAATTTCCATTGGCGGCTGGCAAAATCAAATTCGAACACGCCACGACCGCCGGGGAACAGCACCCGCATGCGCTCGCGCGGCAGTTCCACCACCTGCCCCACTCCCAAGGCACCGGGATCCGCCAGATTGAGCGCGGGCCGTCGCCGGCCGCTGGCCAGCAGTTCGGCGGTATCGGTCTTCACATCATAGGCGTACAGCTCGTCCGGCGCACTGATCATCAGCCGGCCATGCACTGAAGCCAGCAGTGGTTCCCCGGTGAGTTCCAGCTTGAGCGGAGCGGATGCACCTTTGCTGATGCGCCAGACGGCGTTCATCGCGCTCAAATAGGTTTGCCCTCCAACTACGGTGAACCGCCCGGCGGGCTGGTGCGGCAGATACCGTTCAGGCCCTTGCAGGGCGACGGCTGCGGGCAGGGAATCAGGGTTCAAATCGCCTGCGAGATCGGGCAGCGAGTATCCGGCGATGTGGCTGCAATTCTGGTGGTAAAAGAAACCGTCCCCCTGGCCGGTCCCAAGGATGGAAAGGAGCATGCCATGCCGCCAGGCCACCCACAGGCGGTCATTTTGCCAGCTCCAGTCTGATACCTCTGCGCCGCGACCATCAACTTTGTAGGGCCGGGTGAGCGGAAAATCTGTAAAGTCCTGGACGGGCCGGCGCAACTCCGGCGCGAGCCAGAAACGGGTCACGCGCAAGGCGTCGGCCGCCGGTTCGCCGGGCGTCGGGGCGGCGACCTTGGCCGGGGGCTGAGTAACGACGGGGTTCGCACCGCCGGTCAATGAGGCCAGCTCGGTTATATGGCGCAAGCCATCGGCCAGTCCTTTGGGCATCAACTGCGGGTGAAATGGTGCGGTGACCGCCTTTACCAACGGGAGCAGTTCCTGCGCCTGGGCCACGGTGAAAGGCGGCCGGGCGAGCAGGTCGTCGAGCTGCGCGCTGTCCTTGAGGGTGTTTGCATCTTTTCCGATTTTCTCCCGCAAGTAGGCCGCCGCCAGCGGTCCCCCGAACTCCGCCTGATACGTCCGTAAACGTTTCTCATAGCCCGCCACCAACGCCTCCAGCCGCGCCCCGGCCGGCTCATGCCCGGTGGACCCGTGGTAGAATTGGAAGCGCTGGCGACACGCCGCCAGCGAGGTCGTGATCGTGTGGGCACCTGCGGTTTGACGAGTGAGGGCCTCGCGCTGTTCCCACGCCAGGTCCAGAAACTTGCTGAACGCGGCGGCGAGCATCGGTTCGGCGGTTTGCCACGGGCTGTTGTCGACGGCATTTACAGCGGCCAACGCCTGCTCAAACACGCCGGCCAGGTTCGTGGAGGACGCGAGCCCTTGCCGGTGCGCCGCCCAGAGGGCCGGCAGCCCGGCGCGCTCGGCCGGAGTCCACGCCGCCAGGGGGGTGGGTTTTGCCGAGTCGAAATATCCCCGCCACTGGCCGTAGTCTGCCTGGCCCAGCAGACGCGCGTGGAGATCCAGCACTTCCTGCGGTCGCTCGGCCCAATACCGCAGGTAAAGGACTTCCAAACCTAGGAGGCCCACCGTATCACGATTGCCGGCCCCCATCCGAGTGCGGAATTGATAACCCAAAAGGTCCCATCGCCAGGGCGACTTGGCCTGCTGATTGGCCGTTTGAAGCCGGGCGAAGAGGTTACGCGTGTCGGTGCGCAACTGGGCCAGTTGTTCGAGGTGCCCCGCGCGATGCTCCGGCGCATGGTAGAAGGCATCCAGTGTCCGCGCCGACATTTCCAAGGTCACGACCCCCAACAGCCACCACACCACTTCCTCTCCGGGGACCGGGCTGCGGCTGTTGAACGCGGTGATGGCCCGGGCGCAAGTATCCAACTCGGCCGGGCCGGGTGGCTGGCGGAGGAAGGATGGATGATCCGGCGAACCCGGCCACCGGAGTTTGCTGGACGGCACGTTATCCAGCAACAGTTGCAGACGGAAGGTGGCGTGGATGGGGCCGCGCAAGCCCAACGCCCAGGCCGATTCCATCGCCGTCAGGGCCGGCCCCCACTGGCCCCAGCGATCAAGCCACCGGGCCTCGTTATAAAAACGGATGGCCTCCTCCTGGGGATTCCAGGTGCCGGCCGGGGTTGTTTTCAGCCCGGCCAGCAGTTTGATCACGAGGCTGTCGGCCAGGGCCGCCAGGTTCGTCGTGCTGCCGGTGGCGGCCAGTTCCAGCTTCTGCCCGCCCGCGGGGGTGAGCTGGAGTCGCACCGTCAGACGGGTCCGGTCATTGGGATCACGGTCGATGGCTCCGTCCACAAGGGAAGCCCCGCTCCAAAAGTTGTTCCCCTGTCCCGTCAATTCCTCCTCGGCGGACAATTGCTCCAGCCGGCGGCGTTCCAGGGCGAAAACGGCCGGTTCGCGCGATAGCCGGTACACAAACAAACCAGCCAGGCCCGCCTCTATCTCCGCGCCGTCCGCCGAGAACGTCGCCATGCGCAACCCGAGCAGGGAGACGGGCACTGCGGCCCCGCGCGCCACGGCCAGTTTGCCGAGCAGCGGAGTGAACTCGACCGTGAGCTGCCGGCTCCAATCGGAGGCGTTGGTGATGGGCAGGCTCAACTCGGTGGCGGACAACACCACGCCCGGCGCAACGGCGATCAAACGGACACTCGGCGGCGCATTGGTTTCGAGCAGGATGAGCCCCTGGGCGTTGAGCAGTTCACCGAGCTTCGCGGTCCGCACGTTCGCCGTGTTCAGAGCCTGTTCCTTGAACACCCGGTCAATCTCGGCGCGTTCCACCAGGACCACGCCGGGATTCGCCCCCAATTCAGCCGTGAGCAGATCGGCCAGCGGGCGCAATGTTTCCGCCAGCGGCACGATCGCCAGGCGCGGCATGGTCGCAGGCTTGCCCGCTTCCGTGGGCTGCGCCGGGGTACCGGGCCCGATTCCGAATAGCTCCCGCAGTTTTGCCTGGGCGTCCGCATCGCCCCGCGCGGCCGCCGCGCGCAACATCTGCAGGCTCGCGGCTTGATCCCCGGCGGCAAAGAGCTGCGCCGCGAGGTTGGTTACAGCCGGGGGATATCCCAGCGCCGCCGCCTTATGCAGCCAGCCGCTTGTTTCGGCCCAATACTGCTTCTCAACCTCCGGGTCCCGGGAAGGTTGGTAGCCGAATCGGGCCAGCCGGAACTGATGGAGCCGGTAGGCGGATTCGCCGTGGCCGGCTTCGGCCGCCACTTTTAACCAGGGCATGGCCTCGACCGTGCGCACCGTGCCCAGCACGCCGCTGTGGTAGAGCCAAAAGAGGCACCAGGCCGCGTCCCGGTGCCCCTGCTTCGCCGCCGCCGTGTACCACTTCACCGCCTCCTCCAAATGCGGCTGCGGCACCCGGTCGTTGTTGAGCACCATGGTGGTGATCCCGTTGCCGCCCCGTTTAATCGAGCCGTCCAGCGCGGCGAGCTGGTTTGAGAACGCCGGCGCGAGCTGATGCACCAAGCCAAGCTGGAACTGGGCCCCGGCCTCGCCCCCCTGCGCCGCCTGCTCCAGCCGGGCCAGCTCGGCACGGCTGGCGGGCGTGGGTTGCAATTCCACTTCCAAGGGGTGCACCGCGTCGAGATTCCCGAGCCGCACCGGCGGAAGCGCCGGCCGGGAGACCGGCTGGAACTGTTTCGCCCGCGCCCGTTCCGCCGCCAGCTCGGCATCCGTCAACCGGAGCTGCGCCTGGGCAAGGGCGAGGGACACGTTGGTGTTGCCCCCCAATCGGGAGACTTCCCACCAGTAGGTGGCTGCTTGGGGATCACTTCGGAGCAAATGATTCGCCAGCACCTGCTGTTCGGCCGCCCCGCCCGCTTCCGCCTCCTGCTGGAGGTACGCCCGGAGTTGGGCCGGGGGAACGTTCGTGGCGCGCAGCACGATGGCCGCCGCCTGCCACAGCCGCCGCGCGGGTTCATGCCGGCGGTCTACCAACGGCTGAATCCAGTGGACCGTCGCGTTGCCGTCCATTCGCCCGCCATAACGGTTCAGTGAATGGATGCACCCCAGCCGGAACCGGGCCGCGTCGCTGCCTTGTGCCGCGGCCAGCTCATACCACCGGGCCGCTTCTGCGATGTCCAGCACTCCGGCGACCGCCCGCTCGTGTTTCATCCCCATGCGCAACTGGGCCGCCACCAGGCCGTTGCTGGCTGCGCGCCCATGCCACTGATAGGCTTCAATCACATCCGCCTTGCCATCACTCCCGCGCAAAAGCCGCTCGCCCAGGGCGTATTGCGC
>RFSE01000191.1 GCA_009924135.1 Pseudomonadota bacterium | reverse complement strand
CGAAGCTGGAGCCGGGCTTCGATCTCATTGCCAAGTACGCGAAACTGGCGGAGCACCTGCGCGCGGCGGACCTGGTCATCACGGGCGAAGGCTCGCTGGACCGTTCGTCGCTGATGGGCAAGGGGCCGGGCGAAATCGCGGTGCGCTGCCGCGAACGCAAGGTTCCGTGCCTCGGCCTCGGCGGCGTGGTGGAGGACGAGACGGTGCTGCGGAAATGGTTTCAGTCCGCGAGCGGCCTGACGCAGCTCACCACGCCGGAGCAGGCCAAGGCGGATGCGGCGAAGTGGCTGGCGGAACTGGCCCGCAGCACGGCGGCGAGCCTGACTTGACCATGCAGCTGCTGACGACAAACCGATTCACGCGGGCACTCACGCTCACGGAGGTGCTGGTCGTCGTAGTCGCACTCCTGTTTCTGGCGGCAGTGCTGCTAACCTTTACCACGAGTGCGAAGGTCCATGTCATTCGCTTCAAGTGTCAGAACAACCTGAAGCAAACCGGCCTTTCATTCAAAGTCTGGGCCAACGACAACGACGACAAGTCTCCCTTTTTAACCACCAACTGCCTCGCCTACACCAACGAGACTCAGGCTTGGCTGCACTACTTTGCGATGTCGAATGAGATCGGTTCAGCCCGCATCCTGACATGCCCGCAAGACGCATCCCGGCTCCCCAACATGGTGATGGATTTCACCAGCGGTCCGACAGGCCTGTTGAGCAAAACCAATCGGGCGGTGAGCTGTTTTGTGGGTTTGACGTGGGATGAAATCCTGCCAAACACATTGATGACCGGCGACCGCAACATTCTCGCTGCGCCTGAAGCCACCAACTCATGCGTGCTGCCGTTGGCCACCAATACTTCATTCCGCTGGGGCAGCGACCTGCATACCAACCGTGGCAATGTCACGCTAGCCGATGGTGCGGTGCATAGCTTTGACCGCTGGGGCTTGCAGTCGCACTTGAGCAACGGAGTCAGTCGCCTCGGGACACTTGTCGGCAGTGGCCTTGCAACGAATCGCCTGTTGATGCCGGTAGTTCATCCATGAAACACTTCTACACCGGACCGGTCATCAACACCGAGATGCTCGTCATGATGCTGGAGAAGCACGGCATCGCGGCAGTGCAGGAGTGGGTAGACCCCACGCTGCCCGACGACGACGACCTCAACCGCGAGGCGAACGTGCTCGTGCCCGAAGCGGATTACGACCGCGCCTACCGGCTCTTCTACGAGGACAAGGAGAACGAGCTGTAACCGCGAAGAAGTTTTTGCCACAAAGAAGCACAAAAGGCGAAAAGCTGAAACGGGGGAACGTTCAACTTCCAAAACCTCACGGAAACCCGGCCCACTCATTGAACGTTCAACGTTGAAAGTTGAACGTTGAACGTTTCCCCACTCCCGCTTTGAGCATTCTGTGCCCTTGGTAGCCGAATCCTCTACCCCGCATTCAGCCGCTCCAGCACTTCCTGCGCGAGCACTTCGTAGGCGGAGGCCCCGGCGCTGTACTTGTCGTAGTGGATGATCGGCTGGCCGTGGCTGGGGGCCTCGGCGAGGCGCGTCGTACGCGGGATGACCGTCTCGAAAACCTTCTCGCCGAAATGCTCACGCACCTCGCTGAGCACCTGTTGCGAGAGCCGCGTGCGGCCATCGAACATCGTCATCACCACGCCCAGCAGTTCCAGCTTCGCGTTCACGCCGGACTCGCGCACCTGACCCAGCACGCGGTGAATCATCGAGATGCCTTCGAGCGCGTAATACTCGCACTGGAGCGGCACCAGCAAGGCATCGGCGGCGGCGAAGGCGTTGAGCGTGAGGATGCCCAGCGACGGCGCACAATCGATGACAATGAGATCGTAATGTTTGGAATCGCGGATGGGCTGGAGTGCTTCCTTCAGCCGGTGCAGGTGGTTCTCCAGGCGAGAGAGTTCGATCTCCGCCCCGCACAAGTCCACTTCGCTGGGGATGATGGAGAGCCGTTCAAAGGCGGTGGCCTTGATGCGCTCGGACAAGGTGTCCTCGCCGAGGAGCGCGCGGTAGCTGCTGGCCCCCTCGGTCTTGGGCAGGCCCACGCCGCTGGTGGCATTGGCCTGGGGATCGATGTCCATGAGCAGCACGCGTTGGCCGAGAGCGGCGAGGCAGGCGGCAAGGTTGACGGCGGTGGTGGTCTTGCCCACGCCACCCTTCTGGTTCGCGACGGCGATGACTTTGGTCGGCACACAGGGATTTAAGGAGAGGGCGCGGCGGGGCGCAAGGTTGCATGTCTGAGGCCTCTGCGGCTTTCCCGCCTCGGTGGTGCTCTTGATATGGGAAAACACCGCAGAGGCGGGACAGGCGCAGAGGTGGGAATGTGGTCCGTGCCGGGTCGGAGACCGGCGCTCCGTTTGACGGGGTTTCCCGCAGGCGGAAATTGGCTCGCACGGGCGGGCGGGGTTCGCTTCCATCGGGGCATCATGTGCTTCGCCCGTTCCTGCCTCGTGCTGTTGTTGCTCGCCGCATCGCTGGTCGCGGCCGAGCGGAAGCCCAACATCATTTTCATCCTCGCGGACGATCTGGGGTACGGCGAGCTGGGTTGCTACGGGCAGAAGCTCATCCAGACGCCGAACCTCGACCGCATGGCCGCCGAGGGGATGCGCTTCACGCAGTTCTATGCCGGATGCACGGTGTGCGCGCCCAGCCGGAGCGTCCTGATGACCGGCTTGCACACCGGTCACACGCGCGTGCGCGGCAACGCGGGCAACACCAACCCCCTCGCCCAGTCCCTGCGCCCCGGCGATGTCACGGTCGCGCGGCTGCTCAAGGACGCGGGCTACGCGACCGCGCTCATCGGCAAGTGGGGCCTCGGCGACGAGGGCGAGGCGGCGGCCGGCCTGCCCACGCGACAGGGCTTCGACTACTTCTTCGGCTACGCCAACCAGCACCACGCGCACAATTACTACCCGGACTTTCTCCTGCGCGGCGCAGAGCAGGTGAAGCTGCGCAACAAGGTCGGCCCCGGCAGTGCGGGCAACCCCGTCGCCCAGCGGTTCGGCATCGGCTACGCCACCGAGAAGGTGGAGTATTCGCACGACTTGTTTGCGGCGGAGGCGTTGCAATGGGTCGAGCAGAAGAAGGATCAGCCGTTCTTCCTCTACCTCGCGTTCACTGCGCCGCACGCGAACAATGAGGCGGGCCGCGACTTGAAGAACGGCCAGGAAGTCCCCGACTTCGGCCCCTACGCCGACAAGGACTGGTCCGCGCCCGACAAGGGCCAGGCGGCGATGATCACGCGCATGGACCGGGACATCGGCCGGCTCTTCGAGCGCTTGAAAAAGCTCCAGCTCGACGAGCACACGCTGGTCTTCTTCAGCAGCGACAACGGCCCGCACAACGAAGGCGGGCACACGCCGGACCTGTTCCAGCCCTGGGGCCCCTTGCGCGGCATAAAACGCAACATGACCGAGGGCGGCATCCGCGTGCCGGGCATTGCGCGGTGGCCGGGCCACATAAAGCCCGGCGTCGTCACGACGCAGGTTGGGTGGTTCGCAGACTTTCTCCCGACCGCATGTGCCGCTGCGGGAGCCAAAGTGCCGGCCACGGTGGACGGCGTGAACCTGTTGCCAACGCTGCTCGGGCAGACGGAGAAACAAGCACGTCCCCTGCTCTACTGGGAGTTTCACGAGCGCGGGTTCAATCAGGCGGTGTTGATGGACGGCCACTGGAAAGCCATCCGGCTCGCGCGAACAGATGCGCCGGTAGAACTATACGACCTCGCCACCGACCTCGGCGAAGCGAAGAACCTCGCGACGGACCGGCCGGAGCTGGTCGCGCGGGCGAAGGAACTGTTTACCTCCTCGCGCACGGACTCGCCGGACTGGCCGATCCGCGAAGGCGCGCTCAACGTGCGGAAGGGTGCGGCAAAGAAGTAATGCCGGCAGCGGCCTTGCGAAGCGCGGACCGTTTTCGTAGCGCGGGCAGCCCTGCCCGCGCGAACCTTCGGCGTGAGCCCGTGCGGGCGACTTGTCCCACACGAACCTCCCGCCGCCCAAATTCTTGGAGACAGGCCCCCCGGCTTTCGGCTAGACTTCCGCTCACCCTGAGCCACGAAAGGCGCAGCAGACGCATCAATCCGATCATGAAAGCGAAACCCGGTTCCAATCGCAGCGGCCTACTCGGCGGCGGCAATTGGATTGTAGATCAGGTCAAAATCATCGACGTGTTCCCGCAGCGGGAACGGCTGGCCAACATCAGCAGCCAGTCCGAAGGCACCGGCGGTGCGCCCTACAACGTGCTCGTGGACCTCGCCCGGCTCGGCGCTCCCTTTCCGCTCATCGGCGCGGGTCTCGTGGGCAAGGACCTGCTCGGCACCCAGATTCTTGAGGACTGCAAGCGCCAGGGGATTGATCCGAAATTCATCCGCGCCACCAGCGAAGCCCCCACGTCCTACACCGATGTGATGACCGAGGCCAACGGCGGGGTCCGCACCTTCTTCCACTGCCGCGGGGCCAACGCGCTCTGGGACGGCAAGGACCTCGATTTCTCCAAGACCAAGGCCAAGATTTTCCACCTCGGTTACCTGCTCCTGCTCGATGCCCTCGACAAGGAAGACAAGAAGTACGGCACCAAGGCCGCCGCCCTCCTCGCTGCCGCGCAGGAAGCCGGCCTCAAGACCAGCGTGGACACCGTGAGCGAGGACAGCGACCGCTTCACGAAGATCGTCACCCCGGCCCTCAAGTACGTGGACTACTGCATCCTCAACGAGATCGAAGCCGGCAAGACCACCGGCTTCAAGATCCGCAAGCCCGACGGCAAGCTCGACACTGTCTCGCTCCGGCACGCCGCTGGGGCACTGCTGCAATGCGGCGTGAAGGAACTCGTGGTCATCCACTTCCCCGAGGGCGGCTTTGCCCGCACGCGCGATGGCAAGGACTCCTGGCAGTCCTCGCTGAACCTCCCGCAGAAATACATCGCCGGCACGGCGGGTGCGGGTGATGCCTTCTGCTCCGGCGTCCTGCTGGGCCTGCACGAAGGCTGGGACCTGCAACGCTGCCTCCTCACCGGCGTCTGTGTCGCGGCCGCCAGCCTGAGCAACCCCACCTGCACCCAGGGCGTCGGCAAGCTCGAAGCCGCCCTGGCGCTCGCCAAGAAGTACAAGCCGCGTCCCCCGCTGGAACCCGAGTTTTAACCTCGGCCGGAGGAAACCCAAAGATTCGGGGCGGACAAAGATGCGTGGACTGAAAGGCCCGGTGTTCTTGCCGCGAAAGTGCGCATGGAGCACAGAGAATTTGGCAGGAAAATTTGGGGCAGGAAGATTAAACCCCAATTCCCTGTCCTAGTAATTCCCCTGCCCTAAATTGCCCTGCCAAAATCTTTTGCTCACTCTGATGCGAGCCTCAAAAATTGAGGCGGACACCGACGGATTTCCGATCTTTGTCTGTCCCCTATCCCTGGGGGGATTTATCAATTGGAGTAACGATCAGGGCCTGTAGCCCGGTTGCTCATCTTTGTGTCCTTCGTGTCTTCGTGGTTCACTCCGTTTGCCTTGTTCCGATCCGGCCTGTAAATGCTCCGAACTTTTCCTTCCCTCCCACCGTCCAACGCCGACACAATCAAACCATGCACATGACCAACGCCCGCTCCCGCCGCCACTTCTGCCTTGCCGCCGGCACGCTCGCCCTCGGCCTAGCCACTTCCGCCCACGCGGCCGGCAAGGGTTTTACCGCTGAGAAATCTCCCGCCGGGGCCATCATCAAATTCGATGGCCAGCCCTTCGCCGAATACGTCATCACGGAGGCCAACAAGCCCTACCTCTTCCCCGTGTACGGGCCCACCGGCAAGCAGATGACCCGTGCCTTCCCCATGCAGCAGGTCGAGGCCGAGGCCAAGGGCAAGTACCAGGACCACTACCATCACCGCGGCATCAACTTTGGCCACGAAAACATCAATGGAGCGGACTCGTGGATGGAACTGGGCAGCGTCACCGGCGGCAAACCCCAGGACCAGCTCAACGAAAAACAAAAAGCCTCCCTCACCAAGTACGCCACCAAGATGGGCGCGATCAAACACATCGCCTTCAAGGAAATCACCGCCGACGCCACCCACGCCGTGCTCGTGACTGAGAACGAGTACGTCAACTACAAGGGCGAGAAGTCCGTCACCGAGATCCGCCGCCTCACCTTCCGCGTCGAAGGCGACACCCGGTCCATCGACTGGGATCAGGAATTCACCGCCACTGACGGCGACGCCACCTTTGGCGATGCCAAGGACGCGGGCCTGAGCATTCGGGTGCCCTATACCATGGCCGTGGATTCCAAGCAGGGCGGTCGCCTCATCACCAGCACCGGCGCCCTCGACAAGGAAGCCTGGAGCAAGCGCGCCCCGTGGGCGGACTACTCCGGCCCCGTGGAGGGTGATGTCGTCGGCGTCGCCATCTTCAACCACCCGACCAGCTTCCGTTATCCCACGAGCTGGCACGCCCGCACCTACGGCCTCTTCACCGCCAACTGCTTCGGCTCCCTCGACAAGGCCGATCCCAACGGCCCGCACACTTTGAAGAAAGGCGAGAAGCTCGTCCTGCGCCACCGCTTCTTCTTCCACAAGGGCGACGAGAAAGCCGGCAACGTCGCCGCTGCCTACGAGCGGTATGCGAAAGAGAAGAAGTAACCGGCCGACGTTCGAGAATACCGGATCGGCAGGGAGACGGCACTGAGCACGGCGTTGACGCCGCACTAGGCCCGCCTGAAACAGTGCCATCCGAAGCTCGCAGAACTCGGCCCGATCCTACGGGGTGAATGCGCGCGCGCGCCGCGCACAACTTTCCCCACGTCTCACCGCCGCGATCTTCGGCGGCAAAACCTTTATTTTTCCATCCAGTTGGCGTTGCTCAGATGAACCGGCCCCTTCTCACCGGGCGCAACGGTGACACACCACGTGTAACGCTCCTCCTTCCCCGCCGCCAGCCGGCGGGAATGAGCCACCAGCACGACCTGCCGGTCCGCAGGAATCTGGAGCTGGTAAGCCCCCTTCGAGTCGGTCACGCCTTTGGACAGATAGTCGTCCGGCGGCGTGTGGAAGGCCATTTCACCCGTCTTCGACCAGTTTTCAAATTGCGTCGCCCGCGCCAACGCAGATCCTGACTTCTCCCTGGCCTGCTCCGCCTTCAACCGGGCCTGCTGCATCCGGGTCTTAAACGGGCCGACTGCGACCGCCTGGGCGGTAGGGCTGGCGTTCGCCGTGGCCCGTTGAGCGTTATCAAACGCAGCGGAAGCCGCATCCCACTCCTTGAGCGCCGCCTTTGCCTCGTCGTTTGCCGCCCCCGCCTCTGCCACCCGTTCCTGCATCAGTTTCAAACATGATTCCTTGGAGGACTTGATCGCCGCATTCGCCTTGTCCCAGTCGAGGGCATAGACATTCACACTTCCCAGCATGACATTGGCCCCGCCGCGCGTGGCCACAAACACCGTACCGGCAAGCTCGCGGCTGGCCGGTACAGGCGGCGGAACCGGGGTCGGGGCGGCCACGGGCCCCGGCTTCTGCGGGGCCGCTGTCAGCGCCGGTTGCGGGTCGGCCGACCGGTTGCAGCCCGGCAACAGCGTCGCTGCAAAAATCAGTATAAAAAATCTCTTCATGGTCTGTGCAGGGGCAACCCAGGTCAGGTGCGAAACCTATTTGGCCGGCTCCTGCTTTTCCTTGGCCTCCCGGGCGGCCCGCGCCTTTTCCACCCGCTCCGCCGCCTCGGCCTTGCGCTTCGCCGCGAGTTCGGCAGCGGCGGTGTCCTGTGCGGCCTTGGCGGTGGCGGCCGTTGCGGCCTCGGCCTGCATGATGGCCGATATCTCATCGGGGGGAAGCGGCGTGCCATAGTCATACAAGGGCAGCGTCAGCGAGGCTGCCCCCACGGTGTTGGCCGGGGAGGACCCAATCAGTTTGGCGAGCACTTTCACATCCGTTCCCGTCACCGCCGTGAGCCGCCCGGGCCAGTTGCGCAGCATGGCATATTTGACCTGCCGCCCCAGGGACAACTGCACAGCGACATCGCCATCCGGCTTGACGAAAGCCACCCTCCCATGCACCGGCCGCCACCTCGGCAGCGGATTCGGAGCGAGCATGGCCGCCTGGCGCGCGGCTGGCGTGCCGATGCCCCTTTTATGGGCATCCACGGCAGCAATCATGCCGTTGCGCCACGGTACCCACGGACGCAGGTCCTCGACCTTGCCATCCACCCGGCGCAGCAAATTCTCGACCGGGACTTGCTGATGCAGGCCCCGGTCTTCCAATTCCGCAATCGAAATGTTCGGCCCGGTCCCCGGTCCCGACAGCGGCACCTGAGCCCCGTGAACGCAGGCAGAGAGGAGGCCAAGGATGAGACTGACACGTGCTTTCATGGAGTCCTTTTGTTGTTCGCCGAATGAAGCGCACCCGGCCGACGCGGGCAAGCCAAAAATTTGTGACTTATACTAACCCCACCAGAATTTTAGGGCGGGTGCGTCGGCGCTTGCCCTCCCCTCAGCAGCGAGGGTAAGTGTGAGAAGTGAGACGAAGCCCGTCGCCGGTGAAGCACCTAAACCGTGCGGGATGAAATGTGCGCAGGAGCGCGGACGCCCACGTCCGCAGCCGCCGGGCCAGGTACCGCAGCCGTCCCCGCCTGCAGTACAACATCGGCGACCAGTTGCGGAGGCCGCATCTTGGTGCTGCCCGGAGCGTGGCTGTGTCCCGCTCGGCGCGGGATCAGCCGCAGCATCGTCAGAAGGTGGAGCGGGGGCGGAACGCCGTATCGCCTCCGGCCAGGCACAGCCGCGCTGATGATTTCGTTCCTCGGACAGTGTCAACATGCGACCAACTGCGGATGTAGGCGTCCGCGCTCCTTGACCGCCGGTTCATGGGGAGCCACCACGGTCCGAAAACCGCGCATTGAGACCATGAACCCGTGCCGGCGACTTGCAGTCGCCGCGTTGCGGGTGGGTTGCTCCAAGCGGGTTCGTCCTGCTGTAGCCCAAGGTCGGCGACTGCAAGTCGCCGGCACAGGTTCATGGTAGGGAGAACGCCTGCGCAATCGCTCTTACCAAACTTTTCCACATTTAATTGCCCCCGGGAAAACCCTTGCCTGCCTGCGGGGCTTTGGCTACATCACCCGTCCAAGTGGTCCCCGGCTTCCTATACCTAAGTGAACTCCGAAGTGTACGTGAGTGCAGCGAAGGCCATGCCCCGCGCGCAGCGTTCACGGCGCAGTTAGCCCGGCTGCAAAAAGGTGATATGAACCACCTCGCCCCTCGTCCGATTCTGCGGCATGAATGCCACGCTCCAAGCTGCGGGCCAAATGGCACGTCGCCTGCCACCTAGTCCATCATCCTGCCATGCCTGCCAACCCACCGGACGAGATCGACTTCTTCATCAGCTACACCGGCAAGGACCGCCTCTGGGCCGAATGGATCGCGTGGCAATTGGAACACCACGGTTACCACACTCTGATTCAGGCGTGGGATTTCAAGTCCGGCAGCGTCTTTCCCGGCGACATGCACCGCGCCCTGCTGAAAAGCAAACGCGTCATCGCCGTGCTCACCCCCGATTACATGCAGTCCGGGTTCTGCCAGCCCGAGTGGCAGGCCGCGTTCACCGATGATCCCACCGGCGTAAAGGGAATCCTCGTAGGCGTGCGGGTCGCGGACTTCAAACCCGACGGCATTCTCAAAGGGCGCACCTACATCGACCTCGTGGGCCTTTCCGAAAGCGAGGTGAACACTCAGCTTCTCGCTCGTCTGGAAAATGGCCGGGCCAAACCCGCTACTCCGCCAGCCTTCCCTGGCAGCAAAAAGACCGCCGCCCCCGCCTTCCCCGGCAGCGGCACTGGGTCACCTGTTTCTCCACCAGAAAAGCCTCCAATCCCCTCCAACCTCCCCGGCGGCTACATCAGCCGGCTCTTTCTCGGACGCGAGGAGTTTTTGGAACAACTCCGTACCGCGCTCACCCGGCGGAATCACGCCACGGCCATCACCCAGGCGGTGCCGGTCGCCACGGGCATTGCCGGGCTGGGCGGCATTGGCAAGACGCACGCGGCGGTGGTGTACGCCGACCGGCATCGCGGGGATTACTGCGCGCTGCTGTTCGTGAGCGGTGATTCGCCAGAGAAACTCCGCGCCAGTCTCGCTGCCCTGTGCAGCGTCCTGCAACTGGATGCCGCAGGCGCGCTGCCACCGGATGAATCCGTGCGCGTCGCGGCCGCCGTGGACTGGCTGGCCAGCCATCACGACTGGCTGCTCATCGTGGATAACGTGGATACCGAGGAAGCCGCCGCCGCCCTCACCGCCCTGCTGGAGCACCTCACCACCGGCCACGTCCTCATCACCTCCCGCCTGCATGATTGGGCGGACCACGTCGAGTCCCTCGACCTCGACGTGCTCCACCCCGACGCGGCCACCGACCTGCTCCTCAAGCTCACGGAAAAGCAGCGGCGCAAGGCCAACGACGACCCTGCGCAGGCCCGGCGGCTGGCCGAACTCATGGAGGGCCTGCCCCTCGCGCTGCATCAGGCCGCCGGTTACATCCGCGAGCAGCGGCTCACCCTGGCCGGCTACCTCGCCACTTACGAGCGGGAGGCCGCCGAGCTGCTGGGCTGGTTCAAGCAACACCTCATCCCCTACGCCGGACCGGAGTCGATCGGCCCCCGGCCCGTGCTCATCACGTGGAAGACCAGCTTCGACAAGCTGGATGCCGACACCCGTTTCTGGCTCCTCGTCTTCGCCCACTTCGCCGCCGATCCGATCCCCGAGTTCCTGCTCGACGACGCCCCGGACGCGACGGACGAGGTCAAGATCCGCCACCGCACCGCCAAAAAGG
>RFSE01000020.1 GCA_009924135.1 Pseudomonadota bacterium | reverse complement strand
CCGGCAGAACGTCGGCACCGTGCGCGAGATTTCCGACGGCGTGGCCAAGGTTGAAGGCCTCACCGACGCGATGCTCAACGAGATGCTTGACTTCGGCAACGGGGTCATCGGCCTCGCGCTCAACCTCGAAGAAACCGAGGTCGGCGTCGTGGTGCTCGGTGATTACCTCGCCATCCGCGAAGGCTCCGAGGTCAAGACCACTGGCAAGCTGCTCTCCGTGCCCGTGGGCAAGGGCCTGCTCGGCCGCGTGGTGGACGTGCTCGGCCGCCCGGTGGACGGCAAGGGCGCCGTCAGCTCCAGCGTTCAGTATCCGGTCGAAAAAATCGCGCCCGGCATCGTGAAGCGCAAATCCGTCAGCCAGCCCCTTCAGACGGGCATCATGGCCATTGACGCGATGATCCCCATCGGCCGTGGCCAGCGCGAACTGATCATCGGTGACCGTTCCACGGGCAAGACGACCATCGGCGTGGACGCGATGATCAACCAGGCCCGCATCAACAAGCAGAACGCCGGCCAGAAGGATTTCCGCCCGGTTTACAACATCTACGTGGCCGTCGGCCAGAAGCAGTCCAACATCGCGCGCGTCATCGCCGAGTTGGAGAAGGCCGGCGCGATGGAATACACCATCGTCGTGGCGGCCGGTGCGGATGCTCCCGCCGCCGCCCAGTATCTCGCGCCGTTCTCCGGTGCGGCGATGGGCGAGTGGTTCATGGATAACGGCATGGATGCGCTCATCATTTATGATGATCTCTCCAAGCAGGCCGTCGCCTACCGCCAGGTGTCCCTCGTGCTGAAGCGTCCCTCCGGCCGCGAAGCCTATCCCGGTGACGTCTTCTACCTGCACTCCCGTTTGCTGGAGCGTTCCGCGCGCGTCAACGAGAAGAACGGCAACGGCTCGCTCACCGCGCTCCCGATCATCGAAACGCAGGCCGGCGACGTGTCCGCCTACATCCCGACGAACGTGATTTCGATCACGGATGGCCAGATTTACCTGGAAACCGACCTCTTCTACCAGGGTATCCGTCCCGCCATTTCCGTCGGTCTCTCCGTGTCGCGCGTCGGTTCCGCCGCGCAGATCAAGGCGATGAAGCAGGTGGCCGGCAAGATCAAGCTGGAGCTGGCACAATTCCGCGAACTCGCGGCCTTCGCCCAGTTCGGCTCCGATCTCGACGCCAAGACGCAGGCCACGCTCGAACGCGGCAAGCGCATCGTCGAACTGTTCAAGCAGAACCAGTACAACCCGCTCCCCGTGGAAATCCAGTCCGCCGTGCTTTTCGCGATGCAGAACAACCTGCTCGACGATGTGGCGGTGGACAAGATCAAGGACTTCCAGAACAAGCTCACCGACTTCCTGGCGACGCGCAAAGAGCCGTTGCTCGTGAAGTTGCGTGCCGAGAAGGCGATCAGCGACACGCTCGGAGCCGATTTGAAGGCCGCCGTGACGGAGTTCAAGCAGAGCTACCGCTAACCGACCGTCCCTGTTTTTAATCCGATGTATATGGCACTCGAACCAGCCAGCACGCCGCAACCGATGGAGGGGCTCACCCTCACCATCCGGGGCCAGCGTGTCATGCTGGATTCGGACCTCGCCACGCTCTACGGCGTCAGCACCGGACAGTTGAACCAGGCGCTCAAGCGGAACCTTGAACGGTTTCCGAGTGACTTTGCGTTTCAGCTTGAGCGTCAAGAGGTTGCAAACTTGAAATCACAATCTGTGATATCAAGTTCGTACGGTGGCCGTCGGACTTTGCCGTGGGTTTTCACCGAACACGGCGTGGTCATGCTCGCTTCGGTGTTGAACAGCCCGATCGCCGTGGCAGCCAGTGTTAAGATCGTCCGGGTGTTCATGCTGATGCGTGAGCAGTTGGCCCTGCACACCGTGCTGGCCAGTAAATTGTCCGAAATTGAACAGCGGTTGACGGGCCACGATGCCCAGATTGCAGATTTGTTCGAGGCACTGCGCGGATTGTTGACCGGGCCGGAGCAGACGCGCCGCGAAATTGGCTTTCATGTGCGTGACGCGGACCGGATGAAGGCACCCGTCGCCCAGATCAAGAAATAACTTCCATGCCCAGCACACGCGACATTCGCCGGCGCATCAAGTCGGTCAAGAACACCGCCCAAATCACCAAGGCGATGCAGATGGTCGCGTCCGCCAAGATGCGGCGCGCGCAGCAGGCGGCCTTGGCGGGCCGGCCGTATGCGAACTTGATGAACGAAGTGCTGGCGGCCGCCACGGCGGGAGCCGGCGAGTTCAGCCACCCCTTGATGGAAAAGCGCCCGGTCAAGAAGCGCGCGCTCATCCTCATCACCTCGGACAAGGGCCTGTGCGGTGCGTTGAACACCAACCTGCTCCGTGAAGCTGCGAAGTGGGACAAGGACACGACTGTGTTCATTTGCGCCGGTAAAAAGGGTGCGCAATGGGCCGGTCGGCTCAAGCGCGATCTCGCGGCGGAATTCAGCTACAAGGATACGCCGCAGTTCGCCGAGGCCCGGGCCATCTCCAAGTTCGCCCAGGATCTGTTCCTCGAAGGCAAAGTGGATGCGGTGGACGTGCTCTACACGAACTTCATCAACACGTTGACCCAGAAGCCGGAGTCGCGCCAGTTGCTGCCCATCGGCGAGCTCAAGGCGCTGGAAGCCGGGGTCGCGGGTGACGCCGCCCCGAAGGAACTGGGCCAGACCAGCCAGGAATACCTGTTCGAGCCCGTTGCCGGCACGGTGCTCGGCAATTTGCTGCCGCACTACCTGAACTACCAGGTCTTCCAATTCTTGCAGGAGGCGAAGGCTTCCGAGCAGTCCGCGCGCATGGTCGCCATGAAGAACGCGACCGACAACGCCAAGCAGATCATCAAGGACCTGACGCTCGAGTACAACAAGCTGCGCCAGGCCAACATCACGAAAGAACTTTTGGAAATCACCACCGCCCAGATGGCGATGGGCAATTAATTTATCACGATGAACACCGGCAAAATCGTTCAAATCATCGGCCCCGTTCTGGACATTGAGTTCACGGGCCAGCTCCCCGCCATCTACAACGCATTGACTGTGGAGTACGATCTCCCCGGCCAGGGCAAGACCAAGTTGACCCTCGAAGTGCAGCAGCACCTCGGCGGCAACTGGGTTCGTGCCGTCGCCATGAGCACCACCGAGGGCCTCAAGCGCGGCATGCTTGTGACCGACACCGGCGCGCCCATCTCCATGCCTGTCGGTAACGCCGTCATGGGCCGCGTCTTCAACGTCACCGGCGACGCCGTGGACGAGCAGGGCCCGGTGAAGGCGGACAAGTACAATTCCATCCACCGCTCCGCCCCGCCGCTGGTGGACCAGTCCACCAGCCCGCAGGTGCTCACCACCGGCATCAAGGTCATCGACCTCATCTGCCCGTTCCTCAAGGGCGGCAAGGTCGGCGCCTTCGGTGGTGCCGGCGTCGGCAAGACGGTCGTCATCATGGAACTTATCAACAACATCGCGAAGCTGCACGGCGGCGTCTCGATGTTCGCGGGCGTCGGTGAACGCACCCGCGAAGGCAACGATCTTTACAACGAAATGATCGAGGCCAACGTCATCAAGACCCAGAAGGATGCCAAGGGCCACCCGCTCATCGGTGAAAACGGCCAGCCCGTCCTCGCGGAAGGTTCGAAGATCGGTCTCGTGTTCGGCCAGATGAACGAACCTCCCGGCGCCCGTCTCCGCGTCGCGCTCTCCGCGCTGGCCGTGACGGAATACTTCCGCGATGAGCACAACCAGGACGTGCTTCTGTTCGTGGACAACATCTTCCGTTTCTCGCAGGCCGGTTCCGAAGTGTCCGCGCTCCTCGGCCGCACGCCGAGCGCCGTCGGTTACCAGCCCACGCTGGCCGCCGAAATGGGCAACCTCCAGGAACGCATCACCTCGACGAAGAAGGGTTCCATCACGTCCTTCCAGGCCGTTTACGTGCCTGCCGACGACTTGACCGACCCCGCGCCCGCCACGACCTTTGCGCACTTGGATGCGACCATCGTGCTCGAGCGTTCCATTGCGGAACTCGGCATCTTCCCGGCCGTGGACCCGCTCGCCTCGAACTCCCGCGCGCTCACGCCCGACATCGTCGGCCAGGAACACTACGACGTCGCCCGTGGCGTCCAGAAGGTGCTCCAGCGCTACAAGGACCTCCAGGACATCATCGCGATTCTCGGCATGGATGAACTTTCCCCCGAGGACAAGACCGCCGTCTTCCGCGCCCGCAAGATTCAGAAGTTCCTCAGCCAGCCCTTCACGGTGGCGCAGGTCTTCACCGGCCGCGAAGGCAAGCAGGTGCCCGTCGCCGAGACCGTCCGCGCCTTCAAGGAAATCCTCGAAGGCAAGCACGACGCCGTCGGTGAAAACAATTTCTATCTCAAGGGCGGCATCGACGAGATCAAGGAATAGTTGAGTGATGAAAGTTGAGAGTTGAGAGCAATCTCACTCCCGCCCCGCGCGACTCTCAACCATCAACTCACATACTCTCAACCTCACATGGCCACACTTAAACTCGAAATCGTCACCCCGGAGGCGAAGATCTACTCCGAGGATGTGGACATGGTCACGCTGCCCGGCGTCGAGGGCGAGATGGGCATCTACCCGATGCACATTCCGCTCATGACCCAGATCGCCCACGGCGAGATCGTCGCGCGCAAGGGCGGCGTGGATCACTACCTCGCCACCGGCGAGGGGTTCGTGGAAATCACCGGCGACCGCGTGGCCATCCTCACGGACATGGCCATCAAGTCCGATGACATTGATGAAGCCAAGGCTGAGGAAGCCCGCAAGAAGGCCGAGGCCCGTTTGGCCGAGAAGTTGAGCGACGAGGAAACGGCCACGGTCCAGGCGTCCCTGCTCCACTCGCTGACCCAGCTCAACGTCAAGCGCCGCAACCGCCGCTAGACCAGTTCGAAACCTTAACTTCACCAGCGGCGAACTCCGGTTCGCCGCTATTTTTTTTCCGGTGCCAGTTTGTCCGGCGTGAGGAACTCGCGGATGGTCTGGAACGGGCGCAGCGGCAGCAGGAGGAACTTGGGAATGAAGCGTGGCTCGCTTTTCGGATTCGCGAGCGAGCCGGTCACCTTGTACTCGAAGACCTTCGTCATGGGCGTAGTGAGGAAACTCAGGATGGGCCCGACGAGAAATGTGTCGCGGAACATTTCGGCCTCGACCACGGCGTTGACTCCGCCAGCGAAGTCCACCGTGCCGTCGTAGTGCAGGCGGGCGGGTGAGGAATTGATGACCAGGTTTTTTGTGTAGAGGACGCTGTTCGTCAGGATAAACGATCCGCTGGCCTCCTTCGCCCGGCTGTTGCCCAGGTCCTTGTTCACAGCGTTCAGCACCGGTGAAAACAGGCCGAAGATGGGGAACTCCCACAACAAGCCATCGTTCAAACGCACATCGCCAAAGCCCTGCCAGCTCTGCCAGTCCGCCGTGTTGGCGTTGGTGACGGTCAAGCTGCCGGACACGGTGCCTTCAATTTTGTTGGGCTTGCTGGTGAGGTCGGCGATGAAGCCCGGCAGGCTCGCGTTCGTAAACGCCAGGCTGAAGCCAAAGTCGGCGCTGCGCCGCGGTGTGAAGTCGAAGTTCAAATCCCCGGCCAGCCGACCGCCGTGAAAGGCGCCGTCGAGATTTGAAATGAGGAGCCGGTTGGTCACCCAGTGAATCGTTCCCGTTACCTGGGGCAAATGGAAGAAGGACCAGCGGAACGGGCCGCCTGCGATGTCAAAGTGCAAGTCGGTGGTGTTGCCTTCGTGGAACGGGATCGAGCCATTCACGCGCACCATCGGGGCGTTGCTGAACTGGTAGGCCTTGACCGCCCGCTCCGTCACCGGACCGATCATGCGCGTAAAGGCGTAGGGATCGAACGTGCTCTGCGCGTTCGTTACCCGGAGCCGCTGGAAGCGGCCGTCAATCCACAGCAGCGGGGCGGTGATGACGCCGGTCCCGTTGCGCGCAAAAACATCAGTGATGGCATAAAGCTGGTTGGTGAAGTTCACGCGCCCGCTGAACGCGTCCAGGTGCTCGCCGCGCAGCACGAAATTCGTCGCTGTGGCATGGGCTCGAAAAGCCAGCTCCTGCTGTGCGCCCCAGCGGCCCCAGACCTCGCCTTCAACGTGCGGCGGAAGAGTGAACGTGAAGTTCGTGAAGATGCGTTTTTGCTCGGGACGCTCCAGCAACGGCTCGATGGCCTGCGGAAAGACCTGCGCCCGGCCCTGCCAGTAAAACTCCTTCGTGCGCGGGTTCACCTGGTAGTTCAAATGGACTTCGCCTTCGGGCCGGCGGGCCCACAGGTTGTTCAGGCGAAGAATCCCGTTGGTCAGCGTGAGATCCGTGTTGGCCTCGAGATACGTCGCCTGGCGATACGTCCCACCCGGGCTGTCAACGTGCGCGGCGAGCGTCACCGAGCGGCCGACGGCCTGCCAGTCCGGCACGCGGTTCGTCCACTCCGGCAGCATCACCGACACGCTGGCCCGCGCCTTGGGCAGGCTGGTGAAGGTGAACCGCGAGAACTCACGTTGCGTGTTCGTGTGCAGGAGGTGCTGGATGCGATACACGTCGAAGTCGAGTCCGCCCGTTGCGGAGGCCAGACGCGTGGCGACATCGAGCCGCGCGTCCAGATTCAACGTGCCGTCATAGAGCTCGGAATGCAGGTTGGAGACGACCAGCTCCGGGGAGCGCCACTGCGCGTTGAGGTTCAATTTCGCCAGGTCGAGTGATTGTGCGGGGACCTTTACCCCGTCGAGCGCGACAGATGTTTCCAACTGCCATGGCGCCAGGTTGGTCCAGAACCCCCAGGCCGCCAGACTGGGGTCGGTTCCGTTGCCGCGCGCTGCCGGATCACCCGGCGTAGCGGTCCGCTGGCCAACCCACGTCGCCTTCGCCGAGATGCGCGCCTGCTGGGCTTCCCCCCATTTGGTCGTCGGTGAAGTGACTTGCAGGTCGGCATCGGCGGCGAGCAATTGCTTCCGGGCGGGCGCAAACTTCGCGTTGCCCGACAGCCGTCCATCTGCGACGCGACCCCATTCCGTTTTCAGTCCCGTGGTTCGCAGCGTGAGGCTGGTGCGCCATTCATCGGGCGCGAGCGGGCGCGGTGCGGTTTGTCCGTTGAAACGAAGCGTGGCGACCTCGGCCCATTTCGACTTGCCGTCACGCAACGTCACATCCCAGGCCGCATCCCAGTCATTCGTGCGGTCCGACTGCCGGTTGAGCCGGGCCGTCAGGAGCAACTGCTCGGCGTTGAAGATCAGGTTGGTCGTACGCAGCCGCTGGGCCTCAATGCGAAGGTCGGCGTTCGCCGCTCCGTTGGTGCCGGGCGGCAGGGTGATTTTCGCGGTAAAACTGGCGTTGCGACCGCTGCCCCAGGGCGTGACCACGTCGCGCGCGTTCACTTTCAGGTCCGCTTGAAACCCGCGCTCCAATCGCGCATCGGCCCGCAGCGTGAGCTCAATTTCTGGCGGCGTTGCGAACTGCACCCGCGCCAGCTCCGTCAGGATGCGATGCAGGATCAGCTCGGCTCCAGGCCGCGCCGGCTCTGACGAGGATGTAGCGGGGCCGGTATTGGTTGTGCCGGGCGGCTTGCGCAGGGCAGTCACGTTGGTGACCACCGCACTGAATTTCATCTGGATGCCCTGCACCGTGGCATCCAGCTGGGGTAGTTCCCAAACGTCGTTTGGCAGGAAGCGCACCGTGGTGGCCAGATTGGTGACGATGAGCATCTGCGGGGGAAGGTTGGACGGGGCAAGGGTCCAAGTCATCCCGCCCTGACTGACGACGACCCCGCTGGGGATCAGGCGAAACTGGCGCAAGGCATCAAGATCAAGCTGCACTTCAACTTCGCCGACCGAAAAGTGCGGTCCCGAAGCGGCCCCGGCCTTCTCCACGGCAATGCCTTCGGCGACCAGGCCGCGAAACCATTGCCACCGCAGCCGGTGAAATTCCACATCCAGCCCGCGCACCTTCAATTCCGCAAGGATCGGGCGTTTGACGAAGTCCGGCACGCCCCGTTGATTGAACCAGAGGAAGGCAACGAGCACGGCCAGCACCGCGAGCCAGCAGAGGATGCGCACACACCGGAAGCCCACCCGGCATACGCGCCAGAAGGTCCAGCGTTTTGGTTGTGGTTGCTCGTCAGGCACGGGGTGTCACCCGCCGCAAGGCCGGGTCATTTAACCGGACTGAGATACTGCACGACATAGTGCAGGAACAGATCCCGTGGGAATTCGAAGACCGCCGGCTTGCCGCTGCGCGGGTCGGCGACGCTGGCCCACGGATTCCGCTTCGAGGGCATGTGGCCAAAGGTGATGACATTCGTGCGCGCGGGTGAGCCGGCGACTTCGATGCTCAGGCTGCGGCTTTCCGGGCCGATGCCATACAGCGGCAGCCGTTTGTCGGTGGCCGGGTTTTCCGCGAGATACACCCAGCGCATGGCCCGCAACTGGCCGAGACGGAAGCAGGTCTCTTCCAGGGCTACGTTGCGCAGCGCGTCCACGGCGTTGGGACCATCCACCCAGCGGCCATTGGCAGCGCGGGTGAGGCGATTGGTCTGTCCGTCCCACTGGACCGTGATGGCAGTGACTTGGTTGGTGTCAAAATTCCAGATTCCCCGGTCCTGCAACTGGAACACCGACCACGCAAAGTTTTCGACATCGCCGCGTGGGACCACATAAACAGAATTTTCGTCGTGGCGCCGCGCAAACAAGGTGTCGGTGCCCTTGAATTTCCCGAAGTCCAGACGCGCGACGAGTGTGTTTGTGGGCGCGCCGACGGAATTGGTGCCGGAGCGCAACAAGCTGACGCTGCGCTTGGGCGCGGTGAGATCGTAGGGCGCATAATCCGTGACCACGTCCTTCTCCAGCTCGACCGCCTCGAGGGTCACGAGGTTGGCCAGAAAGCTTTCCATCATCACGGGATCGGTCAGGGTTTGCGCCTTGTCATCGGCCACCCACACCAATTCGGCGGCCGAGTTGGTGCGGAGCCGCAGGGTGAAAGGCTCCTCGCCGACCACTTGAATGGTGTCCACCCCGCCCGGCACAAGCGCATCCACCAGCCGGTGTTCCGTGAACTCCCAGACGGGCGCGCGCAACTGCTCCAGCCAGTCCCGGGCCACCAGCATCACGTTGGTCGTTGCCAGGCTGCGGGCGTAAACCAAGCCCGGCTGGTTGGTCGGGCTTTTGCCGAACTGCACGGTCAGCAGGTCGTTGGTCCCGGCCCCGAAGGCGAGTTCCACCTCGGGCGTTTGCAGGCCAAACGATTCCAGTTCGGCCTTGGGATCATCGGTGACGAAGCGTTGCACGGGCCACCGCTGCAACTCGGCGAGCAACTGGTCGAGGCGCGGCGTGTTGGCGCGCTTCACCGGCTTGGGCTCCTCGATGCGCCAGAGCCGGTTGGTTCCCCGCTGCGCCACCAGGTCGCGCGTGCCGTTGCGGACCCGGAGGCGGTCGTACTTCAACCCGGCCAGGGACAGCAACCGGCGGTCGCGCCAGGCATCGGCGGTGAGTGGCAGCAACTCCAACAACGTTGCATCGGTGACGGCGATCCGGTCACTGCCGGCGACCTGGACATAGAGCAAATTATTCACCGGGGTACGCGCGCCGATGCGCAACTCCACGGGCTGACCACCCTGTTGGAAAAGCACCGTGGCCTGCGGCGGCTGGAGGCCGAAGTCCGCCAGCTTGGCCACCTCCATCCCCGTCACGAGCTGGCGTGGCCGCAACTTCGAGCAGACATCCAGCAACGCGTTCAAAGCCAGGTCATTGGCCGGGTAATTCAGCGGAGCCGTCAGCCGCCACTGGCCACCTGCGCGTTCGGCCCGCAAGGTGGCATTCGAGCGGGTCAGTTCAACGCGCGTGACCGTCGCCGGCCGCAATTGGGGAACGAGTGATTCACCGGGCGAGTCCGCGGCGGCATCGGGCCGGCGCAGTTCCACCACCACGATGAACGCAAAAAGCGCCAGCGCGAGGCCGACCAACCATTTTGTCTGCTTTGAATTCACATCAAGATTGCCGTCGGTACCAGACCAGCAGGCCGAACGCCAGAACGGCGCCCGGCACTCCGGCCAGCAGAATCCATTGGACCGTCCGCATCTGCGAGTCGGACATGTTGAACTGGTAGTCGCGCAATGGCCGCGCGCCGACGCCCACCAGACGCGGCCGGTCCACGAGCCAGTTGATCGTGTTGTGGGCGAAATCGCGGTTGATGGAAACATCGATCACCTGGTTGTTCAGGAAATAGGAGTCACCGACCACGACCATGCGGGTGGAGCCGCCCTCGACACTGCGCAGGCCGCCGCGCTCGACGGCCACGGCCACCGGAATGGCTCCGGGTGGCGGGTCACGGCGGGGATCGTAGCGCGGCCCGTTGCGATAGTTGGAGATGGCCTTGCCCGCTTCCGAAGTGCTGACCAGCGGTCGCACCTGGGGAGCATCCGAGCCCTGGCCAGCGGGGCGCGGACGGACCGAGCGTGCGGTGGGGAAGATCAGGCCGTTCTGGGTGCCGCCAAAGAGGCGCACGATTTCGTGCTCCCCAAAGTTCTTGAGGGTCATGTGGGACTCGGAGCGGTCGCCGGCCTCGTCCGTCACAAAGTTGTCGCCCAGCTCCACGCCCCATTGTTCCAGCAGCCGATCGAGTTCGGGAGTGCTGCCCTGGGTCAGCAAGATTAACGCCCGGCCACCGCGGTCCAGATAGCGGTTCAGCTTCTCGCGTTCGGTAGCTGTGACGGGCAGAACGGGACCGGCGATGACCAGCAGGCTGCAATCAGCCGGGACTTCGTTGGTGCCCACGAGTGGCAGGGTAAAAGCCTTCATGCCGTTGCCCTGTTCGAGGAGCTGGATGAATTTGCCGTAGCCCGTCGGCGTGCTGGAGGAATCCGGCTCATGCTCCTTATGGCCGATGAGGTAATACGCAATCAACTGCCGGCTCTCCAAAAGCGTCAGAATTGCCGAGGTGAAATAGGCTTCGCCGTTGAACGATTTGCGCTTCACCGACTGGCTCTTGCCGGACAGCAGCTCGCGGGTGTCGTACTCGGACAGTTCGCCCTGCCGCACAACACGGTGCCGTCCGTTCAATTCGAAGATGATGACATCCTTGGTGTTGGGCGGGAGCTGGCACCGGGTCTTGACCTGTTCGGCCTTGGCCGGCTCGGTCACGTAATTGACCACGGAGACCTTCACGCGTGGGCTGGCATGCTCGTACTGCCGCAGGAGCTGGAGAATCGGCGCATAGAGCACTTCATCCGGATCGAAGAAGACGGTGACTTTCAGGTCGTTCGTCAACGCATGCACGACCTGCAAACTGACGGAGGCCAGCGGCGGCACGCGGTCCTCGGAAAGCGACTTCCGCAAGTAATGCCGGGCCGCCAGGAAGTTCACCATCACAACGATGGCCAGCACGGCGGCCACGCCCACGAGCGTGTTGACGCCCAGGCCAAACTTGCGCGCGGCGGAATAACTCGGCGTGGAATTGTCGGCGTCGTCAGCCATTCAAATTTTAAGTCCAAGGTCCAAAGTCCAAGGCAGTCGTCCGGACATCGCCGCGTGATCCGGCGCGTGACTTTGGACTTTGGACTCTTGGACTTTGGACTTCGTTTGTCATTTCCATCGGCGGCTTTCCACGACCCGGAGCGTGAGGAACAGGAACAGCGCCGTCAGGCTCAGGTAAAAGACCACCTGCCGGGTGTCCACGACCCCGCGCGTAAAATCCTTCATGTGCTCGATCATCGAGACGTGCTGCAGGGCGGCGGACTGCCAGCCGGATTTGGGCGGGATGACGTAGGTCAGGTAGCTCAGCAGAAACAGTCCGAGGCCCAGCACGAAGGCGTTCATCGCGGCAATGATCTGGCTGCGCGTGAGCGCCGAGGCGAAGCAACCCAGCGCGATGTAAAACGCGCCGAAAAGGAAGATGCCAAGGAAGGTTCCTCCAACGGCAGAGGTGTCCACCGGCATGAGATCCACGGAGAAGCGCTTGAGGAGAAACGGATACGCGAGCAGCGGCAGCCATGCGGACATGAAGAACAGCAGTGCGCCCGTGAACTTGGCGAGCACCACCTGCAGGTCGCTTACGGGTGCGGTCATCAGCGTTTCATAGGTGCCGGAGAATTTTTCGAGCGCGTAGGTGCGCATGGTGATGATGGGTGGGGCCAGCAGCATCACCAACCAGAACAGCCCGTTGTTGAAAAACTCCTCGGTCACCGGCTTGTCGAACGGCTTGCCGTTCAACGCCTGCAGCACCACCATGAAACCCAGCCCCATCAAAAATTGCACCGCCGCCACGATGACGTAGCCAATGAGCGAGAAGTAGCAGCTGCCCAGTTCGCGGCGGACCAATGTGAGGAAGGGCTGCATCAGGGGTGAAAAGTGACGGGTGACGGGTGACAGGTGGGCAACCGACAGATGGACGCGCTTCGGCAACGGGACGCTGCCCTGTCACCTGTCACCTGCAACTTGTCACTTTTGATTTTCAGATTTCCTCCTGCTCCTTCTTGGTCACGTGCACGAAGATGTCTTCGAGCGAATGCCGCGTGCGGGTCAGCTCGCGGAGCTGCCAGCCGCGCTGCTTGGCCAGCTCGAAGACCTGTGGCCGCAGATCCACCCCGGTGCGGGGCGTCAGGGCGCACCGGTGGAAATTGCCTTCGGCGGCGGAAATGTCGAAGTGTTCGACTTCGGCCATGTGCTCCCACGCCTCGCGCAGGTCCGGCACCGACGCGGACAGTTCGGCGATCACCTGCTGGCCCGAACTCATCTTGCGCTGCAATTCGTCCAGGGTGCCGCTCTCGCGGATCGAGCCCTCGTGAATGATGATGACGCGCGTGCAGGTCAGTTCGACTTCGGGCAGGAGGTGCGAGGAGATGAACACCGTGCGGTCCTTGCTCACGTCCTTGATGAGCTGGCGCACCGTGCGCGTGAGATGCGCGTCGAGGTTCTTGGTCGGTTCGTCGAGGATGATGAGCTCGGGCTCATGCACCAGCGCATCCGCCAGGCCGACGCGTTGCCGGTAACCGCCGGAGAGCGTGCCAATGACCTTGCCGGCCACTTCGCCCAGGCCGCATTGCTCGGTCACGATGTCCACGCGTTCCCGGCTGCGGGTGTTGCTCAGGCCCTTCAACCGCGCGCGGAATTTGAGGTATTCGCGCACGCGCATGTCGATGTGCAAGGGGTTGCCCTCGGGCATGTAGCCAATGCGCCGGCGCACTTCGTCCGCCTGGGTGAATACGTCATAGCCCGCGATCCGGGCCGAGCCGGACGTGGCGGGCATGAAGCAGGAAAGCATCCGCATCGTGGTCGTCTTGCCCGCGCCATTCTGGCCGAGGAAGCCCACGATCTCGCCGCGCTTCACCGTGAAGGTGAGATCGCGCACCGCCGCGCGTCCGGCGTAGCGTTTCGTGAGGTTCTCGACCTCGATCATGGGGGCGGCGCTCATTTCACTTTCACGGCCACGGTGCCTTCGCGGAATCCGCCGAAGCTCCCCCGCTTTGGAGGCGCGATGACGTTCAGCCGCGCGGTTTCACCAGCACGCTTGGTGTGCAGCGCCCGCCCAAGCTCGACGAGGTCGCGCAGGGGTTGATTGTCCACGCCCTTCACGACGAAATACTTTTCCATGTTGGCCTCCGCGCCGGGCGAGTCCTTGTCCACGTCCGCGACCACGAAACCGCCGTAGAACGGGAAGCCCATGTTCGCCGCGAGGTCACGCGTCAGCTCCTGCACATGCAGGCCGAGTTTCTGACGCACCAGTTCGGCATTGAAGAAATCACGCTCGGGCACAAGCCGTACGGACAACGTCTGCTGTGCCCCGGCCCGGCGGATGAGCAACGACACCGGCTCCTTCGATCCGGCGGCGTTCAGTTCCCGCATGAACTCGATGAAATTGCGCGGCACCTTGCCGGCGACTTGCAGGATGATGTCGCCAATCCGGAGGCCGCCCTTGTCCGCCGGACTGGCGGGCTCGACGGCGGTGACTTCGAGCAGGCTGGCCCCGGAGCGCACCCGTGCTCCAAACCAGAGCGCCTTGGTGCCCTCGGGGGTAAAGTAACGCGAGAGCGCCTCGTTGACCCGCTTGATGGGAATCGCGAAACCGATGCCGTGTCCTTCACGATAGACGGCCACGTTCAGACCGATGAGTTCGCCCCGCACGTTGATGAGCGGACCACCGGAATTGCCGGGGTTGATGGCTGCATCGGTCTGGAGCCAGTCGGCGACTTCCAGCGGGCTGTCCTCGGTGGCGGGTCGGCGGGACTTGGAACTGAGGATGCCTTTGCTGACCGAACCACCGAGCCCGAACGGATTGCCCAGAGTAATGACCGTTTCGCCGAGCAGCAAATCATCGTCCGCCGCGAAGCGCACGGGCGTAAACTTGTCGCCGTCCTTCGCTTTGAGCTTGAGCAGGGCCACATCGGTCTTCGTCGTGCCGGTCACGCGCTCGGCCTCGATCTCTCGTCCGTCCATGAGCTTGACCCAGATCTTGTTCGCCCCTTTCACGACGTGTTCGTTGGTCAGCACATAACCGTTTTCATCGATGATGACCCCGGAACCGACGCTGGAGGGAACTTCCTCCAGTTGCGGGCGTACGCGGTAACCGAAGAACTCGGCCCGCCAGCGAAAATAGGGATCGGTGTTGTCCACCACGGTGGTAGTGGCGATATTGACGACGCTTGGCATGGCCCGCTCGACGGACGTGACCGTGGCATCGCGCCGGACATCGGTGGTCTGGGCGTGGGCCATGAGCAGGCCGCAGCCCACGGCCAGCGCGAACAACGTCACGCGACGGAGCGACAACCTATCTGAAAGGATGACTTTCATGCCCACACTGACAATGTTGAGTCCGGGCCGTTCAACCAAGGCGCACAGGCGCAGGTCGGGGGTGCAACCAGCCACGGCGGAGGCAACGGGTAAATTTTTGCCGCACGCGCGACCATAAAGCAACCGCAAGGTGCCTCGAAAGCAGCGGAAAAATCTTCAGCCCACCCGTGGGTTGATGTTCAATGCGGCGGCAACACGACATGGCCCGGCACCACACATGAGCGACTCGCTCCGCATTCTCTGGCTTAAGACCGGTCCGCTCCACCCCGTGGACACCGGCGGAAAGATCCGCACCTACAACATGCTCCGGGAGCTGCGGAAGCGCAACCCGCTCACTTACCTGTCGCTCTGGCCCGCCGGCACACCCGAATCAGCGCGCAAGGACGCGCTCGAATATTCTGACACGCAGACGTGGATTCCCTGGTCGGAGACCCGCAAGGGCTCGCCGGGCTTCTTTGCCGAGCTGGCCGCCAATTACTTTCTGACCGACCTGCCCTACGCCCTGCACAAATACCGCTCCGCCGCGTGGGCCCAGGCGATGGCCGAAGCGGATGCCTCGGGCAAGTTTGACCTGATCGTCTGCGACTTCCTCACTCCGGGCGTGGCGCTCTTCACCGAAGGCCGCCGGCCCCGCACGCCCGTGCTGCTCTTCCAGCACAACGTCGAATCACTCATCTGGCAGCGTCATTTCGAGACCGCGCAAGGGGCGGTGAAACGTTTCTACCTGCGCGACCAATGGCAGCGCACGGTCCGCCAGGAGAGCCTCTACTGCTCGCTCGCGGACAAGGTCTGTACTGTCTCCGAGGAGGACGCCCGGATGCTGCGCGACCAGTTCAAGCTGGATAACCTCGTCGGTGCCGTGCCCACCGGGGTCAATTTGGATTTCTTCCAGTTCAGCACCATGCCGCGCACCTCGCATTCGCTGGTCTTTCTCGGTTCGATGGACTGGATGCCCAACATCGACGGCTGCCGCTGGTTTGCCGATGAGATTTGGTCCCTGGTAAAGCAGAAGTTCCCCGATGCGACCCTCACCATCGTGGGCCGCAAGCCCGGTCCCAAGATCCAGGAACTGGCCGCCCGCGATGCCAGCATCCGCGTGACCGGCACGGTGGACGACGTACGTCCGCACCTGGCCGCCGGCGAGGTGATGGTCGTCCCGCTGCGCGTCGGCGGCGGCACGCGCATCAAGATTTTCGAGGCCATGGCCACGGGCATTCCGTGCGTGAGCACCCGCATCGGGGCGGAGGGCTTGCCCGTGAACCATGGTGAACACATCGCGCTGGCGGATACGCCGGCGGATTTTGCGCGCGAAATCAGCTCGCTTTTTGAGAGTGCCGACCGCCGCCGCGCCTTTGGCCAGAACGCCCGTGACCTCGTGGAGAAAAACTTCGGCTGGGCCAGCATCAACGCCGTCTTCGAGCGTTACTGCCACGCCACCGTGGCCGCGAAACGCCGGTCATGACGCGTGTGGCGTCAGGCGTCCCGTCTGACGTAGAGGGCTGGCATCCTGCCGCCCGGATGGGGCGCAGCGAGGTTAATTCCGCATGGCTCAGTCGGATGTTGAAGCGGCGTGACCGCCGGGTTGATCTGCAATGCTTCCTGCCCGCTTCACCGCAGGATCACCGTGTCCGCCACGGCGAGGTCCAGGGTGAGGACGGTCTGGCCGGCTGATTTGCTCACGGTGACTTTGCCGCCGCTGGCCAGTTCAATTTTCTTCTGGGGCAGCGGCGTTTGCAGCGTGACCTGCAGGCCCTTGATGGGGGTGGAGGTCCAGTTCACCAGCACGAGGGCGGCGGCGGTTTTGGATTCGAGCAGATTCGCCTCGACCAACGGTTCGGAGCACACCGCAGGCCGAGCGATTTTCTCGCCGGGCATGCCGATGAGCTGCCGCGCGCCCGCGTGGAACTGCGTGGGGATGAAGTGGGCGAGCGAATCCACCGCGCTGGTGCGATCACCAGGACGCTTCGGTATCGCAGGTTGGAAGTAGCTCAGGCCCGGCAGGAAACCGCAGTAGATTGTCCGGCCCGTGCCATGGCTGCGGGCCACGATGGCGGGTGAGCCATCGCCGAACATTCCGAGCACTTCGCCTCCGGTCGCGGTGAACTTGCCCTGCGCCGCGAGGACCGGGATGGTCCCGCCGGCTTTCAGGGTGATCTGGTCCATCGGCGTCGTGAACGGCAGGTCGGTCTTCTCGAACTGCACGAGCGGATTGGTCGAGACCACCAGGGCCTGCGGCTGCACGCCTAAGAGCTGGCGCAGCGTGGTGTTGGGCTGGTTGAACTCATCCAGCATTCCCGCGCCTGCGGTGGCGAAGAGCTGGCCGCCCTTTTGCACCCAGTCCGCCATCACCCGCGAGGCCGCCTGGCTGACGTTTTCATCGGTGACATAGAGCGCTGCATAGCCGGCGAGGGTGCCGCGCAAGGCGTCCTCTTCGTCCACGATGTCCAACGGGGTCTGCTGATGACGCACGGCCACGGCGAGGGCGCGCTTGTTCGGGCCGAAGGGCGGACGGTGATTCAGCCAGACATCGCCGGCGGTCGAATACCATAGCGCGGCCTTGCCCCAGCGTGGGCGGCCGTCCTGCACGATGTCTTCGAACGTGGTCAACTCGTTAAACGAGCGGTGCACCTCGTGAAACATCAACGGGCTGTTCACGTAGTTCTCGGTGTAGGCGGCCTGGACGGGGCGGAACTCGAAGAGGTTCACCACCGTCATGCCGTGGCCCAGCGCCCCGTAGAAGAGCCGGCGCCAGCTCTCGGGCCGGTTGCCGGGATCATGCGGCATCACGTAGAAGTGGCTGCCGCGCTCAGGATTGTAACGGTTCGCGGCCCGGGCGAGATCGAGCAGCAGGTTGTTCATCTGCTGGGAACCGACGGGCACCTGGAAGATGTAGTCCTCGCTCCAGGGCATCGTCATGCCGCCCTCGCGGAAGAGCGTGATCCATTGGTGCGCGTCACCGAGGTAGAAGGAACCGTGATGCGGCGAGAAGTTCGCGCCCGAATCAGCATTGGGCAGCGCCTTGCGGATGAGATCGGTACGCGCCTTCAGTTCCTGGATGCCATAGTGGTAGGCGTACAGGTGCGCGAAGTAGTAGAGGCGTGGGTTCGTTTCGCGCAACGCGGGCGAGGCATCGTAACTCACCTTGGTCCAGTCACCGCCGGCCGCCGGGTTGATGTCGTCCGGCTTGAGGCCGCGCGTGCGCGCCCAGTCGCGGAACGGTTCGTCGCTCTTCGCGGGCGGGCGGCCAAGACCGATTTCATCACCCAGGCTCACCACCCGGATGTCCTCCAGTTTCTGACCGTCGGTCTGAAGTTTGGCGAAGTGCTCGTTCAGCTTCGCGGTGGGGACGCTGCGCACATCAATGTAGCCGGTGGACCGGGACTGGCTGTTCTTGCCGGCCCGGGACCGGACGTTGAGGGAAAACAGACGCAGGAACTCCTCGCGCGCGGCGGTGTATTTGGCGTCGCCGGGCCGTTCATCGAAGGTGTAGCCGTAAATGAGCGTGCGTTCCGGGGGCTTGCCGCGCACGGGATGCTTCTTGAGGTAGTCCAGCAGTTCGTAAAGCACCGTGTCGCTGCTGCGGATGCGCCGCGTGTAGCGCGTGTTGGCGTCGTAAGCGAGTTCGAGCGCGTTGGCATGGCTTTCGAATTTAGCGATCGATTCCAGCTTCCCCGCCGCGTTTTTGACCCCGAGTTCGAGCCGGTAGTGCACCGGTGCGCCTTTGGTCTTCGAGGCCGCGCTGAAGCGCCACTGACCGTCGTTGAGGGTGTCCAGCAGGCTGCCGACTTCCTCCCAGTCCGTGGCTGCGCCCGGTTCGGCGGTGAGGGACTTCGGCTTCCACGAGCGTTGGTGGACCCAATACGGCGAGTGCTCGATGCCCGGCGGAACCGTTAGCGTGAGCGGCGCGGTCGAGAGGTTGTGGAACTTGAGAAACACATCGCCCGCCTGGGTGAGCAGGCCGTCGAGGGCGAGGTAATTCTCCTTCGCGATGCGGGCCTTCACGCCGGCCTCATCGGTCGTGAGCACCAGCGCATCCACATGCCGGCGGGCGGCGGGCTCCGGCTGGTTCTCGGCGATGAGCGTGAGCCGGGCGCGACCGGGAGCCAGCTCGACAAAGGCGTCGTGGCCTTCCCACACGGTGTTTTCCACCGGGCCCCAGTCCAGGCCGACTTCGTTCTTCAAGCCCTGACGGAAAGCCCAGATCTTTGGCTGATCGCGCGCGCCGTAGGGGCGGTCAAGTTTCACCTGCCCGCCCTGCTCGATGCGCAGGCGGAACCGGGTCTCGAAGCGATACACGGCCTCGTAGCGGATCAGGGCGAGGTAACGTCCGGCGGCGGATACGTCGATTTCCAGCGTCGCCTCAGTGCGGGCGCACTGCTCGGGCGCGCCGAGACAGCCCTTACGGCTGAGGAAGGTGTTGGCGAGCGAGGCGGCATAATAGTTTTCGCCCCAGTTCATCGTGCGCCAGCCGGCCGCCCCGCCGGATTTCACGGCGAACTCCTCGGCTTCGAGGATGAAACTGCCATCGGTCTGCGCCACGGCAGGCTGCGTGGCGCGATATATCGGGGCGAGGGCGGCGGGGTTGTCGAGTGCCGCCGCTTGTGCGGCCAGGCCAAGCGCACCGAGGAGCAGTCCGACGGTGGCGCGATAAACGGAACTTGAAACGGGGTTCATGGTCATAACCTGACGCGATACAAATCGGGTTCTTCACTGGGAGGCGGCGTGCGACCCTTCACTTCTGAAACTGCGGTACGGCCTCGGCAAGGAATGCCTTGATGCGACCATAGGTCGTTTCCTCTTCGCCGGGCAGACATTGCGCGAAGGCGGCGACATAGGCCCAGCGTTGCAACGTGCCGGTGCGGAGCAGTTCCGTCGCCATCGCGGCAAGCCGCTCCGAGCGGTGCGCGGTGAGCGCGCCGTCCGTCACGAACCAATAGACGTAGATGGCGTGCAGCGGGACGCGCTGGCCGTTGTCGAGCGTGACGAGCTTGGTGGCCGTGAGTTTCAAGGCGGGTACTTCGCGACCCGGCGGTCCGGCGAGGGGCAGGCGTACTTCCTCGGTCTGCTCAATCAGCCAGCCCTGGCCGGTGAGGCAGTATTGTGGTTGGTGGATGCTCGTGCGGTCGCGGCCCATGAGCACGACTTGCAGGAGCAGCTCCGCACCGTCGGCCGCGCGATAGATGCGCTTGCCGATGGAGGTGTCAGCGGGCAGGGCGGTCAGTTCCACTTCCGCCGCCGGCTCCACGCGGGAGGACAGGTCGCCCACGCGCTCGGGCAGAATGATGCGCCACCGGGCGGAGCCGGCCACGGGCTCCGCCAGCACGCCGGGCCGGCCCAGTTTCTGGCGGGCCTGCAGGTGGTGAATCACGCCGCCAGCCAAGACCATGAGCAGCAGCGCGGCGATCAGCGGAGTGCCGAACAACGGTGTGGCGGGTCGGGATGGTTCGCCGGCAGGGTGAGACTCCGTCGAACCCCATTTGCTGACCGCGTCGGCGCGAGCTGAGCGAGCATCCGGACTGGAGGTGATTTCGCCGGATATGCTTGCTGCGCTCGCCTCGCTGTGTTCGTTCGACGGCTCGACGGAGACTCGCCCTACCGGGGATGTGGAGGGAACGGAGTCTCGCCCTACCAGGTTGGTTTTCTCCCGCAGGAGCCAGCCCGCTGCAAACATCAGCCCGATGGCCACGGCGAAGGTGACGTAGCCGAGATTCGTTTCCGCCGCCGCCCCCGTCTGGTGCCCGAATGCCTCGGCCAGCACGATCACCGTGGTGATGCGCGCAACATTCCCCGTCACGGCCAGCGGGACCGCCAGCCCCACCATCACCGCGCGCCGCCAGGGCGCACGGAACGCCACGCAGCCATAGATCGTCGTCACCGCGAGCAGCGAGGTGAGGCTGCGGATGCCGCTGCACGCCGGGGCCACGTCGTAGTTGAAGGTGCGGGTGGAATTGAAGATGCGCGTGCCGTCGCGCACCACGTCCATGCCCAGCAAATCATGGCCGAGGCCGACGGAAATCTTCGTCACCAGCAGGCGTAGTTGAAACAGAAAGCCTTCACCGAAGGATTCCAAGGGCACGCAGAAGCCCAGCAGCAGGAACGGGAAAAACGTCTTCCGCAGCCAGACCGGACCCCACACCAGCCCCGTAAAACTCCACACCCCGGCGACCAGCGCCACCATCGAGACGCGCGGCTGTTGCACGGTGAAGGCCACGATTTGCACCGCCAACGCGAGCGCCACCCCGGCCAGCGCGGGCAGCCAGCGGCGAGTCGGGGCCGCGAGCAGCTCGTCCCGCCGCAACCAGAGCAGGAAGAGCACGACCCCGGGCACAAGCTTGCCGTGTTCGGCTTCCAGTGCGGGGGCGCTCCACGCGCCCCACATCCAGGCGAAGAGCGAAGGCTGGTCCGTAAAATTGAACGAACAATGGCCGAGGAAATGGAACAGCACCACCCATGCGCCCAGCAGGGTGAAGAACAGCGGCTTGTCCGGCAAACGCGCCCAGCAAGCGCGGAACTGCACGAGGAATTCCTCGGCAAGCGTCGGCGCTGGTTGCGGGTCGTCGGCCATCTGCGCGACAGCTTAACGCAAGCCCGGTGAAACCCCAAGCCCGCGCAAGCGTCTGGATTGCACATGCAACCTATCCGCACCCTTGCCGTTCTCGCCCTGGTCTGGCTCGCCGCCAGCCCGCTGGCTGCCGAAGATCGTTACGCCGGCCTGGACACCGCCAAATATCTCGGGGCGCTCCAGGTCGAGGTCACGCTGCCGGGCACGAAGAATTTCACCGAGGGCCCCGCCGTGGATGCCGACGGCATCGTTTACTTCACCAACACCGGCGAGGTTCTCAAGTGGGATCCGCTGCGGAAGAATTTGAGCACCTTTCGCAAGCCGGCGAATGGCGCGAACGGGCAGGCCTTCGACCGCCAGGGCCGGCTGCTCGCCTGTGAGGCGGCGAACGGAACCAACGGTTGCGTTACCCGCATCGACCTGAAGCGTGGCGGCTACACGGTGCTGTGTGACAAGTTCAACGGGTTCCCGCTTGGTGCGCCCAACGACCTGTGCGTGGATGGGCGCGGGCGCATCTACTTCACCTCGCGCCTCGCCAACACAAATCCGGCCACGGGCAACGTCAACGCGGTCTATCGCATTGATCCGGACGGCAAGGTGGCCCGCGTGCTTGCCGCCCCGGACATTGACATGCCCAACGGGTTGGCCGTCTCGCCCGACAACCGGACGTTCTACCTGATCGAATCGGACGGTCGCGTGAACCGCGCCCGCAACATCCGCGCCTACGACCTCCAGGCGGATGGCTCGCTTACGAATCATCGCGTGCTCTACACGTTCTACCCTGGTCGCGGCGGGGACGGGATGCGGCTGGATACGGAGGGCAACTTGTACATCGCCGCCGGCCTCCACAAGACGCGCGGGTCAAGCGAGACGCTGGATACCCGGCCGGGCATTCATGTACTGACACCGCAGGGGAAACTGGTGGCCTTTGTGGAAACACCCGAGGACACCATTACGAACTGCGCCTTCGGCGGACCGAACGGTCACACGCTTTACGTTACGTGTGGACGATTCCTGTTGAGCCTTCCGACGGTGATCGCAGGCAGTCCGCTGTATCGCATCACAGGACGCTGACCGATGGTTACGTGATCGCCGCGCTCCTTTGCGGTCGGGTCAATAACCTGCTCGCCTCCATCCTCCAAAACAAGAATGGCAAGGCGCCCCTTCAAAACCGGCGCCGGGAAGAAAGGAGTACCCGGGCCGGTTTTTTAGGAGCGCCTTGCCCCCTGCTGCTCAACCCACGAACGACCGGGAACCCATAACCCAGCCGCCCGTGAAATTCGTTACTTCGCGGCCTCGATCTTCTCGGGCGTCAGCTCCAGCTTGTCGCCGACCTTCTTGCAGGTGGCGGTGACGGTGATGTTCTTCACCGTTTCACAAATCTGGCTGTGGAAGCTTTTGCTCACGTCGTTCTGCACGATGTAGTACTTCGTCTTCTTGCCGTCCTTCTCGACGGTCAGGACATTCTGGCAGGTTTCCGATTCCTTGAGGCAGCACTTGGCGCAGCAGCCCTTGCCGGAGAGCGTGATGGTCTTGCCTTTGCTCTCAGCGGTGGCAGTGGCGACCAGACCGATGGCCAGCGCGGCGATGGTGATCGTGGTAAGGAGAAGTTTTTTCATGTGTGTGCGATTTGCTTAACTGCGCACACTAGAGCCTCTCTTCCTCCGACGTGCTTTCCCTTTTTTGGCGGAGCCTTGCCATGGGTTGGCGGGGACTGTTTTTGGACTGCGCTTGCAGAGCGGGGCGGTGATGACGCTTTAATACAAATTCTCAAAGAGGTTCGGTGCATTACCTCCGTTGCCCGCCTTCCCCCTCACCCCGGCCCTCTCCCCCGGGGAGAGGGGGAAAGTCAGCCAGTCCCCGAAGTAGTTACCAACCCGGCAGCTCGAACGCGGGCGGCGTGGCTCCCTCTCCCCAGGGGAGAGGGCCGGGGTGAGGGGAAAGGGAGCGTGTCAGCAATGTTTCGTACAAATTCTCATTTAGACTTAGTATTTAGTCCGTTAGGCCGACGGGGATTAATCGCGCGGGCAGTCAAAGCGGCGTCGCGCTCCGCTTGCCGCCGCAGTCCAAGACGCGCTCGCCTTTCGACGGGTGATTGATGGCCTTGGCCCGACGATTAGTTCCGGGTCGCGACGAGCTTCTTCTTGTCGAAGTCCTTTTTTGGCGTGGCTTCCCAGACACGGACACTCTTCACCAACAGGCTGCTGCCCGCGACGGTGAAGCCGAAATCCTTCTTCTCCACGTCCAAACCGGCATTCTCGCCAAACGCGACGATCTGGTCGTCCAGCTTTGCGAGCATCCGGTCGCCCACCACTTCGACGACGAACGTGTGCCACTGGCCGTCGCCCAGCTTGGCTTCCTTCGTGTCGAGCTTCGCCGCCTTCGCGTCAGTCTTCTTGTTGGGCTTGTCGCGCTGCACGGTGAAATCCTTCGTCGTGATGATCACGCGGCCGACGTGGCCTTCCTGGTTGTTCAGGCTCAGGCTGGCGGTCTTGCAGCCGTCGAGCTTGAAGGTGAACTGGAAGACGGCGTTGCGGTAATCGAAGCGGTTGCGGGTGACAGCGGGGTGATTATCCGTCTCCACCTCGGTGCCGCGCAGCGCACCGCTCGCAACTGCCCACTTGCCTTTCAACTGACCCCATTCGGGTTTTGGCGCGTCACCGGCGAAGTCGTCGCTGAAGAGCAGTTTGCCGCGTTCGCTCATCGTCGTGGGCAAGTCAGCGGATTTTTCAGGGGCCGGCAGGGTGATGGCCAGCAACAGCGCGGAGAGGAACGCGGTCAGTTTCATGCCTTGATGGACGCCCGTGGCGGCCCGTTGGTTTCAACCACCGCAAATCCGCTCGACTCAGGGCGCAAAACCCCGCAGCCTCGGGCCAAGCTGTAGCGGAACACCAGCTTCTAAAACCGCATGACGAAATCGTCATCCTTTGCCGCCTACTCGCGCCGCCTGCTCGCGTTCATCGAACGCGATTCCGTGGCTTGGGAGGCTGACTTTGCCGCCCTGGCCCGCGAACTCTTTGCGCTGCAATGTGCCCATGTCGCGCCCTATCGCCCGCTCTGCGAGGCGCGTCGGATCACGCCGGACTCACTGGCGGACTGGCGGCAGATTCCGGCGGTGCCCGCAGCGGCCTTCAAGGAACTGGAGTTCACCAGCCTGGACCCCGCCGAGCGCACCACCGTTTTCCATTCCAGCGGCACCACGGCGCACCGGCCAAGCCGGCACTTCCACTGCGCCGAGTCCCTCGCCGTTTACGAAGCCTCGCTGTTGCCGTGGTTCGCCCGGCACGTGGTAGGGCGCGTTAATCCCGCTGCGCGGAGTGGTGATTCGGTTCCAACGGCGGCGCGCTGGGGACAGACGCGCCCTGCCTTCCTCTGTCTCTCCCCGTCTCCAGCTCAGGCTCCGCACTCCTCGTTGGTGCACATGTTTGATTGCGTCAGTCGTCAGTTCGGTGCGGCGGACTCGTGCTTCCTGGCCGGGCTGGACGCGGACAATGCCTGGGCGTTGGACGTCCCGGGCGTGCTCGCCCGCCTGCGTCAGGCCGCTGATTCGGGTCAGCCCGTCGTCCTCCTCGGCACCGCGTTCATGTTCGTACACCTGCTGGACGAGCTGGAGCAACGCCCCTTGTCCTTCAAGCTCCCACCCGGCTCCCTCGTCATGGAAACCGGTGGCTACAAGGGCCGTTCCCGCGAGCTGCCCAAGGCCGAGCTGCACGCACTCCTCCGCACCTGTCTGGGTCTGCCGCCGGAAGCCATCGTCTGCGAGTACGGCATGAGCGAACTCAGTTCCCAAGCCTACGATCAGTTGGCAGGTGCCAGGTGCCAGGTGACAAGTGACAAGTCTCCTTCGTTTGCCTCCACCGACTCGCGGGCTTTTCATTTCCCCCACTGGTGCCGGGCGTTGGTCATTTCGCCCGAGTCCGGGCTCGAGGTTGGCGAGGGCGAAACCGGCTTGCTCAGACTCTTCGACCTCGCGAATGTCCGTTCCGTGCTCGCCATCCAGACGGAAGACCTCGCCGTGCGTTGCGGCGATGGCTTCATGCTGCTCGGCCGCGCCCGGCAGGCCGAGGCGCGTGGGTGTTCGTTGCTGGCGGCCTAGCCCAAACTCGCATGACCCTGCCAAACTACTTCCTCGCCGACCTTCCGCCCGAGGCGCATCTGACGCCCGCGATGCTCACGGACGCCTGCCTCGCGCTGAAGCGCAACCGCACGCAGTACCTCGCTGTGCGCGACACGCCCAGCATCCTGCGCACGCTTGTCCGCACGGGCGAAGACTGGCTCTGCGAAGATTATCCCTACCGGAAAATGGCGCTCGCGGAAGGTCCGGCCCACACCGGTTTTTCGGCCCAGACCATCGCGACCGGTCTGGACAATTTCTTCCGCCAGCTTACAGGTGAAAACCTTGAGGCACTGCTCGCCCAGGAACTCGGCCCTTCGCATCGGCTCGACGCCTTCTGCGCGGGCAACAGCGACAGCCGCACGCGCCGCACCGCGCTGGGCACCGGACCCGAGATGATCGGCCACATCACCGCCGGCTGCGTGCCCAACGCCGCGTTCATGGCCATCATCCTCGGCCTCCTCACGCGCTCGGCCCAGTTCATCAAGTGCTCGCGTGGCGGCACGTTTCTCCCGCGCCTGTTCCTCCACTCGCTGTACGGCAGCGAGCCCAAGCTGGCCGCATGCATCGAAATGGCTTCCTGGCGGGGCGGCACGAACGAGCTGGATCAGGCGCTCTTTGCGCAGTGCGATGGAATTACCGCCACGGGTTCGGACGAGGCGGTGGAAGCCATCCGCCGGGCCGTGCCACCGCGCGTGCGCTTCGCGGGCTACGGTCACCAGGTCAGCTTTGGCTACATCTCGCGCGAAGCCTACTCCGGCTGGCGGGCGAAGAAGATCGTGGCGGCGGCGGCGGCGGATGTCATCGCGTGGGACCAGCTCGGCTGTCTCTCGCCCCATGTCTTCTACGTGGAAGACAACAGCCTGGGCTTTGCCCTGCAATTTGCCGATCAACTCGCGCAGGAGCTGGCGCATCGCGAGACCGCCGCACCGCGGGGGGCCATTTCCACCGAGGCCGCCGGCCACATCGCCGCCCGGCGGG
Organism: Pseudomonadota bacterium; assembly: GCA_009924135.1. Lineage (GTDB taxonomy): Bacteria > Verrucomicrobiota > Verrucomicrobiia > Limisphaerales > SXTU01 > SXTU01. Next base: position 22,977 of record RFSE01000020.1, on the reverse strand, counting down.
CCATTTATGAAGTCCGCGCCGCCCACGCACCGGAGCAGACCCGTCACTGGTGCAGTCCGGACTCGACGGCGTGGACGGTCGTTTACGAGGCCGACCCGCGTTTCGCGCTCTCGTGTCTGAACCGCTTCATCTACGTGAAGCCGGTGCTGGATGTGGGCGAGGCCTTGCGCGGAGCCGATACCGTGCGGGATCACACCTCGACGGTGGGGCTCGCCGCGCAGGAGCACGAACTGGAAGGCCTCGCGAAACAGTTCGCCCGCTGGGGCGCGACCCGGCTCTGCCCGCTGGGCCAGATGCAAAACCCGCCGCTGACCTGGCGTCACGATGGGAGGCTGCTCCTGGGTGAGCTGGTGCGGTGGACCGATTGGGAACAGTGAAGACTAGTGATCAGTATTCAGTTTTCAGTGTTCAGTTGGGGCCGCCGTCGTGCCACTCCGACTGAACACTGGACACTGATAACTGAACACTTTCCGACTCTATGAAAATGGAACTCCGCAAATCCTTTCAATTCGAGGCCGCGCACCTGCTGCCGCTGCTGCCTGAGACGCACAAATGCCGCCGGCTGCACGGGCACAGCTTCAAGGTGGACCTCGTCATCGCCGGTGAATGCGATCCGAAGCTGGGCTGGCTCATGGACTACGCGGACATCAAGGCCGCGTTCAAGCCGCTGTGGGAACAGCTCGACCACCATTACCTCAACGAAATCCCCGGTCTGGAAAACCCCACGAGCGAGATCGTCGCGGTGTGGATCTGGGACCGCCTCAAGCCGCGCCTGCCGTTGCTCACCGAGGTGGTTGTGGCCGAGACCTGCACGGCCCAGGCGGTGTATCGGGGGACATAGTGGGGGCAGGCTTCCAGCCTGTCTCAGCGGGCATCTTGCCCGCAGTCTAACCGAGCCCCTACGATGGGGGTGTTACAGCTCGAAGGCCGCCTGCACAGGTCGCGATTATGGGCACACTTAATCCCGTGAAAATCGCTGTGCATGAAGCGCGGAACTCTCTGGGTGCCCTGCTGGATCGCGCCTTGGACGGGGAGGAAGTTTTTCTCACCCGGCATGGCGAGGTGGAAGTGCAACTCGTCCCCGTACCGGGCAAACGCAAGGTGACCGCCGCTGAAATCCGCGCCGCCTTCAAAGGCCTGCGTGCGGTGAGTGACTTCTCGGCCAGGGAGTTGCTCAAGGAAAGCCGTGACTGGTGAAGCTGCGGAAAAGCAGAAAGTTGGGGTGGCTTTGATTTGTGGCGCATTCGGTTTCTTGCAGGTCTTATCATAGCAGGCGATAGCTTGGTAATAGGCAGCGTGTCGAACTTCGCTGCCGTTCTCCCTCACCCCGTCCCTCTCCCGCTGGGAGAGGGAGCCATCAGGCCCGTCGTCGTTGGCAAGCGGCAGCGATGGAACGTAGGCGGGACGAGGTTTCCCCCTCTCCCGGCGGGAGAGGGACGGGGTGAGGGAGAACGCGGGCGTTGGTCCAGGTCGCAGTTTTGACCCAAATCTTCCAGCAGCCGGAATCGTTCCTTTCTGGTTTTCGCGGTTCGATGGGTAAGCGGCCCTGCGCCGGGACACTTAAAAAGAAATTGAAACGAGCCTTTTGACCCGTCCAGTGGTCAGCGCGTCACATCCACCAGGGTCTTCACCACGCGGTTCCCGACCGTCATGCGGGCGAAGAGCGCGGGCAGTTCGCTTAACGCGCATTCGCCGTCCACGAAATCGGTCGCGCGGATCACCCCGGATTCGATAAAGGCCAGCGCGCGGCGGATGGTGCGCGGCGTGTGGTGGAAGCTCGCCCGCAGCGTGAGGTTCGAGTAGTGGATCAGTCCCGTGTCCAGCGACACGCTCGTTCCGGCCGGGCAGCCGCCGAAGAAGTTCACCGTGCCGCCCTTGCGCACGAGTTTCACCGCCGCCTCCCACGCCTCGGGCTTGCCGACGGCCTCGATGACCGCATCGAAGTCGGGCCTGGGCCGGCGTGCCGTCACGGCCTTCACGCTGTCGCCCTCCGGTCCCACGTCGAAGACTTCGCTCGCGCCGAGCCGGCGGGCGGCCGACAAACGGGCCTCGCCGCGTCCGGCCACGGCGACTTCGCAGCCGAGATGCCGGGCCAGCGCGACAAACATGAGTCCGATCGGCCCCGCGCCGATGACCAGCACGCGCTGACCGGCGGCGAGTTGCGTCTCCTCGATGCCCTGCACCACGCAGGCCAGCGGCTCGGTGAGCGCGGCGTCGCGGAACGTGGTGCCGGGCTGGAGCCGCAACAGGTTCTTCTCCACGAGCCGCGCGGGCACCACGATCGATTCGGCATAGGCCCCGTTGAGGAAGAGCAGATCATCGCAGAGACCGTGCTGGTCCCGCTCACACGCATCGCAGCCCTCGCACGGAGCCGAGTTCGCCACGACCACCCGGTCACCAACCGACCACGGCAGACCTTGAACCTTGAACTTTGAACTTTGAACTTCAACCACAGTTCCGGCCAGCTCATGGCCAAAGACCGTCGGCGGCACGAGCATCTTGGCGTGGTAGCCGCGTTTGAAGACCTTGAGGTCCGTGCCACAGGTCAGCGCCGCGCCGATGCGGATGCGCACCTCGCCGGGCGCAAGCGGACGCTCGGGGACCTCTTCGAGGCGGACATCTTCTTTCCCGTAAAGGACGGCGGCTTTCATGACGGCGATGAATGGCAGACTGGTACTAATCTGTGGCGAAGATCCGGCCCTCGCGTTGATACGACCGCAGTTTAGCGCCGGGGCTTGGGGTTTTGCCAGTCCGGGACGTGGCGGTGGAAATTCGACAAGGGAATTGGGGGCAGGGGAATTGGGATTTTGATCTGTTTGGCTGAATTCGGTCTGCGCCGCTTTGCTTCACAACAAGACGCTTGCGTCGCCCCGTTGATTTCCGCAGCGTCACGCCCGCTCATAGGTAAGCCAGCTTTGTACAAAAATGCACCTGAACCGCACTCTCCTTCTGCTAGTGTTCATCGTATGGCCTTTTCTCTCGCGAGCTGCAGACCAGGTGGTAACCACGAATGCTGTTGCCGCCTCAATGACTAACGCGGTCTCTGCGACAAACACGGTCTCAAAACCCAGCCCGATTTCGCCTGGGCAAGGTCCTGTCGCTGCGCTTAAAAAGGTCCTCGACCTCTTTCTGCACTTGCAGGACCACCTGCATCAGCTCACGCGCGAGCACGGGGTGTGGGTGTATGGCATCCTGTTCTTGATCGTCTTCGCCGAGACGGGGCTGGTGGTGACACCGTTCCTGCCGGGCGATTCGCTGCTCTTCGCAGTGGGCGCGATTGCGGCCAACGCGGACAGTGGTCTAAACGTGTTTGCGGCCGGGGCGGTCCTGATTCTGGCGGCGGTGTTGGGGGACACGGTGAACTACGCCGTGGGCAAATTCGCCGGCACGGCGCTGTCCAAAAGGTACCCGCGCCTCATCAAACCCGAGTACCTCGCCAAGACCCATGAGTTCTTCGAGCGCTACGGCGGCAAGACCATCATCCTCGCGCGGTTCGTGCCCATCGTGCGGACGTTCGCCCCGTTCGTGGCGGGCAGCGGCGCGATGGATTACCGGCGGTTCATGCTGTTCAACGTGGCCGGAGCGATCGCGTGGGTCGTGCTGATCCTGCCGGCGGGCTGGTTCTTTGGCGCGCTGCCGTGGGTGAAGAAGAACTTCGAGCTGGTGGTGCTCGGCATCATCTTCGTGTCCGTGCTGCCGATGCTCGTGGAAATTTTGCGCGAGTGGCGGAAGCGAAAACTAGTTAACTCGGATAACCAACGAGGAGCCAAACCTTAGTTCAGGAGGTGTTCTAGCCCTTTCAAGTTATCCATTCCATTGAAATTCTGAATTGACATTGTTCGGGCTCTGGTCAAATTCCAAAAAGTACCCAGTTATTGGATAGTTAGAGAGCGACTTAGAAGAGCACTGAAGAGGTTGAATCATGAACGAAAAAATCAAGACAGCAAACTACAGGAGATGTTACCTTACCGACGGTCAAAACTGTGATGCCAGTGGGGGCAAAACACTCCAAGACCTACTTGTTACGGCGAAAAAATCTGTCGCCCGGCCATGGCTACGCCAACTTGGTGTAGGAAATTCTGCGCGACAGTTCCTTACTCACTTGGTGTCGAAAATCTCCTGTGTTTGTGGAGAGGTCGTTTACTTCGAACCTGGGAAGAAAATCCCACTCGTTGATGTTGAAGCTGATGGCTCTGCGTGGCAAGGAACCACTCAGCCCAAGGACGCCGCAGGTCATAAGCGCGACTTCCAGGAACAATCATTGATTTTTGCAGTACGCGAAAACCATGTCGCGATCATCCAATCGGTTTCCCTGCAAACAGCAGAACTGGAGGACTTTTTTGCTTGGTTTCTTCAGTCTAAAGCGAACTTGGTCCCCGATGCGCTTATCGGGCTTCAAAACCTACCATCCAAAAGTGCCATGGACAAACTTAAGGACCATCAAATTAAAGGGATTAAGTTCGGCGACAGGTTGTTCACCAATGTGAGAGAAGAACAACCTCCTGACCCTTCGAAACCTCATGCTAAACGAAAACGGTTTATCCAAAGGATCAACACAAGCCCTCAAATCTTCAACATGCTGTTAAGTTTGGGCGTTTCCAAACCGATTTTGGATAAACTTGCCGCGAACCCTGACCCTGGCGCGATTCAGGTCGATGTCGAAATCAGTTACCGGAGCAGATCGGAAAAAGAAGCGGTTGGCGTTTTGAACTCCCTTGCTGCAACGTTGGGCAAGCAAGACGGACTTGATACTGAAATTCGGTTAGACGGAAACAGCTCCATAAAGGGAGATGAACTGACTGTCCGCGGGTCAGTTGCGGTCCAAAGCCCGGATGGGTGCATTTCTGTCGACGATGCGTTCGCGAAGCTTTCTCGATGGCTTGCTGAACAAATACAGTCTGGAACAGTGGCTTGAAAATCCGAACTAAACTGCAAGATGGATTTGGTCGGCTCGGGGCGACCCTAGCCATTCCAATTGCCGTTGTGTGGGCTTGCTATCGTTGGTGGCCTGTGGACCCAAACGCCCAAAAAGACCTCCTTGGTGGCATGCAAAAAGTCTCGTTTGTATCGGCTGCATTCGCGGTAACGGCCTACAACTTACGAACTCGCGTAATCGACCTTGTCCTGAAAATCGAGGGCAAGCCGGCGCGAGTTGAGGAGTTTTGCCGGATTGCAAGGAACTGCGGAGGGCGTCTGACCAATCTCGTTATCCTCTTCACCATCACTTCGATTTGGCTTGGTGGATTAAGCATTTTCCGGGAAGGCACGACTGCCGCAAAAATTGCCGCTGCTGGCTCGCTCGTGCTTTTTTCTGCCTCTACTGTTTCCTTTTTCTACATCCTGTTTGCCTTTGAACGTCTGGAAAGGTTTGTTTTGGACGAGGCGGAGCAAAACGCTCGGGTCAAAGAAGCCAGTCGTCTTTTCAAGCCGGAATCAGTTCCAGAAAGCCCTGATAAGCCAAAAACAGATGGGAAATGACTAAATACGGTGTGATTCCTAAAATGGCTGTCACAAGTCCCGGAAGACTGCGGCCTTAAGCACTATCGCCACCGAGCCGGTCTTGAACTTTATGGCTTTCTCCTGTTTTTTGCGAAATTCCACGCTCGCATTGTTCCGGCGATAGCCACCGGCCGGGAGTGGCGTCATCAATCTTTTGGGCCAGGCTGGCGGCGTAATCCGTGCGCCATCAGGGCTTCTTGGCGTAATGCAACTCCGCCCCGGTCTGGCGCAGTGACTCGACGTGAAAGTTGAACCACGTGTCGCGGCGGCCTTCGATCATCTTCCGCTGGTTGTGGTCCAGCCCCTCGACTTCAAAGTAGGTGTGTTCCACGCCGGCCTTGGTCAGCGCTGAGTGGTACTCGCGGACGGTGGGCAGGTGCCCGTCGTCGGCCGTGCCGCAGGCCACCTGGATGCGGAGGCTGGCTTTGATGGCGGTGAGGTTCTTCGTGAGATTGGCGAACGGGTCGTTCGCAAGCAGGTGCGCGAGATCGGTGCCGAGGTAGTTCACCGGCCATTCCGTGGGGCCCACCGTCTTGGCCAGCTCGGAGGCGTGATAGACGTTGCCGGACTGGTTGAAGAGCGAGCAGAAGAGCTGCGGATGCTTCATCGCGAGATGCGTGGAACCGCGTCCACCCATCGAGAAGCCCTCGAGGCAACGGCCCTTGCGGTCGGCGAAAGTGCGATACGTGGCATCGATGTGCGGCATGAGTTCCTTCACGAACGTCGTTTCGGCGGGGAAGCGGCCGTCGGCGGAGTCCTGATACATCGTGGCGCGTCCGCCGTTCGGGAAGACCATGATGAGTTCCGGCCAGCGACCGGCGAGAATGCCGGCGTGCAATACCTCCGCGCTGTAGAGCGTGCGCGTCTCGTTGCCGCCTGCGCCGTGAAGGTGATAGATGACGGGATAGCGGCGGACGGAATCCGTCACGTAGCCGGGCGGGAGGTAAATGCAATAACCCACCGCACGCTTCATCACGGCACTGGCGTAGGTATGGTGCGTGACGTTGGCGGGGAAGCTCGCTGGCAGCGGCCGGGCCACCCACATGTCGTCGGTGTTGGTCTGGTTGGATTTCGCCTGCTTCTTCGCCTCGGCGGCCGGGGTCGGTGAGAGGAGCGCGGTGAGTGTGAGGCAGAGGATGAGCGGTAACTGGATGCGGTCGTTCATGAAGAATTGAGCCTCCTTACGTCGGCTGCTACCAGTTCAGTCCAACAACCCCTTCTCGAAGTCGCTGTCGTTGACCCAGCCGGTCTTGAGCTTCTCGCCTTTCATGTAGCGCTCGTAGAAGTTCACGTGGCCTTTGTTCGCATGGAGGTATTTGTCGAAGATGTCGCCCTTGCCTTCCATGCGCGGGTCCCCTTGCTGTTTTAGCTCGGCGTGGAGCTGGGCCTTGAGGGCGTCGCGCCGGGCCTTGTCGGTGTCGCCGAGGGCGAGGTTGATCATGCAGTCGGGGTCCTTGCGGAGGTCGTAGAGTTCTTCGCCGGGGCGTTTGCCGAAGCACAGGGCCCACGGGATGTCGCCGGCGCTCTTGCGGTGGGCATCGAGGATGAAGGACTTCGTGGGGCTGGCATCCACGTTGAGGTAACCGGTCTCGGGGTTGCACGCGGGCCAGCGCGAGGGCTCGAAGTTTTGCAGGAAGAGCACGTCGTCCTTCACGATGCCCCGGATGGGGTAGCCCACGTCGCCGGGGCGGCCAATGTCATGGCGTTCCATGCCGATGAGCACGTGGTCGCGCGCGGGGTTCACGCGGCCGGATTTCTCCGAACGAAAAATGTCCGTGAGACTGTGACCCGGGCTGGCGGCCATGCCGGTCTGTGCCCAGGCAAGCCCGGCCACTTCGACGAACGTGGGCGCGAGGTCGATGAAGCTCACATAGTCATCCACCACGCGGCCGGTCTTCGCGATGCCACGCGGCCAGCGCATGGCCAGCGGGACGTGATTCGATGCCTCGTAGGCACTGCCCTTGCCACGCGGGAAAGGCATGCCGTGGTCCGACGTGACGATGACGAGCGTGTTCTCCAACAGGCCGCGCTGCGCGAGTTCGTCGAGCATCCGGCCCAGGTGGCGGTCGAAGTGCTCCACCTCGAATGCGTAGTCGAGCAGGTCGTTGCGGATGATGTCATTGTCGGGCCAGTAGGCGGGCACGCGGTCGATATCGCTGAGCTTTTTGCCGCCCTTGGCCACGCCGGAGCCGAACTCGTAGGCGCGATGCGGCTCCACGGAGCCGTACCAAAAGCACCACGGCTGGTTGGTCGTGGTGGTGGCGAGGAAGTCGGCGAAATTCCCGGCGTAATCGTTGTTGCTGATCTCGGCGGTGGGTGGCTCGGCCTTGCGCGCGTTGAAGGGCTTGCCGGTCATCTGGCGCGGCTTGCCGAGGGAGTTGGTCGCGATGCCCGGCCCCCAGCCCTTCAGCGTGTGGCCGACGTTCCAGCCGTGCTCGGTGAGCGCCTCGCCCCAGCTCTTGAACTCGAGGGGGAAGTAACAGATGTGGTTGGCGGCTTCCTTGAGCTGCCACGAGTTGCGGCCCGTGAGGATGCACGCGCGGGACGGGGCGCATTTGGCGTTCGGGGTGAAGGCGCGGGTGAACAGGATACCCTCCCTCGCCACGCGGTCGAAGTTGGGCGTGTTGACCCAGCGCGTGCCGTACGCCCCGGCGTGCGCGCCCCAGTCATCGGCGATGGCGAAGAGGATGTTCGGCGGGCGTTCGGTCGCAGCCGACGCGAGGTGAACCCACGCCAGCACGCACAGCAGGACCAGATGAAATCGAAGCGCACGGAGCGACATGAGCCAAGCATAGCAAAGGCAAGCCCGGTGGGAAGCACGTGCGTGGCTGCCGGCGCGGGCATTCGAGAAAAGTGATGCAGCTCTTGGTTTATCAATTAACGCCGTCGCCGTGGAGCACGCTATTTCAGGGTCATGAAAACAATCATGACTCGGTGGAGAAATCGGTTGGAGACGGCTTCAAAGTGGAGCAAGGCGGTGAACTTGGTGGTGCTCAATGGGGTGCTCCTGTTCACGATGGGGTGTGCCAGCACGGGTAAGGTGGAGCCGATTGCTCAGAGGCTGCCTCGGGGATCTTCCTGCGTCGCCTTGGTGAGCATTCCTACGAAGCGCCAACTGACAGCCGGCGTGCCCACGTTGAAATACGGTCCCAAAGAGGAGGGAGCAAGATTTGTCGGGCTTGGCCCTATTAATAGCATTTCAGACAGTCATGAGGTTGGTGCGGCAGCGCCAGGGCTTTTACCCGTACTCGTCGCCGTTGTCGCATGGATACCGCCCGGCTGGATTATTGGTTCAGCCTATGGGGCCGCAACCGGTGTTCAGGACAGCGAAATTCAGGCTGCGATCCAGAGCGCTGGCAAATTCGTGAATCACTACGATTTCGAAGCGGAGCTGGTGAGGAAAGTGTCCGATAACTTGTGGACCGGCCACAAGATTGGGCTTAACTCCTTTACTTTAAATGGGGCCGAATTGTCCTCTATCACGAATGGTCCTAAACTGACCTATGACTCGTTGAGGCAAAGAGGCTTCCGGCATGTTATCGAACTGGAAGTAGGGACAGCATCTTTAAGCGGTGATTACGAGCGCCGAAATCCTCGGGTTGGTTTCCAAGTGGACGTGACGGCAATGCTCTGTCGGATTGACGGCTCAAGGAGAGAACAACTTCATTCGGTCCAAGTCCATTATTGCAGTGACAAACAGCGGTTTGTCCGGTGGATGGCGGATGACGCCAAGGCGCTTCGCGCCGAGTTGGATAAATGCCAGCGTACGATCGCTGCCCAAATTTTGGAGGCATTCGTGGAATAACCCGCAGCTTGGCTGCTGGGGAATCAGAGTGAAAGCGTACGTCGCTTCACGAGCGGGTGGTGTGCTCTGCCAGGCGCGGCATCTCAGCGATGATCAACTCGTAATCCGGAGGAACACCGCCAGGCCGATGAGGCCTATGGATGTCCTCCCCTACGGGCATTGCCCATGATCACAATCAACGAAACATTTCCGGGGTTGCCTCCGTCTATCCTGCCAACAATAGTAAGCACACGTATGAAGCATGTTCTCCTTGCCCTGCTCGCAGCCGCGTTGACCGCCACGGCGGTGGACCGCTCCTTCCCTGCGCAGTGGGGACCGCCTCCGGCCATCCAGACCCAGGATTACGTTGATCTGCCCGGCGGCTACGGCAAGGGTAGTTCGTCGCTCGGGAACTGGATCAAGGTTCATTTGGAGAAGGACAAGCTCGCCCAAGCCACCGGCGCACCGGCCGCCATAGCGATTTACTCGCAGGATTTCGATAAAGCCGAGGAGGGCAAGGTGCCCGATGGCATGCTCGTGCTGGACGGCGGGTTCGCCGTGAAGGCGGCCGGCAGCGGCAAGGTGTTGGAATTGCCCGGCGACCCGCTCGAAACCTTCGGCGTGCTCTTTGGCCCCACGGAAAAGGACGGGCTCAGCGTGCAAGCAAGCCTGCTGGGCACCGGCAAGGGCCGGCGCTTCCCCGTGCTCGCCGTGGGCCTTAACGGCGTGGGCGGCTACAAGCTGCAGGTCTCCCCGGCCAAGAAGATGCTCGAAATCTACAAGGGCGAGGAAGTAAAGGCCGCCATCCCCTTCGACTGGAAGTCCGGCGCGTGGGTGACGCTGAAATTCCAAGTTCGTAAGGTGAAGGACGGTGAATGGAAGGCCGAAGGCAAGGCCTGGCCGCAACTTGAAGCCGAACCTGCCGCGTGGCAGGTCAACTTTACCGATACCGCCGAACCCGCCGCCGGTCGTCCCTCCATCTGGGGCCTGCCGTTCTCGGGCACGCCGATCCAGTTCGATAACTTGTTGGTGACGCCGGCGAAGTGACCGCACGGCAAACATATTGCGTTGTGCGGAAATGACCGGACCAGTGGTTTGCTTGCGTTCCTTACATTTTACGTTTTACGCTTCCACCGTTACACGTTAGGCACCAGCCATTACTTTTCAACTGATCCACGAACCAACCAACCGTTGAGCCCCTTTCAGCAACCATGAAAATCAAACTCCTCCTCACGCTGGCCCTGGCCAGTCTCGTCCTCACCTCCACCCGCGCGGCGGATTACGCACCCAAGGTCGGGCTCCAGACTTGGACCTGCCGGAACATGAAGTTCGACGAAGTCGTCGCCTTCTGTGAGAAGCACGGCATCAAAGAACTCCAGGCCATCGGCAGTCACATGGACCCGAACGGCTCGTTGGACGAAGCCAAGCGCCGCAAGGCCATCCTCGATGCCAAGGGCATTCACTTCTACACCTTCGGTGTCGCCGGCACCTCGCCGGAGAAGGAGAAGAACCGCAAGCTCTTCGAGTTCGCCAAGGCCATGGGCATCAAGGTCATCGTCGTCGAGCCGAAGAATGACAAGGCGCTGTGGGACGGCCTCGAGGAACTGGTGAAGGAATACGACATCAAGCTAGCCATCCACAACCACGGCAAGGACTCCGTTTATGGCACCCCCGAGAAGGTCTGGTCCGTGCTCAAGGACCGCGATGCGCGCATCGGCGTGTGCATGGACGTGGGCCATCTCACCGGCGCGGGCTTCGATGCCGGCAAGGAATTTGTGAACTACAAGGGCCGGGTGTACGACATCCACCTCAAGGACAAGAAGACCGAGAAGACCGCCGACGGCAAGAGCGTCATTCTGGACGTGATGGTTGGCACCGGCGACGCGAACTACACCGGCCTGCTCGCCGAGTTGAAGAAGGCCAACTGGCCCGGCGTGATGGCCATCGAAACGGACAATGGCACCTTCGCGAAGGAACCAACCGAGTTCGTGGCCGGCGCGATCAAGTACGTGAAGGACCACGCCAAGTAGGCGTTGCCTTACTGCGGAGGCCGACCGGCCTCCCAGAGCGTAAATTGTTTGAAATCCAGCGGCTGCCCGTTTTTCCCTTGAGGGACAGCGGGCAGCTGTTTGCGTTTGACCATGTCCTGCCAGCCGGTGGGAAAGCTCCCCATGCGGTCGAAGTATTGGTGATAAGCTGTCCGGACTTCCTTCGGATTGGCCGGCTCGCCGGGGTGGTCGCCCGCAGGCCGGGGTGCCGTGCTGGGGATGATGGGCGCGGGCCGGTCGGGCGAAGTGGCGAGGGCAGCATCAGCGGCTTCCGTTGCCGTTGGCGTGGTAGGATCTGGCTTTTGTTTCCGACATCCCAGCAGGGAAACGCAAAGGAGCAACAGTAGCAGTGGTTTCATCCAAAGAAGGAGCAAGGCGTGCTGGCGTACGGCCATGGTCAGAAGGTGCATTTGTCCTTGAGGTATTGCCAATCGGCGTTGCCCACGGTGGGCCACGCACCGGCAACCCAGTTGCGGATGGCTTGAAGCTTAACCAATTCACAGTGCCCGTCGCTGAAGCTCAAGGGATAAGCCCCGCTATGGTGCGTTGTTGGGACGTCGATCTGGGTGGTCCCGGCGGTTGCATAAAAATTCATAAGAAAGAATCCGTCGTTAATGCTCCCGTCGAATTCCTCGATGAAAACGTAACGATCTGCCGGTACGTCAATTTCACTCTGACGAAAGAATATCCGTCCACCCGTGGAGCCGGTGGCAAAGTTGTCATGGCCGGCCATGAAGTTGTTGGCGGAAAAGCTGCGCACACGGGGGTAGTTGTTGAAGGTGCTTTTGTCGGAAGGGCAGCGATAAGCCGCCGTGTTCCCCGACATGTACCGGTTAAACGGCGTCCGGGTCAGCCCGTAGGTGTTGGTGGGATAATTCGGGCTGACATCACCGGGCATTTCATAGGTCGCGTTGTTTTGCATGTCCCCAATCACCCAGGCCTCAGGATTTTTCACCGCCGCACCTCCGCCGCTGGGATTCCCCGTGCCGTAAGGGTTGTAATACAAATGCACCTGCACGAGCCGGTCATCCTGATCTCCCGCGTAGAGCTGCCAGGCCAGCTGCAACTGTTTCAGGTTGTTCAAGGTCAGCGTGGCTGTCGCTCTCAGTTTGGCCTTGCTCAATGCGGGCAGCAGCATCCCGGCCAATATCGCGATGATCGCGATGACGACGAGCAGTTCGATGAGCGTGAACGCGGAGAAGAGGCCGCGTCGCAGCGCGTGACCCCGGCTGGATTGGGAGGTGCACATAGGCTTAATTCGACTACACCAAACTGTTGCCACCCTACGCTCATGAGAGGTCTTGGCAAGCGGGAGTTTTTACTCCGGTGAAGTAAAAAGTTTCAGCCGCCGGCCCGCCGAATCCGGCGTCCGAAGTCTTTTCCGCTTTCCGCTCCGCGCGGGGATGCCTACGCTCCGGCGGATTGCGGATTATGAACACGATTCTCCTCGGTAAAAGCTCACTGCGCACGAGCCGCCTGGCCTACGGTTGCTGGCGCATCGCGGACACGGAAGAACTGGGCCGCACCGTCGGCCGCGCGGCCATCCTCGCGGCCCTTGAAGCGGGCTACACGCTCTTCGACCACGCGGACATCTACTGCGGCGGCCGCGCGGAGAAAGCCTTTGGCGACGTGCTGCGCGAGGTCAGCGGGATGCGGGCGCGCGTGTGCATCGCCACCAAGTGCGGCATCCGGCTGCCGGGCGAGCCACTGCCGGAAGCGCCGGTGCGCTACGATTTCTCGGCGGCGCACATATTGTGGAGCTGCGAACAGTCGCTGCGGCGGCTGGGCATCGAGACCATCGACCTTTACCAACTGCACCGCCCCGACTGGCTGATGAACCCGGAGGAGGTGGCGGTCGCCTTCAACCAGCTCCGGCAACAGGGCAAGGTGCGCGAGTTCGGCGTGAGCAATTTCCGTCCGTCGCAAGTCACGGCCCTCCAGCGCGCCCTCGACTATCCGTTGCTCGTAAACCAGGTGGAAATCAGCCTCGCCAACCTCAGCACCTTTACCGACGGCACGCTGGACCAGTGTCTGGCTGAACGCCTTACGCCGCTGGCGTGGAGCCCGCTCGCAGGCGGCCTGCTGGCCGACGGCGCGCGGCGGCTGTTGCCGTCCCAGGAGAGTTACCGCGTGGAACGCATTATTCAGGAGCTGGACGCGCTCGCGCGCTTGCGCGGCAGCACGCGCGGCACCGTGGCGCTGGCGTGGCTGCTGAAACATCCGGCAGGCATCGTGCCCATTGTCGGCTCGACGAAGCCGGAGAAGATCCGCGAAGGCGCGAACTCACCCCGCGTCGAGCTGACGCGCGAGGAGTGGTACCGGTTGCTGGAAGCGGCGCGTGGGGAACGGCTGCCTTAAGCAGCAGGCTTCACCGCATGGTGGAGTTTGCCCCAAGCCAGAAATCCGGCCACCAGTGACACCCCGGCGCATGCCAGATAAGGCCACGACGGGTGCAGGTGGAAAAGCGATCCGGCAAAAATCGGCCCCGCGATGCGTGCGAGGCTGCCAAAACTCTGTGCCACGCCGATGGTTTCACCCTGTTCGTAGGCGGGCGTGAGGATGGACAGCAGGCCGAAGATCGGCGCGCGTGCCATGCTCGAACCGATGGCCAGGAGGGCGAGCACCACGAGCAGTTCCCCCCACGTTCTCACAAACGGCAGCGGGGCAAGGCTGGCTGCCGTGCACAGCATGCTCACGGCGATGAGCTTGGGCTCGCCGAGCTTCTTGACCGCACGGCCAATCGCCCCACCCTGCACAAAGGCCCCGACAATGCCGCAGTAGGCGAAAAGATAGCCGATGATTTTCGCGTCGTCGGGCTTGTGGATGTCCAGTTTGAAGCGGTCAATCACCAGCAGGCCCAGCGTGGTCTCGAAGCAGGTGAAGGCAAACGTCGCGAGGAAGAACAGCCACACAAGCAGTCCGACCTGCGGACGCGTGAGCGTGTGCGTCCACAGTGCGAGGCGCGGACGTTCCGGAGCGTGTTCGGAGCCCGGTTGACGGCTTTCTGGAAGGATCGCCAGCGTCAGCAGAAAATTGCCCAGGCACATGGCCGCCGCGACCCAGCCCGGACCGGTGGAACCGAAGCCGTTGAATTTAAACCCGAGGATGTTGAAGCCCGCCAGGCTCAGTCCGCTCAACGCCGGGCCCAGGATGAAGCCCAATCCGAACGCCATGCCGATGAGGCCCATGCGCCGCGAGCGATCCTCCGGAGGCGTGATGTCCGCGATGTAAGCCTGGGCCACGGAAATGTTGGCTCCGCAGATACCGGCGAAGATGCGGGAAGCCAGCAGCAGCCAGAGCGCGGTGTCGCCCTTCATGCCGGAAGCGATGGCGAAAATCGCGTAGGACACCGCCGAGCCGAACCCGCTGATCAGCAGGACCGGGCGGCGCCCCACCTTGTCCGACCACCGGCCCCACATCGGCGCAAAGAAGAACTGCATCGCCGAGAACGACGCCATGATCACGCCGACGAGCAACCCGCTGGCGCCAAAGTTCTCGCTGTACACGGGCAGCAGCGGCAGCACGATCCCGAACCCCACGAGGTCCAGGAACACGGTCAGAAAAATAATCAGCAGCGAAGGCTTCTTCATTTCAATTCAGACCGCCGACGGTATCGGGTCGGCGCGGGCGGGGTAAGGAGAAAATCTCACCCCGGGATTGCGGCCCTTGCCCCGCCTGCTATCCTCGGTCACCAAAATGGACACCGCCAAACGCATTTCCATCCGCGCCCGTTCGGCGCTATTCGGCATGCAGGAAGGGGGGCTGCTGCTCGTCATCCTCCTGCTGGGGGCCATGCTCGCCCTCTTTGGTGGCACTGTGAAAGTGCCCAAACTTCAGGTCAACGAGCGGGGCGAACGCGAACGCGTCTTCACCGTCGAGAAGGGCGAGCGGGTGCCAGTGCTCGAGGAGCGCAACAAGTTCCTCAACTACCAGAACCTCGCGCAGCTCGCCAAGGACACGAGCTTCATCGGCATCATGGCGGTGGGTGCCACCTTCATCATCATTGCGGGCCAGATTGATTTGAGCGTCGGTGCGATCTACGCGCTGGCCTCAGTGGTGGGCGCGATGGTGTTCCGCGCGTTTGGCCCCGGCGGGGCATTGGCCACTTCGCCGCCGCACGAGGCTTTGATCTTGGGAATTACCACCTGCCTGCTCGTCGGCCTGCTCTGCGGCGTGCTCAACGGCGTGATGGTCACCACACTCAAGGTGCACCCTTTCATCATCACGCTGGGTACCATGGCCATCTTCCGGGGCGAGGCTTTCGTAATGACCAGCGGCCAGTCCGTCGGTGATTTTCCTGAAGCCTTCCGCTATCTGATTCGTTGGGAAACGGGCGATGGGCTGAGCCTCGTGCCCTTGGCGGTGATGATCGCGGTGATGATCGGTGGGACGATCTACCTGACCTGCCTCGCGCCGGGCCGGCATGCGTATGCGGTGGGTGGCAACGAACTCGCCAGCCGGTTCAGCGGCATCCGGGTGGAACTGGTGAAGCTGAAGATGTTCATCTACTCCGGCCTCACGGCGGGGGTCGCGGCCCTGCTGGCCATTGGCTATTACGGCAGCGCCACCAGCGGCGACGGCCAGGGCTACGAACTCGACGTGATCGCCGCCGCTGTCGTGGGCGGGGCGAGTCTCTCCGGCGGCAAAGGCTCGGCGTTCGGCGCGATTCTCGGCGCGCTTATCATCAAGATGATCGACAACGGCATCGTGATCCTCGGCATCGACCAGAACTACAGCCGCATCATCATCGGTGCGGCGGTGATCCTCGCGGTGGTGCTGGATCAGTTCAACGGCTGGTGGACGCGTCGCCGGATGGCCCGGGCGGCGTGAGTGGAGCGCCGGTCTCCGACCCGGCGTTGTAACCAGCTGACAGGAACGCGCCGGGTCGGAGACCAGCGCTCCGCAGTCATCCCTGCGCGAACGTCTCCGCCAGTGCCACTGCCTTGCGCATGGCCTTGGACTTGTTGACCGTCTCTTGAAGTTCCGCTTCGGGATCGCTGTCCGTCACCCAGCCGCCGCCTGCCTGGACGTACACCCGGCCGTCCTTCACGAGGGCCGTGCGGATGGTGATGGCCGTGTCGCAGTTCCCGTTGAAGCTGAAGTAGCCCACGCAGCCCGCGTACGGTCCGCGCGTGGTGCCTTCCAGTTCGGAAATGATCTGCATCGCGCGGATCTTCGGCGCACCGCTGACCGTGCCCGCCGGGAAGGTCGCGCGCATCAGGTCAAACGCCGATTTGTCCGCTGCGAGCCGGCCTTCCACCTGGGACACGATGTGCATTACGTGGCTGTAACGCTCGATGACCATCAGCTCCTTCACCTGCACCGAGCCGTAATCACACACGCGCCCGATGTCATTGCGTGCCAGGTCCACGAGCATCACGTGCTCGGCGCGTTCCTTTGGGTCGGCGAGCAGTTCCTTTTCCATCGCCAGGTCTTCGTCGTGCGTCGCCCCGCGCGGCCGCGTGCCGGCAATGGGGCGGATCTCGATCAGCTTCTCCTCGCACCGCACGTGAATCTCCGGTGACACGCCCACCAGTGCGAAGTCGCCCAGTTCCAGCAGGAACATGTACGGCGAGGGGTTGATCGTCCGCGCCGCCCGGTAGATGTCCAGCGGGCTGGCCTTCACCGGGGCGCTGAAGCGCTGGGAACCGACCACCTGGATGATGTCGCCCGCCGTGATGTGCGTCTTCGCTTCGAGCACGTTGGCGATGAACTTCACCTTCGTCGTGTTCGACTCGAAGGGCGCGGGGGCCAGTTGCGACGGCACCGTGGCCGGCACATGCAGGCTGGGTTGCTCCAGCAACGACAGCAGCCGTTCGATCTCGGCCACCGCGTTTTCGTAGGCTTCCTCCGGGGACGCCGCGTCTTCGAGCACCGCGTTCACCAAAATCGTGATCGTCTGTTCCGCACGGTCAAAGATGAGCAGCTCGTCCGCGATGAGGAAATACAGCGTCGGCGTGCCCAGTTCGTCCTTCGGCGGACGAGGGACGATCGGTTCCACGTCGTGGATGAACTCGTAGCCGATGAAGCCCACCGCTCCGCCCGTGAAGCGCGGCAGTCCCGGTACGTTTACCGGCCGATAACGGGCCAGCACGCGCTCCACGACTTCCAGCCCGTCCCGCACGCACTTCTCGCACGGCTCCTTGCCCGGCGTGGGGATGGCGAACTTCTCCACCACCTTGCCGTCAGCGATCACCTCGATGCGGTTGTCCGTCTGCTTGATGATCGCGCGTGGATTGCAGCCCACGAACGAGTAACGTCCGAGGTGTTCGCCGCCCTCCACGGACTCGAACAGGAACGATTCCCCCTGACCGCGAATCTTCTTGTAGGCGGACAACGGCGTCTCGAAATCCGCGAGAATGCGGCGCGTCACCGGGATGAGATTTCCCTGCGATGCCAGCTTCAAAAAGGTATCCAGCTTCGGCGAGTACATTTCGTGAGGATTATCCTACCGCAAGTGCGCCCTCCGGCGGAAGCCCCAAGACGCCGGTGGGGACATGACTATTGTCTTCGCGCCTCCCACTCCCGGGACCAGGCCACGGCGCGGGGGATGCCCGCCTCCAATGGCACCTGCGGGGCGTAACCAAGCAGCGCCTTGGCCTTCGAAATATCGGCCACGTAACGCGTCACTTCACCGAGCTGCGTCGGAGCCACGTTGATTTGCGGGGTTTTGCCCAGCGCCTGCCCCACCAGCTCCGCCATGCGGACCAGCGTGTTGCCCTGGCCGCACGCGAGGTTGATCGTTTCGTTCTGCACGTGGCCCGCCGCGAGCGCCACCACCCCGCGGGTGATGCCGTCCACGCAGTCATCCACGTAGGTGAAATCCAGCACCTTGTCCGGCCCGAACACCGTGATCGGCTGGTTGGCTGCGATGCGCCGGATGAACAGCGGGATCACGCGCTCCATGCGTTCGATGTCGTTGTCGAACCGGCCATAGACATTGCTGAACCGGAAGACCAGATAGGGCAGCCCGTAGCAGCGGGCATAGGAATAGATCAGCGCTTCGCCGGCAATCTTGCTCGCCGAGTAGGTGCTCTCCGTGTAGGCGAAGTCCGCGCTGGCCTCCGCCGTGGCGAACCGGTGGATGTCCCCATACACCTCGCGGCTGCTGGAGAACACCAGCGGCAGACGCGCCCGCCGGCAGTATTCGAGCACGTTGAAGGTGATGGTGATGTTCTCCAGCGCCCGGTGCGGCTCGCGCACGAGCTGGTGGACTTTCGCATTGGCGGCCAGATGCACCACCACGTCCGGCCGCGGATATTCCGCGCCGCCGAGGCCCGATTCCGAAGCGGGGCAATTCCCGCTCAGGTCTTGGAGCAACGTGGGGAAGCAATCCGTCCAGGTGTTGGCGCGCTTGTCCACGCCCGTGACCTCATGACCGTCCGCGAGCAAGCGCAGGGCCAGGTTCGTGCCGATCTGCCCGCTGGAGCCAAAGATGAGGATGCGCATGCTGAACGGGGCGATTTAAGCACGGGCCAACACGGATGCAATCCTGTTGGCAGGCGGCGGACAGCCGGTTTAGTTGCTGGGAAAACTGCCCGTGCGCGGCGGCTGGGGCATGGAGTCGAGCATCACGTCCACCACGCCGCGATGCGTGGCAAACCAGTACAGCCCGCCGGCCAGGACGCACCCGCACCCCATCAGCGCCAGACACGCCGGCCCCACCCACGCATCCGCCAGCGCACCCAGGACGCCGCCCACGCCGAACGAAAAGAAAATCGCTGTCAGGAAACTGAGTTTCCACCGGTCAATTTGCCGGTGCCGTACCCAGTGCCCGAGCATCACACCAATGTCCGTGACCAGTCCGGTCACGTGCGTGGTGCGGATCATCAGCCCGCAGTAGCTGCTGGTCATGGCGTTTTGCAGGCCGCACGCCATGGAGACCATTGGCAGCGCGAGCCGGTGCTGGTGCAGCAGCAGGTAACTGGCCAGGCCCAGCAACGCGCCTTCGATCATCATGGCCACGCCGTAACTCCGGCTGGGGATCAGCTTCCATGCCCCCACGACCACGCCGGCGATCATCGCCCCCGAAATGAATCCGATGATGATGCCCGCCGAGGTCACGGCGTCCTCGGTGTTCCGGGCCACCACATCCAGTCCGAGATGCGACACGGCGCCCGTCATGTGGCTTACCGGGGTGCGGAAGAAGCCCAGCGACAGCGTGTTGATGAAGCCCGCCGTGGCCGTCAGCACCAGCGCACCGGGCAGAAGATGCGGAATCCGCTGGAGTGCGGTCTGCTTGTCTATGTGTTGCGGATGCGAATAGGGCACGGAAAAAATCGCCTTCGGCCGCCACGGGATCGGTGGCCCAGCCACCAAGCAGCGTAACCAACCATCCGCCGTTGGCAATGCCCGGTTGCAGTTCGTTAATGCCGCAGTGCTGGAACCGCTGCGCAGTGTTGGCGCTGGAGCATCAGGCGGCCCATCCAGTTGAACGGGTGAACCGCCTGGGTCGCACCGTGCTCATTGACCAGCGGGCGGCCTTCGCACGCCCAGTCGAAGATCGCGCCTTCGAGGTTGAAGACTTCCCGGTGCCCCGCCTGGGCCAGGCGTCGCGCCATGATCGACGAACGGAAGCCAGCCGCGCAGTAACATACGATCGGTTGCTCCGGCGGCACGCCCGCAACCACGGCCACGGGCGTCATCACCACGCGAAACGCCGTGCTGCTCTGGTCCACATACGTTGGCAACTGATAAGGCCCGTCCGGCACACCATTGCGGAAGATCGTGAAGGTCTGGTTGTCCGCCGCGAGACGAAGATACAAGGTTGCGTCCGGGGCAGCCTGGTCGGCGGTGATGACCGGAATCTCCACCCAGTCCGGCCCCGGGGTCGACGAGGCGAAGCCCGGCTTGCGATGCGCGGCGAGGGCTTTTGCACTGTCCGGCAGGTAGAATGCCCGACGGCGATCCGAACTGTCGCGTTCCCGGTGTTCGTCGTAGGCGACCAATGTCCGGGTTGAGGTCGGCCGTTGAAACGATTTCAGGTTGGGTGCTCCGGCTGGCGTGTAACGGTCCGTCAGGCTGGGGTCCGCCCAGAGCTTGTGCGTCAGGCCGTATTCGTCGTACATCTGGCAGCCGGTGAGCAGCAGCGTGCCCGCCAGCAACAGCGAGGTGAGGATGCGTGCGGCCTTCATTTCAGATGGCGTGGACTGAATCATTCTTTCCTCGCTGCCGCAAGCGGGCCATCCTCCCGTCATGCTCATCACCGGAATACTGAACCCGGCCCTGAACTCGTTGCTCGCCCGGGTGCGCCATACGAACATGCTGGTCATCGCCGACCGCGGCTTCCCCTTCTGGCCCGGTCTCGAAACTGTGGACCTTTCGCTCGTGGACAACGTGCCGACCGTGCTCCAAGTGCTCGCCGCCGTCCGTCAGAACTTCCACGTCAGCCAGGCCTACATGGCGCAGGAGTTCGTCGCGGAAAACTCGCGCAAGACGCGCAACGAGTTTGTCCGTGCGCTTCAGGGCTGCGCCGTGGACTTCGAGCCGCACGAGCAACTGCGCCAGCGCGTGCCCAAGGCCATCGGCCTCATCCGCACCGGCGACACCATCCAGTACGCCAATATGGTGCTGGTATCAGGACGCTGACCGGACCCGCCCCAGCCTATACGGACCGATTCATTAGCCACGGATGAAACACGGACGGAACACGGATGGGGACGAGCAGAACACGCGTTTTGTCGAAGTTGCCTGCCGGGACCAAACGGTTCGGGTCAAACAACGGGCAAAGCGGCCCCGGCATAGTTGGCTCCGTGTTTAATCCGTGGCTCAACTGCATCGTCCCGGCTACGGGATTTACCGCAGGCCGGTTTTACGCGTTCCTAACAATTGCTTAACACACGGGTGCTTTGCTGACGGCCATGAGCAACAGGCGAACCGTCCTTCCGGCCGCGTCCCCGGGCGTCTCCCCGGCAGCACGGGCTCGCCATGCCCCTCGAAACCTGCTCTGCTGGCCAGCTATTACGCTTTGCCAACATCGTCGCCATCGCTCCCTCTGAACCTCATCACCCTGCCCCTTTATGCCCCGACTCCATCAACTCGCCCTCTCTGACGAGGGTTTTGTCTTCGACCCGCAGACGGGTGACAGCTTCCAGGTCAGCACCACGGGCATGGTGGTGATGCATTCGCTCAAGGAAGGCCGCAGCGACGAGGAGATTGCGCAGCAGCTCGTCGCACACTTCGAGGTGTCCCTCGAGGAAGCCCGGCGCGATTGCACCGACTTCCGCGGCCAGCTCAAAAACTTCGGCCTCGACTGATCATGAAAAACCTCGCCATCGGCGTATCCGGCATCAATGCCGTGGACAATCCCGGTCCCGGAGTCGGTGTCGCGCGCTCGCTCAAGGAAGATGCCGACCTCAAGGCCCGCATCATCGGCCTGGCCTACGATGCGATGGAGCCGGGCATTTACATGGACTGGGTCGTGGACCGGTCGTTTATCATGCCGTACCCCTCCGGTGACGGCGGGGCTTATTTCGACCGGCTCGCCTACATCCGCGACCAGCACGGCCTCGACCTGCTCATCCCGAACCTCGATGCCGAGCTGCCGCTCTACATCAAGCGTGCGGGCGAACTGAAGGACATGGGCATCGCCACCTTCCTGCCCTCAATGGAGCAGTTCAAACTGCGCGGCAAGGACAAGCTCACCGAGGTCGCCGAGCGCATGGACATCAAGCTGCCGAAGACAAAGATCTGCACCTCGCTGGACCAGCTCGTCGCCGCCGTGGAGGAACTCGGCCTGCCGGTCATGGTGAAGGGCAGCTTCTACAAGGCCTATGCCGCCTACACCACGACGCAGGCCGTCGGGCACTTCCACACGCTCGTCGCGGAATGGGGTTACCCCATCATCGTGCAAAGCATCGTGAGCGGCGAGGAACTCAACGTTATCGGCGTGGGTGACGGTGAAGGCGGCTCGCTCGGCACCGTGGGCATCAAGAAGATCAGCGTCACCTCGCTGGGCAAGATCTGGACCGGTGTGACCATCAAGCACCAGGCCATGTTGGATGCCGCAAACCGCTTCATCCGCGAACTAAAATGGCGCGGACCGTTCGAACTGGAATGCATCGTCAAGGGCGACGACGTGTACCTCATCGAGATCAACCCGCGCTTCCCCGCGTGGGTTTACTTCGCCACAGGCGTGGGCGTGAACCTGCCTGCCCGCCTGGTCCGTCACGCGCTGGGTGTGGACCAGCCGCCCTCGCCGGACTACGACGCCGGCAAGCTCTTCGTCCGTTACAGTTACGAGCTGGTCACGGACATGGTGAAATTCCAGCAGGCCGTGACCCGTGGTGAAGTTGGTTAGCCACAGATTTGCACAGATGAAACGCAGATTAGGAACCGAGTCCCCCGCACGCTGCAACAAGCCCTGAGGCATCCAGCCACCGCCCCATCCCATCTTTTTCGGGAACGGCACATCGATGGGGTTAGGTGATGTAAGCGTATAGGAGAAGGAACTCTTGGTACGGAAGCCCTTTGCAACATCAACGCCGAAGGATGAATTCACGGCCCAAGCGGTATAAAGAGGCGTCAAGGTGGTCGAGCTAAATGGCGGCGATTTTAATACTCTCGAATAGCTTGCAATTGGAGCCTCGCTAGCCTGTCCATTGACAGTTGTCCAGCCATCGCCACTATATACCTTAACGTTATAGA
>RFSE01000190.1 GCA_009924135.1 Pseudomonadota bacterium | reverse complement strand
CCCTCAATCCCTCTCCCCCGGTGGGGGCGAGGGAGGTTCCCTAGCCGCGCTCGTCACCCGCTTCCGCGAGTCCGAATCCCTTGTCCCCGTCCCCACGCGAATCGTCGCCGTCTCGGATGAAGCGCCGCCTTTTGAGACGGCGTTCTTCCCGCGCGGCGACCACGCAAAGCCCGGCGCGACCGTGCCGCGACACTTCCTCGCTGCCTTCAACAGCGTCCCTTACCAATCACGTACCAGTAGTGGACGGCGCGAGCTGGCTGAAGATGTCCTCCGCAATCCGCTTGCGGCGCGCGTCATGGTGAACCGCCTCTGGCACCACGTTTTCGGTGCCGGGCTCGTGCGCAGTGTGGACAACTTCGGCCAGTTGGGCGAAGCCCCGAGCCACCCTGAATTGTTGGACTGGCTGGCCAGTGAGTTCATTGCCCAGGGCTGGTCCGTGAAGGCGATGCTACGGCTCATGTTGACGAGTCGTGCGTTCGCCATGAGCGGGGACACCTCACTGGCTGCCATCGAGAAGGACCCTGACAACCGCCTGCTGTCCCATGCGCCCCTGCGCCGCCTCGACGCAGAATCCCTCCGCGACGCCGTCCTCGCCACAAGCGGCCGCCTCGACAGAACGGCTTTCGGTCCCGGGGTGCCCGTGACCGTTCCGCCCAGCCAGCGCGACGATTACACGCCGGTGGACGGCCCGCTCGACGGACGCGGTCGGCGCAGTCTGTACCTCGAAGTCCGGCGCAACCACCCAGCGCCGTTCCTCTTCGCTTTCGACCAGCCTCGGGCACTCGCCCCCACCGGTCGTCGGGAACCGACCAACGTCCCCACCCAGAGCCTTACCTTGCTGAACGACCCGTTTATCCTCGATCAAGCCGCGCACCTCGCCACCCGCGCGCTGGCCCAAACAGGTGATACCCCGGCCCGTATCCGCTGGCTCTACACCAACGTGTTGAGCCGACCCGCGACCGAAACCGAACTCGTGCGAGCCACCACCTTTCTGACGCAACAAGCCGCGGCCACCGGCGACGAGAAGAAAGCCTGGCAGGATTTCGCGCATGCGATGTTCAACTTGAAGGAGTTCCTTTACCTGCGATGAACTCAAAGCCAGGGAAACAATCAGCAGAACGGTTTACGCGCCGCGCGATGCTTCAGCGCGTCTCCACCGGCTTCGGCTGGCTGGCCTTCGCGGGGTTGTTCGGACGCAATCCGTGTGCGGCAGCTCTGCCCCAGCTTTCATCTGCCAACTCCCATTTCCGGCCGAAGGCCAAGCGTGTCATCTTCCTGTTCATGGACGGCGGCCCCTCGCAGGTGGACACCTTCGATCCCAAACCCCGGCTGCGGGAGGAGCATGGCAAGCCGTTCCCGATGCGCATTGATGCGACGCAGTTCGATGCCATTGGCAAAACACTCGCCAGCCCCTGGGAGTTTTCGCCACGCGGCCAGGCCGGCACGCCGGTGAGCCAGCTTTTCCCGCACCTCGGCGGCTGTGCGGATGATTTGTGCGTCATCCGTTCCATGACCAGCGCGTCGCCGGAACACGCGCAGGCCTGCTACTTCCTGCACACCGGCAGCACGATGCAAGGCCGGCCCAGCATGGGTGCGTGGGCCAACTACGGGCTTGGCACCGAGACGGAGAACTTGCCCGGCTTTGTCGTCCTCAATGGCGGCATGATGCCCCTCGGCGGAGTGGCCAACTGGAGCAGCGGCTTCCTCCCTGCTCGTTATGAGGCAACGCAGTTCAACCTCACCGGCGGGGCAGTGATGGAAAACCTCAGCACCACCGGTCCCGCGTCGGCTCGCGCGAACCAACTTGCGTTCATCGCGGAAAACGACCGGGGCTTCGCCCGCCAACTGGGCCTCCAGTCGGGCGCCGTGGAGACTGCGATTCGCAATTACGAACTGGCCGCCGCGATGCAATCCGCCGTACCCGAAGCCGCCGACTTGCGCGGCGAAAGCGCGGCCACCCACCAGCTCTACGGCACCGACTCCCCTGACCCACTCAAGGCCCGTTACGCCCGGCAATGCTTGCAGGCACGGCGGCTCGTCGAACGCGGCGTACGCTTTGTGGAGCTAAGTGCCGTAAGTGGGATCCGATTCGTCGCACCGTGGGACTCGCACGGGAACTTGAAGAAAGACCATGAGCGCAATGCCTTCGTCGTGGACCAGCCGATCGCGGCGCTGTTGAAAGACTTGAAAGCGCGGGGCCTGCTGGACGACACGCTGATCCTGTGGGCCGGAGAGTTTGGTCGCACGCCCTTTGCCCAAGGCAGTGACGGGAGGGACCACAATCCCCAGGGCTTCACCGTCTGGCTCGCCGGCGGAGGAGTGCGGGGAGGAATGACCTATGGGGCAACGGACGATTTTGGTTACCGCGCCGTACAAAATGTCGTGGAAATGCACGACCTGCACGCGACGATGCTGCACCTGCTGGGGCTGGACCACGAGCGGCTGACCTTCCTGCACGGCGGACGGTTCCACCGGCTTACTGACGTGCGCGGCCGGGTCATCCCCGAACTGCTGGCGTAGTCGCTGGTTTTAACCTGCGCGTCAGATATTGGGGATTCGCAACCTGAAGATTGCGACTACTTGAGCTTCTCGGCTACCCACTTCTCCAGCTTCAGGGTGTCCACGGCGAAGAGGCGGATGCCTTCCGAGAGCTTCTCGGTCGCCATGGCGACCTCATTGTGCTGCCAGCGAAAGGCCTTTTCGTCGAGGTGGATCTTCTCGCGGCCCAAAGCCGGAGCGGTGGCGGGGTCGAGTTTGCGGGCCACCGTGCCGGCGGTCTTCTGCATTTCCTCCAGCAACGCAGGGCTGATGGTGAGCAGATCGCTGCCGGCGAGTTCCAAGATTTCGCCGACGTTGCGGAAGCTCGCGCCCATGACCTCAGTTTGATAACCGTGGCGCTTGTAATAGTTGTAAATCGCGGTGACGGAAACCACGCCGGGGTCCTCCGCGCCAACGAAGTCCTTCCCTGTGCTCTTCTTGTGCCAGTCGAGGATCCGTCCGACGAACGGAGAGATGAGTTGCACGCCCGCCTCAGCGCAGGCCACTGCCTGGGCAAACGAGAACAGCAACGTAAGATTGCAGGCGATCCCGTCCTTCTTGAGTTCCTCGGCGGCGCGAATGCCCTCCCAGGTCGAAGCGAGCTTGATGAGCACGCGTTCCTTCGCGATGCCAGCCTTCTGATAACGGGCGATCAACGATCGGGCCTTCGCCACGGAGGCGGCGGTATCAAACGAGAGCCGCGCATCCACCTCGGTCGAAACCCGGTTGGGAACGATCTTGAGAATTTCCAGACCGAACGCCACGGCGATCTGGTCCATGGCCGCGCCCAACAGCGCGCTGCCGGAGGCCTCCTGCCGGGCATCGGCAATGGCCTTATCCACGACGGCGGCGTATTCCGGCATCTGGGCGGCTTTGAGGATGAGGCTGGGATTGGTGGTGGCATCGCGCGGCTGATATTTGCGGATGCTCTCAAAGTCACCCGTGTCGGCGACGACGATGGTGTGCAGCTTCAGACCGGCGAGGAGGTTGGTGCTCATGGCGGTAAGTTGGGACGTTGGAGCGTTCGTTGTCGCTCGTGTGGTGCCATTCCGGCGGAAGTCGGCAGCGGCGTCAACTGTTTCCGCTCCTGCTTTTAATCTGCTTCTTGATTACGCTCCGCCCGGCTCCTAATGTCCCGCCCGAGCACAATGCCGCCTGTCCAAGTCAAACTTTCCGAAGCCCGTCCGCCCGGCTCCGTCTCCCCCCGGCTGGTGGCCAGGGCCGTCACACGCCCGCGCATCCTCGTCGTGGACGACACGCCTACCGCGCTGCTTCAGGTCCGTGATTGCCTCAAGAGCTTGAACAACGAGTGTTTCTCCGTAGGCAGCGGCCAGTCGGCCATCGATTTTCTCAGCAAGGAAATGGTGGATATCGTCATCGCGGATGTGTCCATGCCAGGAATGGACGGGGTGGAATTGTGCCGGCTCCTCAAACAGGACGAACGCACGCGGAACATTCCCTTCATCCTCCTCACGTCCGACCTCACGTCCGAGGACATCCATCGCGGCCTTCAGTTGGGAGCCTTCGATTTCCTGACCAAACCAGCCGAGCCGAATGAATGTACCGTACGCATCCATGCGGCCCTGCAGGTGAAGCGCCTGCATGAAGAACTCAACGTCCAACTGCTCGCCCCCGATGCGCAAAAGCTGGCGCAGGCGGAATTGCAGCAGAAGATGGCGGACTTCCAGCACGGCATGACCACCGCGCATTGGAACCTGCGTTTCGGCCAGCTTTCCGCCTCCTTCCTCGATGACATTCGTTCCCCCATCGCCTTGGGATTGGCGACTCTCCGGTCCCTCATGATGGATGAGCGGATCCGCGAGGAAGCCAGGTTGCGGTTGCGGCTGATGCACGTGGATTTCAGCAAGATCAGCGCGCAACTGCGCCGTCTTGTAAATGTCGCCGTGTACAGTCGCAGCCAGCAATTGCTCTGTCCGGCGGAGATCGCGTCCGATGCGGTCAGGCTCCTTTATCCCGAGTTTGGCTATTATGGAATCGCCATCGATCTGCAAGTTGATCCCACCGTCCAATGGTGGGGCATGCGCAGCGAAATCAGCCGCGCCGTCCTCTACCTGCTGCATAATGCCATCGAAGCTCATACGGACAAGGGGCCGGTCATTAAGCGGCATTTTGAAGACACGACCGATGAGGAGCAGCCTTCCGATGAACCGAGGCGTGCCCCCTTGGTCACCGTGATCGTGGAGCGGGCATTCGGAAATGTCTTCATCCACGTTCGGGATAATGGCCCCGGGGTTAAATCTGACATTCAGGACAAGATCTGGGACCCGCACTTCACCACCAAAACTCCACCCCATACCGGTGCCGGGTTGCATCTCGCCCGCGCCATCGTGCGGGCGGGCGGCGGCGACATCGAATTGAAGTCCCCCGGTCCCGACTGCTCGACCCAGTTCACCATCAAGTTGCCGGTCAACACGACAGAACAGGAGGCTGCCGCCCCGGCCCAACCCGCCGCAGCTGTAGCAGATGAAACTCCCAGTGACGCCGAGGCCGTCCCGGCGGAGTAAGCAAGCCCACCCGTTCAGAATGGCGGTCTGCGGGCCGGGTCAGGCCAGCATCGGCAATCCCACCTCCCTGCAAATCCGCGAGCCAGCCTCAGGCCTTCCGCTTGGCCAGCATCGCTCGCAAGTGTCCTATCGCGGTCGCCCCGGACACCCCCCAGTTCAGCCGGGTTTCGAACTCACGAAAGGCCGACCGGGCCAGCGCTTCATAGTTTGAGTAATTGGCAAACTGCTGGCGGATGAAGTCGGCATAATCCGTCGCCGGCGCCTCGAGCGGAAAGGTCCGCCCGTTGCCACCATCCCGCACCGCCGTGGGAATGCCGCCAATCCTGGTCGCCAGACTCGGCACCCCAAACGAAGCGGCCTCACAGAACACAATGCCAAAAGCCTCCGCCCGGGAGGGCAGGATCAGAAAATGTGACTGCGCGATGAGATTGTTGAACTGCTTGAGCCCTGCCGGATCACTCTTGTTGATAAAGCCTGTCTTGCGCACGAAGGAAGGCAGCACTTTACCCTCGGGGGGCTGCGAACCGATCAACGTCAAGGTTGTAGGCAGCCCGGATTTGTTTAACTCCTCGGCCACCGTCACCGCCGTGTCGCCGCCCTTGCGCGCCCACACTTTCCCGAGGAAGAGCAGATTGCAACGGTCCTTGGGACGGGCCGCGATCAATTGGTCCACATCAGCGGCAGTACGGTCACATTGGATGTTCGCGCCGAACGGAATT
The DNA here is from genome assembly GCA_009924135.1 of Pseudomonadota bacterium. GTDB lineage: Bacteria > Verrucomicrobiota > Verrucomicrobiia > Limisphaerales > SXTU01 > SXTU01. The sequence continues at coordinate 5,102 of RFSE01000190.1, read as the reverse complement.
ACCTTTACCTTTTCCGGATCGACACCATAGGCCTTAATCGCCGCATCTCGCGCCCAGTCGCACGCGTAGAAGACCAGGTCCGCCCGCTCCAGCGCCCGCCGCTCGTAGTCGTGGCCACGCCGGATGACGCACGGATTGAGGTTTTGGAAATAAGGATACGCATCCAGCATGCAGTCAAAATTTGAATCGCTCCAATAGACGATGGGCAGGTCCGATTCAAATTCCGCCAGCAACTCGGTGTGGGTCGCCAGAATGAGATCCACCTTCATTGCCTTGAGCTTCTCCATCACTTGCCGCCCCCGTCCGCGCACGATGGAAGGCTCCCGGTCTTCGAGCACCTGCTTGCCGAACAGCCGCCAAAATCGCCGCCGCAGTTCCAGCGTCGGTGACACCTCGGATTCCAACGGCCCAAGGTAATGAATCTTCGCCCCGTACGGCTTCAGAGATTCCGCGATGTAAAAGGAAAGGCCGGACCAGCTTTTCAGGTTGTGCGGATCGTCCGCCGTGACGTAGGCGATGTTCATGCAGGCGCGTTACTCTGAACCAAGGCAACCCGGACGAAAAGGACGGAACGCTGCCAGGGCATCATTCATCGCGGGTTTCCAGGTGGACGTTGTCGAGGAACCAAAAACGTTGCGCCTCGTGGTCCCCGGTGAACACCGCGACCCGGCGGATGGCCTTCAAATTGAGCCGCCGGTTTTGCGGACCCCGCTCCAGTTCTGCCGTGAGGATGCGCAACCGGTTCCAACCGGGGACGAGGTCATACCCATGTTCATAGCGGTCCGCGAACTTGGCAACCGCGGCATTGTCATCCACCCGGACAAAAACCCGGAATGGCTCACGGGGGTTGAAAACATCCAGCACGAGGGCGCGAAACGGGGTCCAGTCCTTGTCCCCGGCATCGTAGTTCACCCCGGCCCAGTTCCCTGCTCCACCGACAATGCGGAGGGATTGTTCCCCTTGGGAAGCATGCGCCCGGGTGAAAGCAATGCTTGAAGCGTGGCCGGGCGAACCGCCCTGGGCACGCCAGAGCCGCAGTTCCTCTTCATTCTCGAAATCGCCCAAGGTTGGGAAGTGCTTCTGTCTCCAGCGCAGGCCGCGCCACTCTTCGTAGGCCGGCCAAAGGGCGATTCCCAGCGTGATGAACAAGGCCAACGCATGTCCGCCGCGCCAAAACCACCGGTTCGTGCGTCGCCAGGCGGCAATTCCCGTGAGCGCCAACGCGGCTCCGAGACTGCCATTGATGAAGTCACCCAGGTCCTGGGTCCGGCCAAAGTGCGGCTGGATTATTTCAACTGCCGCCGCAAAGGCTGCCGCCAAAACAAACGCCACAACGTATCGACGCGAATCCGGCTGCAACCGGTCCGGCCAAGTGTAGAACAACACGGCCGCCAGCCAGCCCAGCAACGGAAAATGTCCCACATCGAAGACATGACTCCAAAAAGTCCCGTTCACCCGTACGCGAACGGGGGCAAAGAACGCAATGGAAAGCACCCCTAGGGTGACGGCGAGGGTTATGGCCTGACGGAGTCTCATGGCGCTCCGCCGCAGCCTATTTGCGAACCAGCATGGTCACGCCCAGGAAAAGCCGGCGGGAAAGCGCCTTTCGAAGTTTGACCGGAAAGGCTCCAACTAACGCTTCAATGCCAAAAGTCAGCGCGTTCCACAGTCCACTCTGACGGCATTTGCCAAACCGGTAGGTGTATGACTCGGTGAAACCGACCTTGCGGACCAACGCATCCATTTCCCGGTAAGTCCATTCCTTCAAGTGCATGCCTTCCGCTTCATCCGAAAACATGAACGAAGCATCATGGGGACCGGAATACTTGTGCGGCGTATCGAAGATGTAAACGCCGCCGGGTCGCAGCACCCGCAACACGGTGCGGAAATGGTCCTCATGGTCGTCCGGATGAACGTGTTCGAGGAACTGATAGCTGAACGCCTTGTCCACAGAGTTGTCCGGCAGGTTCAACTTGTAGCCGTCGTAGGTCTCGAAATGAAAGTTCTTCGGCGCGTTTTGCTGGCCGCCGCTTTGGTCCGAGATGTCGAGCGCGATGACCTTGTCAACGTGCTGGCACATCTCGTAGGCCAGCCGGCAGTCGCCCGGCGCAATCTCCATGAAGGTCTTCACCCCGGCGAGGTGCGGGCGAAGGATGTTCATCCGGGCGGCGACGGCCCGCCGGCTGTATTCCTCAGTATCGCGGCGCGTGAGCCGAGGATGGTCCGGCACGCGACGGAACAACTCGTCGTAAAGCTCGGCAAACAGCGTGGTGCGCTGGGTGCGGGTGGAATTCATCAGCCGCCCGTGCAGGTCCTTTTCGACCTCGTATTGGCGGCGCAGCGACTCCAGCGGGCGATTATCTTCAGCCATGCAACGGTAGCGTTTGGCGGAGTCTCCGGGCACACCGGAGTGCGGGCAAGCGATTTCCGCAGATGATGTTCATGTCAGGTTCCCTGAAGCGATCACCGGCGGCGGGCGCAGTGAGTCCGACAGGGGCTCCACCTCGGCGAGGGCCTTGCCTCCGCTGGCCGCCCCGAGTTTGAGCACGCGCTCGCCGCTGGGACGCACCATCCGGTCGTAACTGCCCACGGCGTCGTTGTAAGCGGAGTTGGCGCGATCCAAGCCATTACGAATCCGATCGAAGTGCTCGACGAACTTGGCCACCCGTGCAAACAGCTCCCCGGCGGCTTCGGCGATCTCGCGTGCGTTGACCGTTTGTTCGTGCTGTTGCCAGCTCACGCTCACGGAACGCAGCAGCGCAATGAGCGAGGCCGGGGTGGCCAGCATGATGCGTTTTTGAGCCGCCCAGACGATCAGGTCATGATCCCCTTCCAGGGCGGCGCTGAAGAGCGACTCGGCCGGCAGGAAGAGCACCACGTAATCCAGCGCGTTGGGAAATTGCGCCGGATAATCGCGTTCGGCCAGTGCCCGGATGGTGCCCCGCAGCTTGTCCGCGTGAGCGGCGAGGGATTCCGCGCGTTTCGTCTCATCGGCGGTACCCAGGGCGTTGAGGAAGTCGAGGTCCGGCACCTTCGCGTCCACGATGATGAGGCGATCACCCGGCAGCCGCACGACGAGATCGGGCTTCTTGTCATCGGATTGCAATTGCTCGATAAAATCACAATGGGCACTGAGGCCGGCGGCTTCGACCACGCGACGGAGCGTCTCCTCACCCCACTTGCCGCGCGCCTGATTTGAGCTGAGGACACGCCGCAGTTGAAAAGTCTCCGTCGAAAGCACCTGGCTCTGTTGTGCCAGCGAATCCAGATGCTTCTTCACTTCGCCAAGGGCCTGGGACTGCGTAGTCTCACTCTGGGCGAGGCGCTGTTGGTAGGTCTTCAACTGCTCCTCCAGCGGCTTTACGAGCGTGGCGATGGCTTCCTGCCGTTGCGACAAATCACCTTTCGCCGACTCGGCGAACTTGCCAAGCGTCTCGTTGGCAAGGCGCAGAAACTCGGGCTGCGTCTGCTTGAGGGCATCGGCACTCAGGGCCTTGAACGCTTCGCGGAGATCCGCCAACGCCTTCTCCTGGGCCGACCTGGCTTCCTGCACTTGCCGCCCGTGCAACTCGCGCTGTTCCGTGAGCAGTTTGTTCGCTCCCGCGAGCTGCGCCTGTGCGGCGGCGAGCTGGTGGCCAGTCTGGTTAAGTTTGAGCGTGGCGTCCGCCAACTCGACCTCGCGGACCCGCAAGCTGTCACGAACCTGCTCCACCTGCTTTTCGGCCTCGTTATGCCGCGCCGCAGTGCCAGCCAGACCGACGCTCGCCTCGGCGAGCTGGCTGCGCGTCCGGGCCAGTTCGGCATCGCGGTGGGCGATCTGCTGGCGCAACTCGTCCTCCAGCAAATTCACATTGAGCAAGGGCGATTCGCTGCGCTCGCTCCGAAACCGGCTGGCGAGCAACCATCCAATGATACCGCCCAGGGCGACGCCGCACAGCAGATACAGCAGATGTTCCATGCGCAATTGAGGTTCCTAGACCAGTTGCTTGACCAGCCGTTTTTCAAAGTCCGTGACGAACAGGCGTTTGCCCTTCTGCCGGACCTGATGGCCCTCCGCCTCCAACCTGGCGCGTACACCCGCGAGGCCGCCGGGATACTTCGCGTTCAGTTCCCCGCCCAGCTTGAGGGTGCGCCAATAAGGAGTGATGCGCTTTGCGCCAGCTGCCTCAGCCTCGGCCGCCGCATGCGCGGCAATCCAGGCGAAGATTCCCGTTGTGATGGGACAGGCGAAATCCGTGTGGTGCCGGGCCGCGAGAGCGCCACGCAGCTCGTTGATGGTGACCAGCCGCCCTTTGGGCACGCGCCGCATCAAGGCATCCACTTCCACCGGCGCCGGAATGACGAAGGTGCCTTCTCCCCAACACTTGGTCAGCCTGCCAGTGACGGTTTGGACCTTGGGCAAATCCTTGGCGTCAGCAAGCTTCTCCCGCCATGTTTTTTTGGGCTTCATGCCAGGGAGGTTTAGGAAGGCAGGAAGGACATGTAAGCAGCAATGCAGCCTTCTTTTCCTGCCTTCCTGCCTTCCTTATAAACCTTTTCCCGCCTTCCTTGCTTAGAAGTGCGCGATGACCTCGATCTCCACGCTGGCAGCGCGCGGGAGGGCCGCCACCTGGATGGTGGAACGGGCCGGGAAATCGCTGGTGAAGTACTGGCTGTAGATTTCGTTCATGCCCGCGAAGTCCGCGAGGTTCGTCAGGAAGACGGTGCTCTTCACGACATTTGCGAAGGCCAGCCCCTGGTCGTCGAGGATGCACTTCACGTTTTCGAGCACCCGGCGGGTTTGTTCCTTGATGTCGCCCGGCACGAGCTGGCCGGTGGCCGGATCAATGGGAATCTGACCGGCGCAGAACAACAGGTCGCCGACACGGACGGCGTGATTGTATGGGCCAACGGCAGGTGCGCCCTTGGCGGGTTTGATGATGGTTTTAGTCATGCGCGGCAGAGTTAACCAGTGCCACGCAGAATCGCCAGAAAGAATTCCGGCCAAGGACTATTTCTTTAGCGCCTTGGCCAGCGCTTCGTCCAGGTCATCGCCACGCAGGTTCCTGGCAATGATCTTCCCTTGGCCATCGAGCAGAAAGGTGGCCGGGATGCCATGAATG